>CAYUIW010000032.1:0-19036 GCA_964444905.1 uncultured Muribaculaceae bacterium
CATTATAACTGGGTTCTAGACACTTTTAAATTAATCTTTACATTCCGTTACATGTATAATTTAGCAAATTTGAACATATTTAATAGTTTGAAGAAAACGTAAATTATTTGAAAAAACATCAGAATTTTGCTACAATAATTCCGGAGGAAATATGGAAGGTTTAAAAGTTTCAGGAGAAAATAACGTTGTACTATTAGTCAAAAACGGAATGGAAGTTCCTTATGAACCCATATCCGGTCTTTCCATAACTATTACGGGCAACAATAACACCATAAAAATCGGTGTACCGTCAAAATTTATCGGTACAACAATTGTTATGAACGGTGATAACAATTTTTTCAGCATAAAACCAACTCGTCACAGATTTATTCGTCATACAAATTTTGGAATGGAAAATGGCGGAATAATTACCATTGGTGGTGGAATTTCTGTTTATCGTGCACTTAATATGGTAGCAAAAGAAAACAAAAAAATTGAAGTTGGTGACGAATGTATGTTCGCTCGTGAAATTATCATAAGAAATAATGACGGTCATACAATTATTGATACTGCAACAAAAGAAATTATAAACGCACCTGATGATATAACTCTTGAAAACAGGGTATGGGTCGGAACTCGTGCAATGATTTTAAAAGGTGCCTATATTTCAGAAGGGTCGGTTGTTGGTGCAATGTCACTTGTTAACAAAAAATTTAAAGACAAAAATATAATAATCGCAGGTAATCCGGCGAAAAAAGTTCGGGAAGGCGTTACATGGGACAGAGCAGATTATCACAATTATATGAAAAATCTTGAGGATGTTTAATGTTTTTGAGTTTTTTTGAAAAATTGAACGAAATTAATGAACTCTTTTTCAGAATACCGGACAATCTGATAGAAAACTCCATCATGCCGGATTGGATGGCTGATGCATTTATTGACAGTATTCATACCTTACCGTTTTTGTTTTTGGTATTTGTTTTTATCGAATTATTTGAGTATTTTTATGCACATAAAATCAACCGTTTTATGAAAGGTTCACAAAAAACAGGACCTTTAATCGGGAGTCTTGCCGCAATAATTCCTCAATGCGGATTTTCAATAATCGCAAGTTCTCTTTATGCGAACAGACTTATTACAAAAGGAACAATTATAGCGATTTATCTCGCAACATCAGATGAAGCTTTACCTGTTTTGTTTTCAAACCCTGACAAAATCTCACTCGTTTTACCTGTCATAACCGTAAAGCTTATTGTTGCGATAATTGCGGGTTATTTAATTGATTTGATATTCAAATCAAAAATAGAAGAAAATAACAATGACGAAATTGAAGAAGACGAAGGTTGTTGCAAACACGACATCATAACTTCAAATAAAATAAATTTGTGGCTTCACCCTATAATGCACACATTAAATGTTTTCGCATTTATTCTGGTTATTACTCTTATTTTGAATTTCTTTATAAAAGATGAAACTATCGTCATGCTTTTGAGTAATCCGAGCCTGCAATTTAAAATTATAGAACCTGCAATAACCGCCTTGTTGGGGTTAATTCCAAATTGTGCAATTTCAATAACCATGACAATGATGATGATAAAAGGTACAATTTCATTTGGTGCGGCAATGGCAGGATTGTGCAGTAATGCAGGGTTGGGGCTTTTGGTTTTACTAAGAAAAAACACCAGCCTAAAGGATTCCATTTTGATAATTACCTTGCTTTTTATAATTAGTACAATAACAGGAATATTCTTACAATTTATACATATTTAATCGCAATTTTTAAGCAACCGTCCGATTTATTTTCAAAAAATTTATAAGCTTCAAGAATATCTTCAAAGGCAAATTCATGTGTAATAAGAAAGTCAGTTGAAATTGAGCCTTGAGAAATCATTTCTAATAATTTTTCACAATGGATTGCATCTACTCCGCCCGTTTTAAAAATCAAATTTTTCCCGTACATTTTATCAAGCGGGAAATTTTGCGGTTTTTCATACATTGCAACAAGTGCAACAACAGAATTGGGACGTGCAATTTTCCACGCAAGTTCAAAAGTATTCTCTCCGCCGGCAGCCTCAACAACTCCGTCAGCACCGTGATTATTTGTTAAACCATAAACAATATCTTTTACATTATCATTATTATCCGAAACAATTGTAAAATCAGCAAGTTTTTTATCTTTTACAAGTTTTAATCTACTTTCGTCAATATCAATTGCAATAACTTTTGCACCTTCAGCTTTTGCACATGCCATTGCACACAAACCTACAGGTCCTGCACCAATAATTGCAACCGTATCACCTTTTTTAATTTCACAAAGTTCAATCCCAAAATATCCGCTGGATAATATATCACCTACAAAAAGTGCATTTTGATAAGAAACTTTTTCCGGTAATTTGGTCAAACCCATATCCGCAAACGGTACCCGAACATATTCCGCCTGACAACCGTCAATCCTGCAACCTAATTCCCAACCGCCGTTTTCACAGTTATTAATAAATCCCTTTTTACAAAAATAACATTCTCCGCAAAAAGTTATACAATTCGCAGCAACTCTGTCACCGATTTTGATATTTTTCACATCAGAACCAATCTCAACAACTTCTCCGACAAATTCATGCCCGAGAACAACATCAAGAACCGCCCGTGGTACGGCACCATGCATTATGTGCAAATCACTTGTGCAAATTGACGACAAAGTAACTTTTACAATCGCATCTTTTGAATTTTGCAATTGTGGTTTTTGCTTTTCAATTAATTCTATTGAACCGTTTTTACGACAAATCAAAGCTTTCATATCTCAAATAAGTATAACATAAATTTTAAAAAACTCTTTTTTCTTGCAAAAGTTTAAAAAATAGAATATAATAGGTTTATGAATTTTTGGACAAAAGAACATATCGAAAAAGCACTTCCGACCTGTAAATTTTATAATTTTCCGGAAAATTGGTCCGCAACAGGTGTGAGAATTTGGCATGAACCTTTAGGAGAAAAAGACATTGTTTTTGTGCGCTCTACAGGTGAAACAAGAGGTGCCGTAAAACAGAATATTATCCCTATTTTATCAAAAATTTCCGCAATAATGTGTACAAATTATGAAAATTTCAAAGATATTGATATACCAATAATTGAAGTTGAAGATTTTACAAAAGCAATTTTTGCAATGGGCAGATATATAAGAAGATTTTACAAAGGTACTGTTGTCGCACTTACAGGCAGTGCAGGAAAATCCACTACAACAAGAATGATTTACGATATTCTTGAAGAATACGGCACAGAAGCAAATCTTAATTTGGCAAATACACTTGTTGCTATCTGTTGGAATATGACAACTTTTGACTTGAACAAAAAATATTGGGTAATTGAATCATCAATTGGCTACGGATATGCAACTTTCCCCAACATTGCAATTGTCACAAATCTTGCAGCAGTACATTTAAAAGCCGGTCAAACCATTGAAGGTATGGCAAAAGGTAAAAGCCAAATTTTTGCAACAATGCGCCCCAACGGTTATGCCATTCTAAATAGAGAAATGGAATGCTATGAAATTTTTGAACAAGCCGCACTCGAAAAACAATTAAATATTTTAACTGTTGGTGAACGTGATGAGGTTGATATAAAAATAATTCCTGAAAAATCCTGTCTTGAGCTTAAAAACGGAGAAACTTTAAATATAAATGCGGATTATGTTCCAAAACACATTTTGTATGATATAGCAGAAGCTATTTGTGTTGCACAAATTCTTGGATTACCGCTTGAAAATTCGCTTAAAAAACTTGAAAACTTCAAATGCTTAAAGGGTAGAGGTGAAACTATAAAACTTAATTACAAAAATATAACTCTCGTAGATGAAGCATTTAACGCAAATCCGCTTTCAATGCCCGCAACAATTGAAGCTTTTGGTAAAAATTTCAATAATAACAAAGTTCTGTTTCTTGGTGATATGGCTGAAGGCGGTGACAAATCACAAGAGTATCATCTTGCACTTGTTGACGTTATCAAAAACGCTTCACCTAAAAAAGTTATTTTCTGCGGAAGTGAAATGAAAGTCGTTTTTGACACTTTACAAAACTCTATTGATTGTCATTATTTTGAAAATATAGAGAAACTTTTGCCTGAATTTAAAAATTTTATATCAGAAAATGATAATATTTTCGTTAAATCATCACATTCAACAGGACTTCACAAAATCGTCGAACAATTGAAAAAGTGTTAACAGGTTTGATTTTTCGGGTTTAGTTTGCTACAATTGCAGTATGATTTCATTGCAATTAGTATATCTGGGAGCAATCGTTATAAGTGCAGGAATTTTTGGCTGGTATATTTCAAAAGATGCCAAAAAATTTATGCGCTCGGAAAACAGTCTTTCTAAAATACATAATTCAATAATAAATGCTCTTTCTTACGTTAACGAAAATATGTTAGATAACGGAAGATTTATTTATATAAGAAATCTCAAAAATAAATTTAACGTAAACAAAAATGCTTATAACACAACAAGTCATGCCAGAATGCTTTATTCTTTATACCTTTGTGAAAAAGAACTTGGAATAAAAGGTATTGATGTCAGACGCAGAGAGTCCGCAAAATATTTTGTAAATGAATACATAAAACCGCTCGGTTTCAATAGATATGCCGTAATTTCAAACCCTAAAGAAGAAAATATAAAATGTGAAAAAGCAAAACTCTCTTCAACTTCAATGGCATTGGTCGCACTTTCTGATTTAAGACCCGAAAACATTATTCCGGATGAAGTTTTTGAAGGCATGGGACAATTTCTGCTTTTTATGCAACAAAAAAACGGTCAATTTTATAATGATTATGATATAGAAAACGGCGGCGTCGGAACAGAAAGTTTTAACTTGAATTATACAGGTGATGCCCCGCTCGGACTTTTATATCTTTATGAATTTAATCCGAAGAAAAAATGGTTGGAAGCCGCAAAAAGAGGTCTTTTATTCCTTGCTAATATGCGGAAAAATCGTAAAGAAGTTCAATTTGATTATGTTTCGATGATTGCAACAGAAAAGCTTTTTAAAATACCTGATAACGGACTTACGGAAGAAGAAGTCGAATTGTTAAAATCACATCTTGTTAAAATGGTTGAGTGTGTAATTCCAAAACAAGTCGTAAATAAAGAAGACCGCTATTACGGAGCTTTAATTGACAATATCCAACCGCTTAATATTTTCTGTATGCTTGAAGGTTTAATTGCAACATATAATTGTGTTGATAACGAACTTTTAAGAATAAGAATTATGCGTTCAATTGACACAGGCATGAAATTTTTACGACTTGTTCAAGTACAGAAAGGTCCGTTGAAAGGAGGCTTTCCGAGTTCTGCCGACTGGAAAGAAGTTGGTGTCCCTAAAAGCGCATCTCTTGTAAAACTTGACACTGTCCAACATGCACTCGCTGCATGTGTGAAATTTCAAACCATGTTTAAATCCTGATTATTTATCACAAGAAACTTGGTTTCTACCGTTTTCTTTTGATTTATAGAGAGCTTTATCAGCATTTGCAAAAAGTTTATGAACTGTATCAACTTTTTCACTCAACCCGCAAACACCAATACTTACTGTAGTATGAATTTGTTTACCTTCATATACAAATTTATATTCATCAATTGTTTTTCTAAGTCTTTCCAGCGGAATAAGTGCCTTTTCTAAAGAAGTTTCGGTTAAAATTACCGTAAATTCTTCCCCGCCATATCTGAAAACCATATCAGTTTTTCGGAATGTTTGCAAAATCATATATGCAACTTCTTTTAAAATATAATCTCCGCAAGCATGCCCGTATGTATCATTGATTTTTTTAAAAAAATCAATATCAATAATCGCAAAACTTAAATCACTTTTATAACGTGAAGCTCGTAAAAACTCACGCTCAATATTGTCTTCAAAATGTCGTCTGTTATAAAGTCCGGTCAATGCATCAGTAACCGACATGTAACGTGTTTGCGAATACATAAAATTAATTTTTTTAATCACGTCAAGTTTACTGCTATCCGGTATATCAAAATTTTGAATAATATCCTCAATATTCTTCTGTATTTCATCCAATACAGAAGACGGCATATTAAAATCAGTCCCCAAAGATTTTTCGCGTCTTTCTTCCATAGTCATAAAAATTATAACATAAACTTGCGATGAAATCATTTTTTCTGTAAACTTAATCTATATGAAATTATCCGCAGAACAAATGCTTGAAAAATTTTCAGTAAATCCGTCACATCCAAACGAAGTCAGACGACTTTCAATGATGATTTTTGACGGAGTAAATGAAACTCTTCATGAAATGTCAAATAAACAGCGCAAATATCTTGAAAATGCTGCTCTTTTGCATGATATCGGTTATGCAATTGATACACACAATCATCATAAAAATAGCTTAAAAATGGTACTGGAGCATGGTCTTGAAGATTATTCCGAGCGTGAAAAACAAATCATTGGTTGTATTTGCAGGTATCATCGAGGAAGCTTGCCGGATAAAAAAGAACATTATATTTACAGTCTTTTAGATAAGAAAGAACGCAAAATCGTAAAACGTCTTGGCGGAATTGTTCGTATTGCGGATGGTCTTGACAGAGCTCACGTAAATTTAATCAAAAAAATTCGTGTTAATTATGATGAAGAAAACAACATTACAGAAATTTATCTTACTCCAAATAATATTGATTACAGACCGGATATAACTTATGCAATTCGTAAAAAAGATTTATTTGAAATAGGGTTCAAAACACAGGTTGTATTTAAGTTTGAAGCTTGAAACGTATTGTAAATTTTTTGTTACAATCTCCGCAAAATTGTAACATTTCTTCATGAAAAATACTTTATATATATAAGGGAATAAAAGGATTACGAAAGTCTAACGGGAAATTAGAAAATCGTAAGCTAAGGTAAGAAAAATGAGTTTCGATGTAAATGTTTTGAGTTCAAAACCGGTAATCAAAGCCGCAGCGAACATGCAAAATGACGGCGGTGGCGGTAACCTTGGCTATATGGGACAAGGTAGGCGTGAACACGAAGAAAAACATGAAGAAATCAATATTTTTGCTCAAAAACCACCTGTTGATACATTTACAGTTAGCGGAAAATTTGAGCTTCCTGAAGATGAAGATTTTAGTATTTCAAAATGGTTTACAGATGTTATTCGTAAAATAAGATGTTTGTTAAGGATATAAAAAACTTCTACCCTGAAAAGAAAGAGCAGAAGCAAAATAAAAAGAGATCTAAAAAAACCAAAATTCACTTAGGTTTCACTTAAAACGTAAGTGCTTAATCACTGTAACCATTATAAATTATTTTTTGACTATTGTCAACTAATAGTAGAAATTGACGGTGCAATAGAAATAAAATGTCTGACTAAATCAGCATCCCATTGAGTACCGGCACCCATTTTGAGTATTTCACAAGCTTTTTCTATCGCCATACCTTTACGATAAGGTCTATCACTTATCAATGCATGATAAGCATCCGCAACTGAAACTATTCTTGCTGCAAGAGGTATTTCATTACCTTTTAATTTATCGGGATATCCTTTACCATCTATTCGTTCATGGTGATGTTTAACAATCGGAATTAAATCTCGCAATGCTTCATTTGGTTCAAGCACTTTTTCAGCACCGATTGTCGGGTGTTGCTTCATGATTTCCCACTCATCATCAAGTAATTTATCCGGCTTTTTCAAAACACTTTCAGGAATACCGATTTTGCCGACATCATGAAGAAGTGCGCCAAGTTTAATTCTTTGTACTTCATCTTCAGGAAGATTAACCGCTCTTGCAAGAGCTTCTGAATATCTTGAAACAGATGTAGAATGGTCTTTTGTGTATGGGTCTTTCGCATCAATCGCACCGGCAAGAGATGTCGCCATTTCCATAAGGTGATTTTGAGATATAATTTGTTCATTATTGAATTTGTGAACAAGTTCATCTTCAAAATTAATACCAATTTGTGCATGGCGTTTTGCAAGAATTTCAGCAAATGAATTTAATGCAACATCATCCCAGAAATTGTAGTCCGAAGAACTGATAATTGCAGACATACCTTCTTTGTAACCTTTTGCTTGTGAAATATACATTGCTTGTTCAGCTAAAATCAAAAGTTTTTCCTGATCTTTTGTACATTCCGGATATGTAGAAATACCAACAGAAACTTTTACTGGTCCGACATCATCAACAAAACAACAAGACAAACAATATGTAATGTATTCCGCAAGATATTTTGCCTCTTTTGTATCCGTATTCGGCATAATAATTGCAATTTCGTCACCGCCGTAACGACCGGCACTATCAGACGGTCTGATATTTTGTTTTACTTTTTCCGCAAGAAGTTTGATAACTTCATCACCTTTTGCGTGACCAAATTCTCTGTTAATCTTGGAAAGATTATTTACGTCAAGCATTACAATTGATAAAGCCGTTTTATTTTCTTCCGCTTTTACAAGTTCAGCAGAAAGAACTTCCTGAAATCCACGGTGATTATATAAAGAAGTTAATGTATCAGTATTTGCAAATTTATTAGTTTTAGCAAGCAATTCAACATTGTGAATATACATTGCCATAAAGTTTGAAAACAAGCTGAATAATTGAAAGTTAATATCAGAACTTTCTTTGCCTAAAATCATAACTCCGATGCATTTATTCACAGACATCATCGGAACAAGAAATGCCGACGAATTATGCATATATGGAATATTTAAGAAACTTATATCTTCTTGTGATAATGGAATATTATTTTGAAAACACTCAATAACAGGGTTTTTGGTATCAGACATGAAAATTTTTGAAGAATAAGTTTCACCACGTTTTGTATATAATCTCAAATTTATACATTTTGATTTTTCATGGAAAAGACCAAACGCCGTAAAATTACAACCTGTTTTTTCATTAAAAGTAGTATTAATTGAAGTGAAAAGCTCATGCAAATCTAATGCTTCTTGAAAATTTTTCGTAAGCTGTTCTAACAACTCAACATAATTTATATTTTTGCGTTCAGTCGGAACAGGAGTTGTTAAACCGGCAGAATGAAGACGGTTATTCGTTTTATAAGAACTGAAATTATTTATCTTTGCAACAATACTGCTTGTTTTTTCGGCAATAGGGTTTGAAGCTCTACCTGATAAAGGGTTAGAGCTTGCATTCTTTTGCAAAGATGTTTTATTATTTTCTACCTTACTTTTTTCCAAATTAAGTCCGCCTTTACATGCTAAAACCAACTGACACGATTTTTTGTTAGTAAAATCATGAATTTTAACATTACTTAAAATAATTGTACCGCATTTTACCTCATACACAATACGCTATTTAGAGGGAAAATATCGATTATTTTTGCTTAAATAAACCCTTTCGAAACTTCACACAATTTACTACATACGTAGTATAACTCTAAAATGCATCTTTTTCCAGTGTTTAAGCCAAAAGTTTTACAAATGTTCAGAATTATTTTATAAAAATTGTTCAATTGCACTATTGCAATAAAGTATTATATGTAATAAACTTAGCCTATGATTAAGACTTTTTCCAAATTTTTAGCGATATTTATACTTTTGTGCGAAACCGCATTTGCTTACACTGAAGCAAAGCAAGTGAGAGCAAGCCACATTTTGGTAAAAACAAGAGCAGAAGCCATTCAAATTAAAAAAGATATTGATAATGGCGGAGATTTTGCATATTATGCAAGAACAAATTCTCTTTGCCCTTCCGGTCAAAAAGGCGGGGATTTGGGCTATTTTTCCCGTGGACAAATGGTTCAACCGTTTGAAGATGAAGCATTTGAGCTTTCTGTCGGAGAAGTGTCAGAACCTGTAGCAACCGAATTTGGCTGGCACATAATAAAAGTTACAGACAGAGTTGAATAATATTGACAAAGTTTTTCGCAAATGTTAGTATCAAAAATATACTAATGGAGGGGATATGGAATTAAAAGAGTTGCCTAAGTGTCCTGTTGAAACAACTTTGAAAATGATTGGGAGTAAATGGAAAGTATTGATAATACGGGATTTACTTGCCGGAACAAAACGTTTCGGCGAACTTAAAAATGCACTCGGAACAATTACCCAAAAAGTTTTGACGACCAACCTTAGAGATATGGAAGAAAGCGGTCTTGTCAGTCGCAAAGTTTATCCGCAAATTCCGCCAAAAGTTGAATATTCTTTAACTGACTTGGGATATAGTTTAGGCGGGATATTAGATTCCATGGCTGATTGGGGAAGTGCTTACAAAGAATTCCTAAAAATTTTAGAAAAAAAACGTCCCAAAAAAGAAATATAATATATTTAACAAATATTTTTTTCACAAGTTTTTTAATATTTGGAATTAATAAAAGGGTCAGCAAATGCAAATACCAAAACTACAAAATTACCAATTTAGTCACCTTGAAAAGACTTTAATCAATGACTTATTGGAATATTGTCAAAAGCACAATATTGAATCTGCCCGAATAATCAAAAACAACAAAAACATAACTGACACTTTTTCAATAATAGAAAAACCGACTTCAGCAATAGTTTTGCCTAAAGGTTACGCTATTCCGAGAACAAACAGTGAATTTGAAGAAATAAAAAATATCCGCAAAAGACTCTTAAAAAATTCAACTTATATTCATTATCATCCTATGAATTTGCCACTTAGTCTTCAAGATATTGCACTATCTTGCGTTAATAAATTCGAAAAAATTATTGCAGTAACATCTGAAAAGAAAATTAGTTTGTTTGAACCAAAAGGTAACTTAGAAAAAATTCAGAACGAATTAACCAAATTAAATCAAAGATTAAGAGATTTTATTTCCCACAAAGGTGGAGAAGATATCATTTTAAAAAATCCCCAAAAAAGAGAAAAATATTCACGAGATATAGAAAATTTATACTCTGAACTCTGCAAAAAATACGGCGGGAAGTATTATTCTAATATTAATAAATAAAATTTCTTATATTACAAACCACCATACATTTTTGAAAGAGGTTCTTTTGCTTCCGGAGGAAGATACATTTTATTTGGGTTCGAAAATCGTGAAACAAACGGGGTTTGCTTAAATCCTAATTTTTTATAAAACGGCATTGATTCATTTTTAGAAATCAATTCTATATTTCCGTTCAACATACATTCATCACTCCTGCGTTGTGCTATTTGCAAAAGTCTTGTTCCGATTTCTTTGTATTCTTCAAGACCTTTTGTATAATAAGGAGTATGTGGATTTGAATAATTTCTCAATTCATCAACAAATATATGTGCAGTTTCGTTTTCGACTTCCCACATTGGTTTTCTGATTTTCAAACAAATTTCACCGATAATTTTGCCGATATCATCTTTCAATTTATAATTTTCTTCAAAATTAGAAGCTTGCTTATCAACATTCAAAAAAGCTTGTTCGCCATTAGCTTTCAAAACCTTAACCTTGCCGATAAATCCATTAGCCATCATTCCAAGATTGTAATGCTTAATAGTTTCAATCGGGAAAGAACCGTTAAAAGTTGTTTGTACAGAACGATTCGGACTTATTGCCGAATAATAATTAATGGGGGTATTTTGTATCTTCATATATAAATAAAAACATGTAAAAATATTTTTTTGCCAGTTTTAATTTATATTTATCACTTATAACAGCAACGGCGGGGAAATCCCGCCGCTTAAACTTATTCTGTAGCCAAAGTATTATGTTGTATCAAGTCTTGAAGAACATCTATTGCTTTTTTTATTTGGACATCGTCTTTATTTTCGATGTTTTCTTCCGTAAGCTCTACTACATAATCCGGTGTTATACCTTTTTTGTTAATATCAGTTCCGCTTGGAGTTAAATACTTTTGAATAGTAATGTTTATACCTGCTTCATAAGGGAGCTTGTTAATTTCTTGTACAAGACCTTTTCCAAAAGATTGTTCACCGATAATTACAGCTCTATGATTATCTTTCATTGCACCAGAGAAGATTTCACTTGCAGATGCAGAACCTTTGTTGATAAGAATAACAATTGGTTTTTTAGTAAGAACACCTTTACTTGCGCGTTGAGTTTCTTTGTAACCGTCACGGTCAACCGTACTTACAATTACTCCACCGTCAAGAAACATATCCGAAATGTAAATTGCATTACTCAAAAGTCCACCGGGGTTTGAACGAAGGTCAATAATAAAACCTTTTTTACTACGAGAATTTACTAAAATATCACTAAATTCTTTCGCTGCATTTCTGCTGATAAATGAACTCAATCTGATATAACCGATTTCATTCGGGAGTTTAATATTATCCGGAAGTTTTTGTGAAATTGATTTAATTTCGATTTCTGCACGAGTAATTGTGTATAATTTTGGCTCAACATCTTTTCGTTTAATCAATAAAGTAACTTGAGTTCCTTCTTTTCCTCTAATTTGGTCTGCGGCTTTGTCAACAGTAATGCCTTTTGTACTTTTGCCGTCAATTTCAAGAATTTCGTCATCCGCAAGAAGTCCTGCATGTTCAGCCGGTGTATCTTCAATCGGAGCAATTACCATTAATTTTCCATCTCTAACCCCGATTTGAATACCGATACCTTTTAATGAACCTTTAATTGAGCTTGTTTCTTCCGCAAATTCTTTTGGGTCAAGAAATCTTGTATATGGGTCATTCAAACTTGCAACCATTGTATTAATCGCAACATAAGCATCCTCATTTGTTCTGATTACATTATCATATTTATGACGCCATTTTGCCCAATCCTGACCGTTATTTGTTTGGTCAACAAATTTCGCATTAACAAGTCGCCAAACATTGTCATAAAGTTCAATAGGCGTATATGCCATGCTGTAATTTCTAACAACACATCCGAACAAAATCAGAAATGTCCATAAAAATATAAAACTTTTTCTCATAAGATTTCTCACTAAATATTCCTCCACCTAACTCTTACTTTTTTATAGATGTTTTTTATGTGAAATTGTTTCCAAAAAATAAAAGTTAATTACATAATATCACATTTATGTAAAAAAGGGAATAATTTTATTTATGTTCAAAATGGAGAAGTTTCAAGCCGTTTTTTGGTGCAGGGTGGGCATCAGGCAACTCGTAACACTTTATACATCTTGCTTCGTAAGTTTCATCTCCACCAATCATGATAAGCGGTGAATGTTTGTCGGCAGGTTTTCCGTCAATAAGTCTTTGAGTTCTTGTTGCATGGTCACAACCGCATTTCATACAAACAGCATGAAGTTTATCGACAGTTGTTGCAATACACATCAATTCAGGCATACTTCCAAACGGTTCTGCTTTAAAATCAAGTTCTAAACCGGTACCGATAACACGTTTTCCATCTTCCATAAGTTTTGAAATAACTTTAACGATATTACTGTCAAAAAACTGAAGTTCGTCAATAGCAACAATTTCGTCATCAGGTTTTACAAGGCTCAAAATTTGAATTGAATGTTTAACTTTAATCGCATCCAGCCATAAACCGTTTCTTGATTCAATATAATCACCTTTTGAACGGGTATCAACATCCGGTGAAATAACCTTAACTTTTTTCTTTGCAATAATACAACGTCTAATTCTGCGTAACAATTCTTCTGTCTTGCCACAACTCATCGGACCTGTAATCAATTCAAAACTGTAACCTTGCATCATCCCCTATTTACCCCAATATCGTATCTTTTACACTTTTAATTATACTCCTAAATAGATTTTTTGGAAAGCAAAGATTATAGTTTTGTTAAGTTGAGTTTTTTGTTATTTTAATATTTTTCATACTTTAATTGAACATTATTAATTTTCCCCTCACCCTACGGGGGAGGGCTAGGGAGAGGGGGCTATCCAACATTAAACAGCCGTCGAATTGTGCAAATTATGCGATTGCGGATCGCGCTTCGCTTGTCCGCAATGACGCTACTACCCACAGGGAGGGAATATCTTTTCATCACCCTTTTTCGTCATTCTGAGAGCTTTAGTGCGAAGAATCTCCTACATACACAATGATAATTCAAATATTATCCTATATTTTTTACTTCATTTGCCAAGGTTTGTTCTCACGAACACGGCAATCCTTTGCCATATCTTTGCAAATTTCATATTGAACATTTTCCCCGCAATAAAGTTCGGATTGTATCATTCCCGTTGCACATGCTGCTTCTTGGAAGGTTGCATCTCGCATTAAAACTTTTACGGTTCTATTTTCATCGTATAGAACTCTGCAATTTAAGTTATCAACATTGTTTCCGCCTGCTGCAAGTGCAGGATTGTATGCCGCCAAAACTTTGCCTGATTTTAACAGATAAAATGGAAAAACGTCTTCGTAAAGCTTGCTTTTGCCTGCTTTGCCGTTTACGTCAATGTAAATTATAAAACCTGATTGGTCGTTTTCTTCAACCGCATCCGATAAATCAGGAAGGGTTACTAAGTCTGAACCAATATATATTTTAAGTCCGTTTGTTAGTGTAATATGCGGTGTTAAAGTACTGAAATCAAGACTTACGGCAGAGGTTTGAACATCTGCAACAGAAGCATCACACTTGCTGTTTTTGATATTGTACATGTCTTTAATTGTTTCACAAAGGAGTTTTGGATTATCGACTGGGTCTGGTTCTTCCGCTTCACCAATAACACACACCGCCTGTAGTTTGCTGCTGTAGCGGTATTGGCTGGTGTATCGCGTGCTGGTAGAGTTGAAGTGGCGGCTGTACGCGAATTTGTGGTTGCCGCCCTCCTCACATGACCAAACGTAGAACGCGTTAGATGAGTTTAGTGTAAAACCTAGAGAAGAAGCTTTGCTTGTATCCATTGTTAGGTTAGATACATCGTTTTTAGCCTGTATTTGGTTTGTGTTGTAGATATAGTTAGCAATTTCTGCTAATTGTGCCATTGTTGGCATTTTATTCGTTCCACCGCATGCTTTTACTGCGCCTGCCCAGTAATCTTCTTCCCAATAACATTGTTCTATACCTAATGCGCTTGCTTCTGCTCCTGCAGTTGTTTCAGTTCTTGAACTTGTCGCATTCTCACCTGCACATTCAGCATATGTCATTAGTGTTGGGAAGAACTGTGTACCATAGCAAGTTCCGCCAATTTCAAATGCACAATCTTCATCTGTACCTTCAGAAGTTTCAATAATTTCCTTAAATTTGGGAAAAGCATTGGCAGAAATATCTTTCATTGCAGCATAACCAAGGTAATAATGGCTATAGTCAACTTTTTGCATTTTATTTCGTGTAATCGGAATAGTTATAGCAACAATCATTGTCATAACCAACATTGCCGCAACAAGTTCCGCAATTGTAAATGCTGCATGTTTGGAAGTCGCAATATCATTTGTGCTAATTTTCATCAAATTTATACCCCTTATATTGCTATTTTTTAAATTATTGTCACATATGTTGCTATTTTTGTCAATTATTTTGCTATTTTTTAATATTTCAGCACACAAACTGACTGTAAATATTCACAACTTAAAATAAAATAATTATATGGATACAAAAGCACTCTTAGGAGTTCGAATAAAAGAACTCCGCAAACAAAAAGGTTTTACACAAGAAAAATTAGCAGAACTCGCAGCACTTGATGTGGGGTACATCAGCAAGTTAGAAGTCGGCAGAAATTTCCCAACACTCGGTACTTTGGAAAAACTCGCAACCCTTTTAGGTGTTGAATTGTATGACTTTTTTAAATTCAACTCGTTGGAAAATGTTGATTTCAAAGATGAAATTATAAAAATATACGACAAGCTTAATCGTGACAAACAATATACACTTTATAAAGTCGCAAAAGGACTTGAAAACTAATGTATATTGTATTTTGAATTTTTATTCAAGATTTTATCTTTTAATCTTTTTAAACCTGCACCATAAAAATATTTTAACTGTTCAGGGAAATTTTCCTCAATATCAAGCAAATACATATCATGGACAATAAATTCTTTCAAAAGAAAAGCTATATCCGTATTTTTTGTCCACACAATTTTTTCTTCAACCTTACCAAAAACAGCTTCCGAATTATCACACAAAAGAAAAATCATTCTACCGCCAAGTGAATGCTCCAATTCACGCCCGTTTTTATGTTTGAAAACAGTTCCAAACATGCACTGAAAATTGTCATAACCAACTATTTTAATATCCAATCCACGATTGTAAGCATCCCACAAATAAGATTCTATAAATTTAAAATCATATGACCAAATTTCAAGATAAATATCGGTTTTTGCAGCCTTAATCAGCTCTATAAGTTTTTCCTTTATTACAGATGAACCAACTATTGAATGAATAGGCTCGTTATAATCTGTTTTTACGTCAGGAAGTTTTTTCTCTAAAAAATCAAGATTAGCTTCAACTTTTCTGCGAAAACGTTTTGTAAGTTCTTTAGGTTTGATTGGAATAAAAGTTTGAGGTTTATCACCCGAACTTGTAACTATTTTATCATTCTCAAGAGATTTTAATGTATCGTACGCTCTCGCCTGCGGAATATCAGCAAGTTTTGCAACTTCATAACCCGTTGCAGGATATTTTTTCAAAAGTGCAACATATACTTTTGCCTCGTAACTGTTAAAACCTATCTCTTTTAAACTTTCAATAATTTCTTCCATAAAATTATTATAACATATTTTTCAAAATAAAAAAACGAGTTATTAAACCCGTTTTACCAAATAACTTTTTCAATAAGTTCTATTTCATATCCGTCGGGGTCTTTAACAAATGCAATTTTAGTCCCCTTGCCGTTCAAATCAAACGGTTCGTAAAGATATTCCCAGCCAAAATCGTGAAGTTTTTTCGTAAAATCTTCAAGTGATTTGACTGAAAACGCAAGATGTCCGAAACCTGTTCCCAAATCATATCCGTTTTCAGGAGTTTCGTCATTAAACGTAAGTTCTAATTGATTTGTACCGTCTTCATCAGTCAAAAAATAAAGCTCACAATCTTCAAGACGTTTTTTCTTGTCAAGTTTCATGTTTAAAAGTTCTGTGTAAAATTTAACACTTTCATCAGCGTTTTTTACTCTTATCATTGTATGCAAAAGTTTCATAAATCATTCTCCCTTTCTCCATTATTATAACACGAGAATTTTTTAATAATTACAAGAACTATTTTTATCAAACCTTTGCCCAAAAGCCTTTAACCCCAAGTATTTTGCACTTGAAGCGAGATTTTCTTCAATTCTTATTAATTGATTGTATTTTGCAACTCTTTCCGTACGAGATACAGAACCCGTTTTTATCTGACCTGCATTTACCGCAACAGCTAAATCAGCAATAAAAGTGTCTTCCGTTTCACCCGAACGATGTGAAATCACGGTTGTATAACCTGCTTTTTGTGCCGTTAGTATAGTCGCAAAAGTTTCCGTTAAAGTTCCTATCTGATTAGGTTTAATCAAAATTGAATTTGCGGCACACTTTTTTATCCCTTCGTTAAGTCTTTTTGAATTAGTCACAAAAAGGTCATCGCCCACAAGTTGACATTTGTGTCCAAGTCGTTCGGTAAGAATTTTCCAACCGCTCCAATCTTCTTCTGCCATGCCGTCTTCTATTGAAATTATTGGATATTTGTTTATTAATTCATTTAAAAAATCTGCCATTTCATCACTTGTAAAAGTTTTGTTTTCACTTTTCAAAATATATTTACCGTTTTCATAGAATTCTGACGAAGCAATATCTAAACAAATTTTTACCACATCTATGGAGTATCCGGCTTTTTCAATCGCATCAAGTATAATTTCAATTCCTTCCGAATTTTTATGAAGTTTCGGCGCAAATCCACCTTCATCACCAACAGTTGTTCTAAAATCATTATCTTTTAAAATTTCTTTTAATGTATGAAAAATTTCACTACCGATTTGTATTGCGTGTTGAAAACTTTCCGCCCCGACAGGTGCAATCATAAATTCCTGAAAATCAAGCCCATTATCCGCATGAGCACCACCATTAATTATATTCATCAATGGAACCGGCATTACAACAGCATTCATTCCACCAAGATAACGATACAAAGGCATATTATAAGTCAAAGATGCGGCTTTTGCACAAGCAAGAGAAACCGCTAAAATTGCATTTGCTCCAAGATTTGACTTGTTTTCGGTTCCATCTAAATTAATCATAATCTTATCAACTTCTTCTTGATAAAAAACATCTTTACCGATTAACGCTGGAGCGATTTTATTATTTATGTTCTCAATGGCATTAATAACACTCTTGCCCTGATATTTATTCAGGTTGCCATCTCTGAGTTCCCAAGCTTCAAAAATTCCCGTTGAAGCTCCGGACGGAACCGCTGCCCTTCCTATAATCCCAAAAGGTAATTCAACTTCAGCCTCAACTGTAGGATTTCCCCTTGAATCCAATATCTGTCTGGCTTTTACATTTTCTATTATTGCTGACATATTTTTCTCCTTTTTTAAATATTTTTGAAAAAATCAACAAATAAAACCATTACCATTATGGACAGAATAAATCTAAAATTACATATTAGAAAGTATTAAATACGAATAAGAAACGGGTTTAATTCAATTAAATTAGGGAATAACTTACTATAAAATGTAAATATGACAACAACGAAATCAAAAATTTGTGTAATATTAGGAAATAATATCAGCAAGTTAAGAAAAGCTATGGGCATGAGCCAAGAAAAACTTGCGGAACAAATTGATATGGGTATAACTTCTTTAAGCATAATTGAAACAGGTAAAGGATTTATTACTGCGTCAAACTTAGAAAAAATAGCCGAAGTTTTGGGTGTAGAAGAATCAATACTTTTCAAAGCAAGCGAAGACGAAGATGAAGAAGTTATGTATAAAAATATTCTCAAAAGAATTGAAAAATATAGAAATGACAAAGATAAATTAACACTTTTAGAAACCTTTATTAATGCAATGCATTAAACACTTGAAATTTATTTTTTTTATGTCATAATTGAACTCGACGATTTAATTAATTGTCAAATAAATTTATGGCAAGGTAGCTCAGCTGGTGAGAGCGCACGGCTCATACCCGTGAGGTCGAGAGTTCGAATCTCTCCCTTGCTATTTTTTTTGCTTTTATCACGGGTAATTCGCCATGTGCGGGGTGTACTTTGACAGGACAAATGCGAGAAGGCGGGTAAAATGCGAAATTCCTGAAAG
>CAYUIW010000033.1:0-18046 GCA_964444905.1 uncultured Muribaculaceae bacterium
GTAGATGTTAATTAGTCAGCAGGTTCGACGAAAAGCTCATTGTTTTATCTAAAATCAAATCTCTTTCGTTTAAATACTTATATATAAAAAAATGGTGCCGCAACTCGGAATTGAACCAAGGACACAGGGATTTTCAGTCCCTTGCTCTACCAACTGAGCTATTGCGGCACACTTATTTAATTATCATGACTGAACCAGTCACATTTTCTATTGTACATACTCAAAGTTATACGTCAAGAACTTTTTATTGAGGACTTAAATACATTGTAACGTTACGTCCTTCAAGCATAGGTTTTTTCTCTATTTGGAGTGCTTCTTTTTCCAAATCCGCAATAAAGCGTTTTGCTAAATCAAATGCAAGTTCACTGTGTTGCATTTCTCGACCTCTAAGCATGATAACTATTTTAACTTTATTACCTTGTGAAATAAATTTTTTAATATTATTTATACGAACTTGGTAATCATGTGTATCAATTTTATAACGAACTTTAACTTCTTTAATTTCTACAACATGCTGTTTTTTCTTTGCTTCTTTTGCACGTTTTTCAAGCTCGTATTTATATTTTCCATAGTTTAAGATTTTAGCGACAGGCGGTTCTTGGTTTGGATTGATAAGCACAAGGTCAAGGTCTGCATCATACGCCATTTGTAAAGCTTTTGAGGTTGGAACCACTCCGTGATTTTCACCATTTTCTCCAATTAGTCTAACTTCTTTGGAACGAATTCTTTCGTTCATAATTGCCTGATCCTTGCGGTTTCTGTTGTCGTTTGCTATTGTCCTGTCTCCTATATTCTTATACTACGTGAATTATAATACCACAAGATATCTATTTTTACCATATATTAAGAAAAAACTTTTATGTAACAAAATGTTAAATTGAATTTTATTGGCACAAATACTTGATATTAAAAGCTTTTTCAGGATTTTAGAGATAACGTTTAATTAAAGTTTTAAAAATATATTCCGATAACATATTTGTCAATAATAAAGGAGTAGAAAGTATGATTACTGAAGCACAAGCTGAATTGTTAGGGATGAGCATTACAGAGGAAATCGACATGTCGGTTCCTATTCAAACACTTTTTGATGAGTGTCTGAACTTTATTTCAATTTCCAGTTTTGAGTAATACAACTTTAAAAAGGTAAACAACGGTTTACCTTTTTTTATTGCGATTGGCTATATACATATTCCTATTCTTGTATTAAAATAATATACAAGAGAGGGTATGTTATGCACAAAACCATAAATAAATTATTGCAATTTTCTATAGCTGTGACACTGCTATCTGCACCGGCAATGGCTGGATTTAAAGAGCATTATGATTTAGGGCAACAGTATCTTTTAAATTCTCAGTATTCAAGTGCCGTAACAGAGTTTAAAAACGCTTTACGTATAAATTATTTGGATAATTCTGCAAGAATTGGGCTTATTAACGCTTACCTTGCCAGAGGAACTTATTATTGTAATGTTGAACACAATTATATAAAAGCTGCTGATGACTTTAGAAGTGCACTTTTTTACATACTCTATTATCCGTCAAAGGCAACATCAAGCCAGCAAGTACCACAAATTACAAGTTATTTAAACAAATGTCTTAATGCTGCAAAATTTGACATGACACCGTCTAATAGATTTGCTGCAGCTAAACAATTAAGAGCAGAAGGCAATTTTGCAGCAGCCGGTTATGAATTTAACCAAACGCTTGCGGACAGAAATTATCAAAAAGACAGCTTTGAGCAAGTTGGTGATATTATGAAACTTCTTGGTAATAATCAAAAAGCTGCTGAATATTACAGAAAAGCTATTGCGGTTGCTCCATCCGATATTAAGCTAAGAATGTCTTATGCAAAAATGCTTGACAGTTTAGGAAATGAAGACGGTGCTGTAAGCGAATATAATTATGTTTTGAGTAAAGTAACCGATAACAAAGAAGTTTTATATGCACTGGAAAGAATTTATAAAAAGAAACTTGAAAATTCACCCAGTGATGCTGATATTACAGCTAATTTAGGCGCAATTTTGCAAAAACAAGGTAAATTTGATGATGCGTTAATGTACTATCAAAAATCCGAATATTTAAATCCGTCAAATACAAATACCAGACTTAATGTCGGAACCCTTTATCAGCAAAAAGGCGATTACAAAACTGCAATCAAAGCTTATGATTCCGTTTTAATCCTTTATCCTGACAATGTAAATGCAAACCTTTATAAAGCGCAGGCAAATGCAGCTTTAGGCGATACAAAAGCCGCAATAAACGGATATCAGAAAGTTATCTCACTTGACCCTACAAACACGCAAGCTCAAGCTGAAATGATTACACTTGTTCAGAAAAATATGACTCCTGAACAATTTATAGATTATGTCAAAAAGAATTTAGCCGCATCAAATCCGGCTGAAATATTGTATAACTATGCATTGGATTTACACAAACAAAACAAACTTAAAGAAGCAATTTCAATGTATAACGAAGCGTTGAAATTGAACAATCAAAATTCGGAAATATACATTAATCTGGCGATTGCTCAAAATCAATCAGGAAATCCTGAAACTGCTCTTGCAACATTAAAAACAGCAAATGCAAAATTACCAAATAACAAACAAATAACAGATGCTATCCAATCAATTAACAATGATTTGATAAATTCAAAACTCGCAAAAGCGGCAACATATTATGATAATAAAGATTATAAAACAGCTATTGCTGAATACTTAAAAATAACCCCGCTAACAGTTGATTCAATGCTTGGAGTTGCATCAAGCTATCAAGCACTTGAAGATAATGATAATGCTATTTTATATTATCAAAAAGCACTTCAATTAAAACCTACTGATTCAGATATAGCATATTATATCGCCGTTTTATATGCTGAAAACGAAGATTGGGATAATGCAAAATCTTATGCAAATAAGTCGCTTGCAATTAATAAAAAAAATACAAAAGCAATTGAACTTATGCAGTCATTAACAGAACAAAATAATCTTGATAATTTAAATAAAGCAATCACTGCATATGAAGCAGAACAATATGATGAAAGCTTGAATTTATTAAATACTCTTCTTGCATCAGACAAAAATAATTCATACGCATACTATTATCGTGGCATGATTTATGATGTAAAAGAAAAAAGAATTGAAGCGATTAACGATTTCAAAAAAGCATATTCTTTAAATAAGGATTTTGAAATTGCAAATTATATGATTGCAGCAGATTATGATGCTTTAGGTAATACAAAAGAAGCTATGAATTACTACACAATTTATGCCAATTCAAAAGCTGAAGATGATGAATACAAACAATACGCAAAAGCGCGTGCTGAAGAATTAAAACAAAATGGAAATTAAAGAATTAATTAAAAGTAAAGTATCACTTGCTCCTATGGCAGGAATAACTGATTATGTATTAAGAAGCCTTGTAAGGAGCTATTCTAAAACCTGCTTGCTTACAACAGAGATGATAAGCTCGGAATTTTTAGCTCAAACACTAAAAGGCAGGAGCGGAACAGAAATTTTAAAACGTGATGAAAACCATAGTCCAATATCTTATCAAATTAGCGGACACAAACCACATCTTATGAAACTCGCTGCTGAAACTCTTTCGTCAATGGCTGACATATTGGATATAAATATGGGGTGTCCTGTAAAAAAAGTTGTAGGCGGTCAAGACGGATGCTCTTTGATGAGAAATCCTGAACTAGCTGCGGATTTGGTAAAAGCTGTTAAAGATGGTACAGATAAACCTGTCAGTGTTAAATTCCGTTTGGGTTACACAATGGATGAACTTAATTTTGTAGAATACGGACAAAAAATGCAAGATGCAGGTGCTGAATTTATAACAATTCATGGCAGGACACGTTCTCAAATGTATTCAGGAAAAGCTGATTGGAAACTTATACGGAAATTAAAAGAAAATGTCGATATTCCGGTCTTTGCAAATGGCGATATTATATCCATAGAAACTGCTATTGAAGCATTAGAACAATCAAAAGCTGATGGTGTTGCAATAGGTAGAGGAGTTCTCGGTGACCCGACACTTATTCACCGAATTGAACATTATCTCAAAACCGGTGAAAAACTCCCTGTGCCTTCTATAGAAGAACGTATTAAAATACTAAAACATCATCTTGATGAAGAAATTAATCTTCGTGGTGAAGATGTTGCAATAAAATTTATGCGTAAATTTTACCCATATTACCTTGCAGGTTTTCAAAATGCAAAAGTTTTGCGTTCTCAACTCGTGATTGAAAACGATTACGAAAAAATATTAAATATCCTTAAAAATATATAATATTTTAGTTAAATTGCCGGTATATTTACATCCTTTCAGGGGCTGAAACACCAAGCAAATCAAGTGCATTATTTAATACTGTTTTAACCGCATAAACAAGTGATAAACGTGCTTTTGTAAGTTCTTTATCATCACTGATTACACGAACAGCATTGTAGAATGAATGAAATTCACTTGCCAGTTCCTGAACATAACGACAGATTGTATAAACCTGACGAGTTTTTGCTGAAAGTTCAATCATTGGTTTGTATTCTTCAAGTTTAAGAACTAATTTTCTACAATCATGAATATTATTATTCAAAAGAACTTTGTCAAAGTTTTCTGTTAAAGATTTGAACTCATCTGCTGACAAAATAGCCGGAACAGTGTTACCTGTTTCTGTATCAATTTTATCTTGTGTAACATTTCTTATAATTGAACAAGCTCTGGCATGAGCATATTGAACATAAAATACAGGGTTTTCGTCAGAATTTGTTTTAGCTAGTTCTATGTCAAAATCAAGAGTGGTATCAATATTTCTCATAGCCATCCAAAAACGTGTAGCATCAACACCGACTTCGTCAATCAAATCCTCTAACGTAACCATATTTTTACGTTTGCCCATACGAACTTCTTCACCGTTAACAACAAGATTTACAAGTTGTCCGAGTAGAATTTCGAGTTTATTCGGGTCATAACCTAAAGCCTCAATGGAAGCTTTTACACGAGCAACATAGCCGTGATGGTCTGCACCCCAAATATTAATCATTCTGTCAAATCCACGTTCCAACTTATCTATGTGGTAAGCAATATCAGCTGTCAGATATGTATTTGAGCCGTCAGCTTTTTTTATTACTCTGTCTTGATCGTCACCGTAATCAGAGGATTTAAACCAAACCGCACCATCTTTTTCGTAAATTTTTCCGCTGGATTTAAGTTTATTCACACATTCATCAACTTTTCCTGAATTATGGAGAGTAAGTTCAGAATAGAAGTTGTCAAATTTTACTTTAAAATTATCCAATAAATCACGTTGTACTTTTTCTTCATATTCTTTTGCGAAATCGCATAAAACAGATAAATCAAGTTTAGTTATGTCATTCTGAACTTGTTTCAGAAGCTCCTTATTATTTTCCACAAACTTTTTAGCAACCGAAATTAAATAATCTCCGGGGTAATAATTTTTACGTTCAATTTCGTCTGTCGGGAAATCAACATCTTCACCCAATTCTTGACGAATACGTATAGCCAAAGAATTTCCCAATTTTTGGATTTGAGAACCAGCATCATTAATATAAAATTCCTGATAAACTTCATGCCCATAGAATTTTAAAAGATTGGCAAGAACTGAACCCATTGCTGCCCAACGACCATGCCCGATGTGAAAAGGTCCTGTCGGATTAGCCGAAATATATTCTAAAATAATTTTTTCTTTATCAATTTTTTCAGGTTTACCATAAAGAGATTTCTTTTTAAAAATTTCATCAATAACATTTACGAGAAGAGTTTGTCCTGCCTTAAAGTTAATAAAACCGGCGACAACAGTGTATTCATTATCTTCTTTGTCAATAAATTCAACAATATTTTGCGCAATTAATGGTGGAGCAATTCGTGCATTTCTTGCAAGAGAAGAAACATTTATTGCATAATCACCAAAATCAGCATTTTTAGGTCGCTCAACAATCAACGAACCCTCTGTATATTCACTCATTTGCCCAAGCTTGCCTGCTTGAATAGCTTTTTCAAGTGCATTTTCTACTTTTTCCAAAAAATAATTTTTAATCATATTAATCTCTCCATAAATATAATTATAGTACAAAGAAATTTGAAAATTGCAGCCTTGTTTTATTACTTAACATTCCATTACATGTAATAGAAATTTAAAAAACTTTTAACTACAATATTGGCAGGAAGGAACGTTTCTATGGAATTTATTTTAGATATATTATTTGTTTATGTTGCAATCTACTCAGTGTATTTTTTAGCTATTGCCTTAAGAAACCTTAAGGACAAACCTTTTAAGATTGAAAAAAGGTATTCACAATATGAAGAAAAAGACAATCTTGCTGTTGTAATTTATTCTCACAATAACAAAGAAAATCTTGATAATCTTATAAAACAATTAAAAATGCAGGATTATCCTATAGACAGTTTTAAAGTTTTTGCAATCTTGGATAATTGTAATGACGGTTCTGATATAATTTTTATCAATGAACGTTTTGTTCAACCGATTAATTTTAAAGATTGCTCAACTCTGGGTAAAGATCAGGCGGTTTCACTGGTTTTGGAAGAACTTTCAAAAAACAGTTGGATTGACTCTTATGTTTTTATTGATGCAAACAGAAGTATTCCTAACAACTTTTTATCAACCGTAAATTCCGCATTAATCAAAAACAGCGTAATCAGTGGTGAAACATTAATAAATACGGAAAATCTTGACATAATTGATACCATAAAAGCAGTTTATATGAAATATCATATGAATTTCATAAGACAGGCTCGTTCTTTATTCGGACTTGCAGCACAAGCTGACTCCGGTGTTTTCGTAATAAAAAAAGAAATAGTAGATAAAATCGGTTCTGTAGATTTTAAAAATATAGATACAGAACTTAAGTACAGCCTGCTTTTATCAAAAATCGGTTGCAAATGTTCTTACAACCCGAATATTCAAACCTGTGTAAATGCTGAAGGATACATTTTCCGTCGTCCCAGAATTTCACAAAGATTAAAATTATTTGTTAATTGTATAAAAGAATTATGGACAAAAAATTTCGTATTTACTGAACACGTATTTTCTTTAATCGCTCCAAATTTTTGGTTGCTGGCAATTATTTATTTGGGGATTATGAAACATTCATACAATTATTACTTCTTTGTTGATTTTAAATTTGTACTTTTCGCTTTTATAATTTTACTTGCAGGATTTGGCATAAGTCTTATCAATTCCAAACTAACATTAAAAGAAATTGCTCTATTAATGCTTTATCCGATATATTCTCTTGGTCATATAATCAAAAATCTACCGCCTATTAGAAAGTTTATTGCAAAAATTTCAGACGGAAGAGTTTCTAATGACAAAGAGAAATTATCCATAGATGTAGTTGTTTCAACCGGCAAAAATGATTTGCCGTGCAAGTTAGAATTTATTTCTGATAAAGAACTTTCAAAAGTAAGATTTATTTTTAAAAACAAAAAATATACAACTGGCGGACATCTTAGAATGATTGATGCATTGCAAGAGTTAAAATCAAAACTTGATGATTACGGATTTATTTTAAAAATTTGTAATTGTTGCTCACATTTTACATCCTATGCAGATGGCTCAACAAATATGCTTAAAGGCTATTGCGATTGTGATTATCCAAGCCCGTCATTAAAAGAACCCAAATCAACATTAATATGGAACAGTTGTACAAAATTTTCTCCGTCAAAACTTAACAGTTTAATCGAAGAAATGGTTACGAAAGGAAAAGAAGAATGAAAGTAAACAACATTTCAACATGCAATCCCAGTTTCCAAAAACTCAATATCATGCAAAAACAGCAATGGAATCAGAAAATTCTTGATGCGGTTATGAATAGTGAAGGAATTAAAAAGATTTCTCAAAAACATGATATAAATTTATATGAATTTTACTCACATAATATGGGTTACAGTATTTATGCAGAAGAATCAAGCCTCAAACATGGGGACAGATTTCTTTTAAGTAATTATGAGGAAAATAACATAGCATCAGCTATTGAAAAAATTAAAAACTTTGATGCAAAAATATTTGAAAAATTTGTAGAAAATCAACATAAATTATATAAAGCTGTAGAAAAACTTTCAAATCAAAAAATTGCATAAAGATTATATCTTTTCAAACAATTCTTTTAACATATAAAACGACCCGCAAATGACTGTTAATTTACCGTCATTATAGTCAAATTTTTCTGTAAATTTTTTGGAAGGGAATTTACACGATTTTTGCAATTCTTCAACAGTTGCAGAATTTGGGCAATCAAAGTGATAAAAATAAATTTCATCGTTTACATCAAACAATTCTGCAATCATTGATTTATAATCTTTATTTTTCAAGCAACCAAAGATAAATCGTTTAGATTTATCAGGATAATAAAAATCTAAATTTTGCTTAAGAGCCGCAATTCCGTTAGGATTATGCGCCGCATCAATTATCATGTTTTTTTCCTGAATATATTGGAATCTGCACGGATGCACAATATGTTTTAATGCTTCTTGAATTACATATTCACTAATACTAGGATATAAAAGACGAATTGCAGCAAGCGCAAGTGACAAATTTGCCTGCTGATGCAAACCTTTTAATGAAAGATTTGAAATATCTTCAAACGGTGCTACTAACATAAATAGTGAATTCATTTTATCAGCGGTGTCTTTAAAAATCTCATACCCTTCGGAAGTTATAACAGGGCATTCCTGTTTAATTATTCCTGCTTTTTCGTAAGCTATTTGAGAAAGTGTATTTCCAAGACGTTCTGTATGATCAAAATCGATGTGTGTAATTATTGAACAGAGATTTGATTTTATAACATTTGTAGCATCAAATCTACCACCCAAACCTGTTTCCAAAACAACAACATCGGCATTATTGTCTGCAAAATATTTAAACATTACAGCTGTTAATATTTCAAATTCCGTTAAATGAATACTGTTTTTATCAGCTATATTACAAATATTTTCGACATAATCCGCAAAATCTTTTTTATCAATAGATTTTGCATTAATTTGTATGCGCTCGGTATATTCAAAAATATGCGGACTTGTATATAAGCCGACTTTCATGCCGGCATCTTTTAAAATTCCGGCAATGATTGCACAAACAGAACCTTTACCGTTAGTCCCTGCGACATGAATACATTTTAATTTATCTTGAGGATTGCCTAAAAGCTCAAGAACTGCTGAAATACGTTCCAATCCCAGTTCAATATAAAATTTACCTTGACTTGTTAAAAGTTCTATAGCTTCTTCATAATTCATATTAATAAAACCTTTGCATTATCGGTAAATCTACACCGTTACAGAAAGAACGTTCTGTTAGTCTGATACCTAAACAACATTGTTTACGTTTAAACTGAGCACGATAAATCTTTTTGACAGTATCATCTACAAGCACTTTGCCGTACTTTTCGTACATTTCTTCAAACGGTCTGTTTTGCTCAACATACATTTCTATAATGTCATCAAGAACCGCATATTCAGGAAGTCTGTCTTGGTCTTTCTGATTTGGATGGAGTTCTGCGGACGGAGCTTTATCTATTATAGCTTGCGGGATAATCTCATAATCTTTATTAATATAATTTGATAATTTATAAACATTAGTTTTTGTTAAATCACAAATAAGGTTTAACCCGCCTGCCATATCACCATAGAGAGTTCCAAATCCCATTGCAGCTTCTGATTTATTACTTGTCGTAAGTAACAATCTGCCATCTCGATTAGAAAAGAACATCAAGATTAAAGCTCTTAATCGGGCTTGGAGATTTTCTTCTGCCAAATCGTGAAGTCTTTCGTGTCCGACTTTTTCCATAAAATTGTCAAAAAGTGGCGTAATTGAATGTTTTTCTGTTTTAATTCCAAGATTCTGTGCCAATTCGATTGAATCAGTTATGCTACCTTCTGACGAATACATACTGGGCATAAGTACTCCAAGTACATTTTCGGCTCCTATGGCTCGTGCTGCAAGAACTGCTGTTAATGCACTGTCAATTCCACCGGAAAGTCCCAAAACAATCTTTTTGAGCCCTGTATTTTTACAATATTCATGCAAAGCAAAGGTAATAACTTTATAAATGGCTTCTTCTTTTTCGGTTTCAACTAAATCAATTGCATTATGGAAATCAAGTTCATTAACAAACGTTTCACATAATGGTGCCATTAAAACAAGTTCATTCTCTTTATTTTTTGCGAAACTGCCACCTGCATAGATATCACAATCTGCCATACAAACAGAATTAACATAAACAAAATTGTTGTGAGTATTTATACTATCAACAAAATCTTTATATGCATTCATTACAAAATATTTATTTTTGGCAAGTACATACAAGTCACAGATAATATCATCTCTATAAATTTCATCAACATAAACTTTTTCGCCGTTAATTTCGTAAAAACCATCTTCTGAAAGGCATATTTCACCATTATAAATCAGAATATCACCAAGCAAAATAGCTTTGTTATATTTTTTTTCTAAAATCCTTTCATACAAAGCATCTTGTGCTTCTTGACATTTTTCATCATAAGCCAAATCTTTTCCGCCAAGATTTTCAACATCAACTTGCGGAAAAATTATCAAATCACAATCATTGTTTTCAATTGCGTTAATAATTTGATTATAATTAAATTCAAAATCTGCTGTTTTTAATCTTATTTGTGCCAGTGCGGTTTTCATAACCTCTCCTTTATTTTAATTTTAAATAATTTACTTTTTCCCAGCTTATATCAATATATTTAACATTGTTTCCGACTTTTTTTACTTCCGGAAGAATTGAAGGAATACGTCTTATACGCTGATAAATTTTTTCATCAACTTTACCCAATCGTATATCAACAGTTTTAATTTTGACAAAAATATCATCAGGATTTCTCAAATCAATATATTCAACAGGCTCTCTTGAAAAAGTTTCAACATATTTTGCAATTTTTTCAAGTTCTCGAATTTTATTTACATCCCACTTATGATAATCATCCCCTTTATTCCCGTATGAAAGCACCAAAAGGGTTTTATAATTAGCAGGCAGTGGAAGATAATCCGAACCGGTAATTATTCTGCCATCTTTTGTAAAAGCTGCAACAGGCGAAACGTTAGCATCAGGTGAAACCGTTAAAACCGGCATACTTTCACGAACTATTATTAACAATCTAGCAGGAAAAACATAACGTCTGATATAAACATTTTCTACAGGTGCCAATGCGAGAATTTTATATTTTAATTGTTTATAATCTTTCATAAACAACGGACAACGTGAAACAGGAATATCTTTCATCACATTTAATATTTTAGAAGTTTTTACAATTTTATTATTCGTAATTTGAACAGTAACACCATCCGGTTTTTGGAATGCATCTTTCGGCAGATACCACCCAGGCATTAAGACAAAATAAACACATCCGGCAATGATGGCGCAACCGGTAAGAAAACGTAACAAACCTTTAAAAAAGCTTTGTTTTTTCTTACATTTTCTTGCTTGTCGTTCTAATTGCTTAGTCTTTAGCAACTCTTCAGGTGATTGAAATTCTTCTTCCATTATTTATTTAATCCTGCACTGTTTAAAATTAGTAATACCAAATTATCGTAATCAATACCCATTGCATTAGATTGCGCCGGTAAATCACTTGTTTCTGTCATTCCGGGAGATGTATTGATTTCAAGGACATATGGAATATCATTAACTATAAGGAAATCTATTCTCGAAACACCACTGCAACCGGCTGTTTGATAAGCTTTTACAGCAAGTCTTTTTACAAGCATTGTCATTTCCGGTGAAAGTTCAGCCGGTAGAATAAATTCAGTCATTCCTTTTGTATATTTAGCTTCGTAATCATACCATTCATTTTTAGGTCTTAATTCCAAAATTTCGGTTGCAAACGGTTCACCGTCATTTTCCAAAACACCGACTGTACAACCGATACCTACAAGATATTCTTCAATTAAAACATCAGGATTGAATTTTGCTGCTTCGTTATAAGCTGCTTCCAATTCATCAGGAGTATTAACCTTAGTCATACCAAAACTTGAACCTTCGCAAACAGGTTTTGTGATAAGCGGGTATTTCAAATCTTTTGTACGTTCTTTTACATCTTCACCTTTTTGAACATAAACTGACTTAATAAGCGGAATATCCGTTGTTGAAAGCATTCTTTTTGTATATTCTTTGTGCATACAAACAGCACTTGACATAACACCGCATCCAGTATAAGGGATTTTAAGAATTTCTAAAATTCCTTGGATACATCCGTCTTCACCGTACTTACCGTGAAGGGCATTATATGCATAATCATAATTCCCCTTTTTAAGAACTTCGGCAATGTTTTCATCAACAACAACGAGTTCAGCGTTGTCAAATCCAAGGCGTTTCAAAGCATCAAAACATCCTTTTCCCGAACGCATTGAAACTTCTCTTTCTGATGACATTCCGCCACAAAGTACTGCTATTTTTGCGTTTTTATCTATTTTATTCTTAATTTCGCACATAATTCTACCTCTTTTTTGTTATTTCCGCCCAAAAATCTCACTTCGGGCAACAGTTTTATATCAAATTCTTTTTCAACGGCACCGGACATTTTACACATAAGTTCAAGAACATCAGTTGAAGTACCGTTTGCAGTATTTACGATAAAATTTGCATGATTTTCCCATACTTTTACACCACCTGCTGACATCTGCTTTGCTCCGACAGCCTCCAAAAGACGGCCGGCCGAATTACCTTCCGGATTTATAAAAACACTTCCGCAATTTGGTAATGCCATTGAAGGTTGGTGTGATTTTCTAAATGCTAAATTTTCGTTCATTTTAGCTTCTATTACAGATTGTTCAGCATCATCAAGCTCAAATTCAGCTTGTAACACAATAACATCTTGTTCTTGACAAATTGAAGTTCTGTAACCAAACTGCATTTTATCTTTAGTAATTTTTTCAAGTTTACCGTTAATAAAGCAAGTTACAGAAATAAGCTTGTCACTTATGCACTGCCCATGCGCAGAAGCATTCATACAAATATTCCCGCCAATTGACCCCGGAAAACCTATCATAAATTCAAAACCGCTCAATCCGTATTTTGCTGTCTGCTGCGCAAGCATAGGGCCTTTAACCCCGCAATCCGCAATCACATGTGAACCATTAATTTCAACTTTTTTCATTTTAGTTGTTAAAATAAGTGTTCCGTCATAACCATATGTAGAAACTAACGTATTTGAAAGGTTACCGAAAACTTTTGCATCCGGATTACCCTTCAATATTTGTATAAATTCATCAATAGATTCCGGAAAAAACACTTTTTTAATTTTTCCGCCAATTTTAAAAGTTGTAAGAGATTTTACATCAAAGTCAGTTTCCAATGTTAACAATCTCCTCATATTCAGCTTTTAATTCTTTACCAAGATTTGTTATTGTACCTGCACCCAAACCTATAACAACATCGCCTGATTTTAACGTTGGTAACAGTTTCTTCGCAACTTCTTGAATACTTCCGGAAATATATTCGCAAGGAATATCGGATTTTTGAGATAATTCATTAGTGAAACGCTCAGAATTAATCCCGTTTATCGGTAATTCAGATGCTGCATATACATCAGTGACAACAACTCTGTCAACATCACTAAAAGCTGTCATAAATTCATTCCACAAATTACTTAAACGAGTATATCTGTGCGGTTGAAAAACAGCTACTATATTTTTGTTTTTAAATGATTTTGAAGCGGAAAGAGTTGCTTTTATTTCAGTCGGGTGGTGTGCGTAATCATCATAGACAGAAATACCGTCAAATTCACAAACCTTTTGGAAACGTCTGCCCATTCCGGTAAAAGTTGCAAAATGAGGTTTGACTAAATTTATATCGACACCTGCTTGATGAAGACTTGCAAACACAGCCAACGAATTATAAACATTATGAACACCTTTCAGACATATTTTCATATCAGATAAAAATTCATCTTTATAATAAATGTCATAGGTTGTATAATCCTCATCATAGCTAATATTTTTAGCTTGATAATCAGCTTTATTCAAACCGTACGTAATAAAATTACGGTTTTCAAGCTGCATAACACCATTGCAATCGGCATTAGCCAAAACAATTGCATTCGGTTTAAGATTTGACAAGAATTTGTTAAAAGTTTCGATAATAGATTGCAAACCATTTTTATAAAAATCCAAATGGTCTGCTTCCAAATTATTTACAACAACTATATCGGGAGAATATTTTACAATAGTTCCGTCGCTTTCATCCAATTCAGCACAGAAGATTTTTCCGTCTTGTGAATGCGCATTAGTCCCGATATCGGGCAAAATTCCACCTACAACATAAGACGGCTTTAATCCTGCTTTTTCTAAAACATAAGATGATAACCCGCTCGTTGTAGTTTTTCCGTGAGTCCCGGAATATCCAAGGAAAAATTTTCCAAGTTTTGATAATTTTGCCAAAACATCAGACCGATGATAAAACGGTAAACCTAATCTTTTTGCTTTTTGAACCTCAGGATTATCTTCTTTAATAGCCGAACTTGCGACGACTATACAATCATCAGGCATGTTGTTTTCATCATGTCCTAAAAACACGGTTGCGCCCAGTTTTCTTAATTTATCCAAATATTTACTTTCACATATATCAGAGCCTGAAACTTCATATCCGTTTTCCAAAAGATATTTTGCAAGCCCGCTCATTCCTATTCCGCCTATTGCAATAAAATGATATTTCTCTTTCAATTTAATATCCCTCTTTCCCAGTGCTTTTAATATTATATTACTAAAAAAGTGTAATGGGCAGAATGTTATAATTTTTTAATATATTTTAGAGAAAAAAGCAATTTATTATAATAATTATTTTTAAATAGAATATGCTGGGAAAAATTGGTACAAGATTATATAAAAACGGTTGGCAAGCTAAAAATATATTTGAGTTAAAACCGTTTAAGAAATTGCCTGAACGGCTTATTTTTCCTACATTTAATGACCAATTTATAATGTTTTCACCTAAAACCGGAAAACAACTTGGTATAATGCGAGCTTATCTCACAAGTTGGCCGGCTGGTAAAAGTTATTATCCTGAAATCAAAAAAGACTACAAATGCCTATATATAGACGGGCTAATTGTAAACGAAAAACTTAAAGGTGTCGGAAGAGATTTTATTAAATTTGCAAAGAATTGGAGTAAAAATTCAAAGGCAAAAGGTAAAATTAATATTTTGGCATGGTGCCTTGACGATTCCAAAACCTGTCCCCAAATTTTTTATCACAAAATGGGATTTACAACAGCGAACAAAAAACATCTTGCTGAAATAATGCGACTTGAAAAAACAGGTACCAAACAGCCGAAATTATTTGGAGATTGGAATGTTGCAACAAATATGTATTTAAAAAAGAACGCTTAAAAGCGTTCTTTTTTATTTTTAAATTTTATAATTAATTAGCTCAAAGCCATTAAAGCTTTTACAGAACGTGCATTTTCTCTAACTTCTTCATCAGAGTGCATTTCAACTGTATCAGTCAAAATTGACATTGCTTCATCTTTATTACTAAGAGAAAGAAGTTCGTTAATTGTGCTCATTGCAACAACTGTTGACATATCATTAATGCCTTTTCCTTTATTTGTTATTACAACAGAAAGTGAATCGTGAAGATTTTTTCTTACCAATGCGCGAGCTGTCAATTCTCTGATTTCATCATCAGCTGAATTTGTTCCACGAGCTTCAAGAACTGCAATTGATGAAGCATCTTCGTGCTGGCAAAGAGCTTCTATTATATTTCTGATTTTTCTGCTATTATCATTTCTCATTGTAAATCCTCCCTATACCGCAACGTCCAATCTCTTTGATTCAGACAAACTCGCCCACATTTCATCAAGAGCATTTACGTCACATTTTTTAAGCTTTTGAACACTATAACTGTCCATCATTGATGAAAATCCTGATTTTATAGCACGACCGGCACCGGCAAAATCAATTGATGGAACTTCTATGCTTCCAATTTCGTTAATTTTATGAGCTACGGAAGAAACACCTTCCTTCATTCTGTTTCCAAATGCTATAACAGATTCAACTGCTTTTCTGTAAGTGGGGAATGCATCATTAATTGAACCTACAAAAGCGCTTAAAGTTAATTTATTTCTTGAAGATGCTTTTGTTTCAAACACGTCTGCGGTCAAAACATTACCTTTAAAACTTGTTGCAGCAAAGGGGTTTGATGAATGATTTACTGCCTTTTTTTCAGATGCTCTATCCGGCATACTGATTGGAGTATTTAAGATTTGACCAATCTTTGCAATTATTGCCATGTATTATACCTCTCTCTAACTATTCACACACTTTAGGATAACATAGTACGAAATTTTAAAATCCACCTTTTGGTGTATTCTTTTTTGTGTTTGTTGCAACTTAAGTTGGAATTTGTGCTAAAATCTAATTATGGAAAATTTAAAAGAACTTATAGAAGTCATACGACGTTTGAGAGCTCCTGACGGGTGCCAATGGGACAGAGAACAAACACATTCTTCTTTACGCCCCAATATGTTGGAAGAAGCTTATGAAGCCGTAGATGCTATTGATGAGAATGATATGACACATTTAAAAGAAGAACTTGGAGATGTGCTTTTACAAGTAGTCTTACATGCTCAAATTGCTTCAGAAGAAGGTGCTTTTACAATAGATGATGTTGCCAAAGGTATAAAAGATAAACTTATCCATCGTCATCCTCATGTTTTTGGTGATGTAAAAGTAAATTCAACTTCTGAAATTCTTGCAAACTGGGATAAATTAAAAGCTGAAGAAAAAACTCACCGAAAATCAGCAATGGATGGGATTTCTCGTGCTCAATCTGCATTGATGAGTGCACAAAAAATAAGCAAAAAAGCCGTTAAAACAGGTTTTGAATGGCCGAATGAAGACTCTTTATATGAATGTATCTTTTCAGAATTTGATGAATTTAAAGAAGCAAAACAGGAAAATGACAAAGTTCATATGGAAGAAGAGTTTGGCGACATTCTTTTCGCAGTTGTCAACCTTGCCCGTTGGAATAAAATTGATGCAGAACAAGCACTTTTAAAATCCAACAAAAAATTTGAAAAACGGTTCCGTAAAATGGAAGAACTCGCTACAAAACCGCTTAATGAATATAGTTTTGAAGAATTTGACGAATTGTGGAAACAAGCTAAAAAAAGCACACTATGAGTGTGCTTTTTTGTATAAAAATCGCACCGAATTGGTAAATAGGTAATTTAATCACCTAGGCACACCGCCTGTAGGCCGCTGTCGTAGCGGTAGGTGTCGCCCCAGCCCGTGTAGGTAGGGCCGAAGTAGCGGGTGTACGCGGTGTAGATGCTGCCCTCCTCACCTGACCAAACGTCGAAAATGTTATTTGAGCTTAATGTAAAACCTAGAGAAGATACTTTACTTGTGTCCATTGTTAGGTTTTCTACATCGTTTTTAGCTTGTACTTGGTCTGTGTTGTAGATGTAGTTAGCTATTTCTGCTAACTGTGCCATTGATGGCATTTTATTTACACCACCGCATGCTTTTACAGCTCCTGCCCAGTAGTCATTGTCGTAGTAACATGCATTTATACCCAAATTTGCTTTTTCAGCTTCGCATTCCGCTTTGGTTAAAGGTGTCGGTACAAATGGCGCACCATAACAAGTTCCGCCAATCTCAAACGCACATTTGCTGCCTAGTTGTGTTACGTTTATTGCTCGCAAGTCTTTACCAGATGTATTAGGTTTTGAAAATCCTGATGTATCGTAAAGTATTGCTACACATGCTGTTCCTGTAACTTGATTTGAGAATTGGTCTTGATGACAAGTATTTGTCGGGTTATACGCAATTAGTCCGTTTGTACCATTATTCAATTGAAATCCTAATACTTCTGTATCCCAATCATCCAATCCAAAGTCTTTAGCAGTTTTAACAGTCGTTGTATCTACTTCTTCTGGAGTTGCTTCACCTGAACCCCACCATACTGTATCTGAAAAACAATCGGTCAACTTATCACTGTCACAAACTTTAACTATTTTTAAATGATTAGATAATTCATCCACAAAATCTTTAG
>CAYUIW010000034.1:0-17901 GCA_964444905.1 uncultured Muribaculaceae bacterium
ATTTGTTTTAATAATTCTGTATTTGTCATATTTGCTCTCCTTTGTAGTGTAAATCAAAAACATTATAAAAATTATTCAAATAGTCCACAAGTCCGTATTTTTACGTAACCCAAATGGGTAATTGACATGAAAAGTCCTAGTGTATAGTTGATTGGAACTAATTTAATTAGTCAATATAATAAAATTTACAAAAAATTTGTAAAAATTTTACTTAACAAATACTGTGTCCAATTGATAATTTAACACTGAAAAGACTTGATATAATAGTAATCTAGAGTAATACTATAAATAGGATAAAATACTTAATGGAAAAATCTTGAACATTAGTTCTACTATTTTCATCTCCATTTTTTAGTCCACAAAAGAGCAATAAGACCATTTTGAAAGCACTGAAAGCCCGCTAATAGTGGACTTTATAAAACAAAAATCAAACAGAGAATTTAAATACTTTTATTTTTAGTATAATGAATTTAAGGATGAATTAAAATCATGTTATATGAAGGTTTGCAAAAAGGTTTTAGTGAAGATAATTTAAATGATATTATTTCAAAAGAGTCTTGTAATTATGACTCTCAAATAGATGATATTATCTTTACCAAACAAGCTAAAATGATTGTTAATTATATTTTGTGGCGTTTTAGCAGAACTTCAACAAAAAATACTGTAGTAACATATGGTGATGTTTCAAGCAATATTTTAGCAAAATACAAAACTAATATTGCTTCAAATGCACAATTCAAAACAAATAAAAAAGGAATACCTTATGAAAATAAATCTGTTGGAGGTTATGCAGATAATATTAATGAGTTCTGTGCCAAATATTCTCTACCTTTTATTACTGCTAAAATAGTTTCTTTTGAACAGCAAAAAGCAGGCAAAAAAATTCCAGAGATAGGTTTTTTTAAATCTTTGAATTTATATAAAGATGTATATAATTATAATTTCCCCAATAGTATGTCAGCATTATCTAATATTGAAAAAGAAAGAATTATTAATGATATTAATGAAAAAATCTCAGAAAATTTTGATAAAATAGTTGAAACATTTAAAATATTGAATGATAAAAAATACTGGCTTAGTTCTGACTCAAAAGGTGACAAACCTTTAACAGAGGAAGATAAAAAATTTATAAACGAACTTGAGTCTGAAACTTTCACTGAAACAGAAAAATATTCTACAGTCAAAAGAAGAATTGGACAATCAAAATTAAAACAACAAAAAATTATTGAAATCGGCTGTTGTGAAATATGCGGATTAAAAACATCTGAATTATTGGTAGCAAGCCATATAAAACCTTGGGCTGCTTCTACAAGTGAAGAAAAACTTGATTCGGAAAATGTATTATTGCTATGCTCAACACATGATGCTCTATTTGACAAAGGATTCATCTCTTTTGATGTTAATGGTAATATTATTATTTCCAACAAACTTTCAGAAGAAGAACAAGCTCTATTAAACATTCATGATGAAAGTAGAGTGAAAATAACATCTAATAAGAAAGTTAAATATTTGCAATATCATTATAAAAATATTTTTAAAAACAACCATTAGGTGCAAATATTACTTATAAGTTTTTACAAACTCAATTCTTTTGGCTGAGTTCCGGTTAGAATTTGTTCGGTTAGTTGAGGTGAAGTATTTTAAATTCATAATGTTACAAATACATTAAAAAAGCCTCCGGATAACGGAGGCTTTAAAATTTAGTCTTTTAAGAACGACTCATAATTTCTTGCAAGCAAATGGGTTCGAACCTGATTTATCAAATCAAGAGCAACACCAACCATGATTATGAGTGAGGTTGCACCGATACCCTGAATTGTTTTTATGTTTGTTACATAACTTGCAAGTGACGGAACAAGAGCAATTATGCCAAGTCCCAACGCACCGATAAATGTTGTTTTAGTTAAAATTTTATCAAGTGCTTCCGCTGTAGGTCTGCCCGGCTTAATCCCAGGAATTGAAGAGCCGTATTTTTTAAGGTTATCAGCAATATCTTTCGGTTGCATGTTCGGCATAATTGATGCATAGAAGAATGTCAATGCAAAAATTAACAAGAAATACAAAATATAATATGTAATTCCATCCGGACTTAACCAGTGATTCATTGAAACCACAAAATTTTTAACAGCAACTGATTTAAAGTTTGCTTGTCCAACCAAACTCAATACGGTGGATGGGAAAAGCAAAATCGCAATCGCAAAGATAATTGGCATTACACCACCCGGATTAAGTTTAAACGGAATAAATGAATTCATACCACCGTAAACTTTATTTCCGACTTGTCTTTTCGGGTTAACGATAATAACTTTTCTTACAGCTTCTTGCATTATTACGATAAATACCATTGCTGCAAAGAATATTGCAAGCAATAATGCCAATCCTAATTGCAATGATGCGCTGTTTTGAACCATTTGAGCAGTTCTTGATGCATAAACCGGAATACCTGAAAGAATACCGACAAAAATTATCAAAGAACCACCATTACCTATACCTTTTTCTGTAATAAGTTCGGCAAGCCACATTACAAGGACAGAACCGGCTGTTAAAACAGTTACTGAACTGATAAAGAACATTACCGGATTAACATTTGGCAATACTGCTCCGGGCAAATGATGCAAATAAAGCATAAATATCAAAGACTGGAATACTGCCAGAACTACCGTAAATATTCTTGTGTACTGTGATAATTTTCTTCTGCCCGCTTCACCTTCTTCTTTCTGTAATTTTTCCAAAGACGGAATAACAACAGAAATAAGTTGGATTATGATTGATGCCGTAATGAACGGTCCGATACCCAATGCGAATATTGAAACCGTACCCAAAGCACCGCCGGAAAACAAATCAAGAAAGCCGATGATATTGTTTCCTTGAGCAATGTTTGAGAAAACTTGATTGTTAATACCAAATAAAGGCATTTGAACACCAAGTCTGAATGCTGCAATCATCAGGAAAGTAAAAATTAATTTTTGTTTCAATCCTGACGCCTGCCACATAGACATCAAATCATCAGTTGTAGGCATTTTAACACCTTGTGCCATTATACTAACTCAACCTTTCCGCCAACGGCTTCGATTTTTTCTTTTGCTGAAGGTGTAACGTAAGAAGCTTTAACTGTTACAGCATCTTTAATTTCACCGTTGCCTAAAATTCTCAAACCATCAGCTGATGGGTGAACTCTTTTAGCTTCTTTCAAAACTTCTAAAGAAACTTCTTTAAGTCCTAATTGAGCAATTCTGCCAACATTGATTTCAGCATAGTTCAATTTATTGATAACTTGGAAGCCTTTCAATTTAGGAAGTCTTCTGTAAGCCGGCATTTGACCGCCTTCGAAACCTCTTTTAGCACTGCTTCCTGAACGTTGTCCTTCACCGTTGTGACCACGGCAAGATGTTTTACCGTGTCCTGATGAACGTCCGCGTCCAACTCTTTTTGATGAATGTGTAGAACCTTCTGCAGGTCTTAAGTCTTCTAATTTAATTGTCATTTTCTTTTTCCTCATTAATTTGACCGCTCGCTGTTCACTGTCGTTACACTAGTAACTGTACGCAGTCAGTACTTTAAAAATCTACTTTGTTACTTCTAACAAATGAGATACTTTGTTAACCATACCCATGATGGTTGCTGTTTCTGAATGTTCAACTGTTTGGTCTTTTTTAGACAAACCCAAAGCTGCAACAACTTTGCGTTGAGCTTCTGATGAACCGATTAAACTTTTTACAAGTTTAATTTTTATTGTATTTGATTTAGTTTTTGCCATAATTTATATCCTTTATATTCTGAACTAATATTATTGTATATTACCTAGTTTAACAATTCAGCCATTGAAAGACCGCGTTTTTTAGCAACTTCGTTGAACGGAGTTAATGATTTTAAAGCATCAAGAGTTGCATAAGCGGCATTCAAAGGTGATTTTGAACCAAGTGATTTTGCAAGGATGTTTTCAATACCTGCAAGTTCCAAAACAGGACGCACAGCTCCACCTGCAATGATACCGGTACCTTGAGAAGCAGGTCTTAACATAACAGCACCTGCACCTGATTTACCTGTAATCGGGTGCGGAATAGTTGTTTTGAAAATAGGTACTGTGATAAGATTTTTTCTGCCATCTGCAATTGCTTTTTGAATAGCAATGATAACTTCAGCAGCTTTAGCACAACCGATACCAACTTGACCTTTTTTGTTACCAACAATAACGATTGCACGGAAACTTAATTTTTTACCACCTTTAACAACTTTTGTTACACGGCTTATTTGAACAACTTGTTCAGTCCATTCGCTTTGTGGTTTTTCTTCTACAGTTTCAATTTTTTGTTTTTTACCGGTTCTGGATCTTCTTCTAGACTGCTTTTCAGCTTCAACCGGTGCTTCTGTTACTTCAGGAGCTTTTTCAGTTGTTTCAACTACAGTTTCTGCAGCTGCTTCAACATTTGTGTTTTCTTTGTTTTCTAAATCCATTGATTTTACCTTTCGTTTAATCTTGTCTTTCTGAATTTATTTCAGAATCACTTTTAATATTTAATTTTCACATACACCAAAAAACAAGCTAACTAAAGCTATTGGTAAAATATGTGAGAGTAACTTTTCTGACAAACACAAGAATATCATGAATAATTTTAAATTGCAAGTGCATGAAAAAAGAGGTCATATGACCTCTTTTCTGTATAAATCATACATATTTAATAATTTAATTAGCTATACACACAGCCTGTTCGCCACTCTGGTCCCGACGACGATTAGTGTACCAAAGTGTGTAATTAGAATAGAAAGAACGATCATACACACCTGTAGCAGCATATTCTTCTTTAGACCACAATGAGAATCTTGATGAGTTAAAACCTAGAGAAGTTGCTCTTTCGGTATTCATTGTTACATTATATTTATCATTTTTTGCTTGTACACCGCTTGTGTTATACACATAATTCGCCATCTCTGCCAACTGTGCCATTGATGGCAAATTTTGTACACCACCGCAAGCTTCTACTGCACCAGCCCAATAATCGTTTTTCCCATAAGTGGATGTCATACAATACTTTATTCCATACTTACTCATAAACGCCAAATCCTCAGGATCTGTTGTTACCCCATTTGTATCACAAGCATTCCATACGTGTGCAGTCGGTTTAAACGGTGCTCCGTAACAAGCTCCATCAACTTCAAATGCACATTTGCTGCCAAGGCTTTCTACATGGATTGCTCCTATATCTTTACCACTTGTATTCGGTTTTGAAAATCCTGATGTATCATAAAGTACCGCAACACAATCAGTTCCTTCAATTTCGTTAGAGAATTGATTTTGAGTACAATCAGGATTATATGCAATCAAACCCATTGTACCGTTATTCAATTGAAATCCTAAGACTTCTGTATCAATTGACCATTTATCCTGTCCAAAGTTTTTTGCTGTTTTTACAGTCGTAATATCTACTTCTTCCGGAGCTGCTTCACCACCGCCCCAATAAACCTTATCTGAAAAACAATCTGTTAATTTGTCGTTATCACAAACTTTAACTATTTTTAAATGATTAGATAACTCATCTACAAACGCTCTTGTTGTGGTGTAACCTGCCAAAGTACCTTGCGTATTCATAACTTTTAACGCTTGTTCAAGTTTAGCTTCAAAAACAGTTGAAGCGGTATTCCAACCTTTTTCTTGATTATTAGTAATCAATGTCGGCACAGTCAACACCGCCACTACTCCAATAATCGCTAAGGTTATCAACACCTCAGCTAATGTGAAACCGAATCTTTTTGTCATAATTTTTTTTACCTCCGTTGTTTATATTACTATTACTTTCTTCCTTGTTCCCTCGCCCTACGGAACAAAGGGAACAGGCAATACGTAAGTGAGCCTTGTGACCCTGTTTCCCGAAGCGTAGCGTAGTGGTGAGAGGGTTAGGGTGGAGAGCTATCCAACATTAAACAATCGTCGGATTACGCAAATCGTGCGATTACGGATTGCGCTTGTCCGCAATGACGCTACTACCCCACAAGTGGAGAAGGAATATCCTATCGAGCAAAGCGAGCATAACTGACTTATTCACTCACCGTCAAAACTTGAAAACCCAATACGAGTTCTTAAGTTATTTAAAAATAGTTTGTTCTCTATCAGGACCTACACTTACTATTGAAATTGGAACTTCCAGTAATTCTTCCAATCTTGCAAGATATTTTTTGCAGTTTTCAGGAAGTTTTGAATATTCCTTAATTCCTGTTATATTTTCGTTCCAACCTTTATGAGTTTCATAAATCGGTTCTAAATATTTGTGCATATAAACATCCGTAGGATAATAACTGTAAACTTTGCCGTCACGTTTGTCTTTATATGCAGTACAGACTTTTATTTCATCAAACGTATCAAAAACATCGATTTTTGTAAGCGCAATTGATGTTAATCCACCAACAAGAGCAGAATATTTCATCGTAACCGCATCAAACCAACCGCAACGACGTGGTCTTCCGGTAGTTACTCCAAATTCATGCCCGATTTCTCTAATCTTATCACCAACGCCGTCAGTAAGTTCCGTAACAAAAGGACCTTCGCCGACACGAGTTACATAAGCTTTAGCAACACCGATTACTTCATCAATCATTTTAGGTCCGTAACCTGAACCTGTACACGCTCCGCCACCTATAGGATTTGAACTGGTTACAAAAGGATATGTTCCATAATCAACATCCAACATAACACCCTGTGCACCTTCAAACAATACCGTTTTATTTTGTCGTTTTGCATCTTCAAGAACTTCTTGCCAATCAAAGCAAACATATGGACGGAAAATTTCTGCATACTTTCCACATAATGCGGTTATTTCTTCTTTTGAATATGTTTTTAGTCCGTAAACTTTTTCTAAAGTTTTATTTTTCAAAGGCAAAATTACATCAAGCTTTTCAGATAAAGTTTCTTCATTGTAAAGGTCTTGAACTTTTAACCCGAAACGGGCAACTTTATCTGTATAAGTAGGTCCGATACCTTTTTTAGTTGTTCCGATTTTACCTTTTGTTGCAGTATTTTCGGAATAACCGTCAACTTCTGTATGATATGGCATTGTGATTGATGCCAACGGACTGATTTTTAAGCCTGAAACATCAATCCCATCGTTAATCAACCCATCCAATTCTTCTTTAAAAGATTCAGGAAGAATTACAGTCCCTGCTCCGATTAAACAAGTTTTGCCACCATATAAAATACCTGACGGAATCATGTGGAATTTAAAAGTTTTATTATTTGCAACAACAGTATGTCCTGCATTACAACCGCCCTGATATCTTATAATTAAATCAGCTTTTTCAGCAAGCAAATCAGTGATTTTAGCCTTTCCTTCATCACCCCATTGTGCTCCTACAACAACTCTGTTCATTTTTCTCCCTTTCTCTTACCTGTTAATTGTAGCATAAACAAATATTATTTGAAATTCAAATTTTATATGTCATAATACTGATATGCAAGACACAATTAAAATTAAAGGAGCTAAAGAGCATAATCTTAAAGATGTTTCGCTTGAAATTCCAAAGAACGAACTGGTAGTTTTTACAGGTGTTTCAGGTAGTGGAAAAAGTTCACTTGCATTTGACACAATTTTTGCAGAAGGACAACGGCGATATATCGAAAGCCTTTCAACATATGCACGTCAATTTTTAGGACAAATGGATAAACCAAATGTAGAATACATTGACGGGCTTTCTCCGGCTATTGCTATCGACCAAAAATCAACAAGCAACAATCCTCGTTCAACTGTCGGAACAGTTACTGAAATTTATGACTATTTAAGACTTTTATATGCACGAGCAGGTGTTCCTCATTGCCCTGAATGCGGAGAAATTATTAAGCCACAATCTGTTGATGAAATTGTGAACAATATTTTAAAACTTGGAGAAGGAACTAAAATTCAAATTCTCGCACCTATTATTCGAGGTAAAAAAGGAGAATTTCAGTCAATTTTTGAAGAATTACGACAAGAAGGTTTTGTACGAGTAAAAATTGACGGCGAAGTTTATAATCTTGATGAAGATGAGATAGAGCTTGCCAAAACAAAAAAACATACTATCAGTGTCGTTGTTGATAGAATTATGATAAAAGGGAGTGCACAATCACGAATTGCCGATAGTGTTCAAATTGCCCTACAAAAAGCTGATGGCATTGTAATAGCTGATTTAGTCGGAAATGCTGCTGAACAGAGTAATGAAATAATATATAGTGAAAAACTTGCTTGCCCTAAGTGTAACCTAAGTTTTGAAGAACTCGCACCCAGAATTTTTTCATTTAACAATCCCTACGGAGCTTGTGAAAGATGTTCCGGACTTGGGGCAGATTTTGTAATCGACCCCGATTTAATTGTACCGGATAAAACAAAATCACTTGCTGACGGAGCTATTTATCCTTGGGCTAAAACCACAAATACATATTATGACGATGTTTTAAAATCAGTTTCAGCACACTATGGAATTGATATGAACAAGCCGTTCGGTAAACTTTCAAAAGAACAGCAAAATATAATTTTATACGGAGGCGATGATATTGTTGCGTTTACAGTAAAAAGATTTGGTACAAAACGTTATCATACACAACATCACAGACATATCGGTGTTATTCCTTATCTCGAAAAACGTTACAATGAAGCTAACGGTGAATATTGGCGGGAAGAAATCGAAAAATATATGACAACAACGCCTTGTCCTGCTTGTAACGGAGCAAGACTAAAGCCGTTTTCACTCGCAGTAACTATCAAAAATAAAAACATTTATGATTTCACTTTAATGTCTATAGATGAAGAATATGATTTTATCGAAAGTCTTTATCTCGACTTGTCGGACTTTCAATTACAGATTGCAAAACAAATTCTTGATGAAATTCGTGCTCGTTTACGCTTTCTCAAAGATGTCGGTTTAAGTTATTTAAATCTTGCTCGTATGGCAGGAACCCTCTCCGGCGGAGAAGCACAGCGTATAAGACTTGCAACACAAATAGGAAGTGGTTTGTCGGGTGTATTGTACGTTTTGGACGAACCTTCAATAGGGTTGCACCAACGTGACAATGACAGGCTTATAAAAACGCTTATCAAGCTTCGTAATTTGGGCAATACTCTTGTTGTCGTAGAACATGATGAAGAAACTATCAGAAATGCTGACCACATAGTCGATATAGGACCTAAAGCCGGCATCAACGGCGGTAAAATTATCGCTCAAGGTTCGGTTGAAGATATTATTAAAACACCAAAATCAATTACCGGTAAATATTTGAGCGGTGAAAAATTTATACCCATACCCGACAAAACCAGAGAAGGAAACGGAAACTACTTACATGTAAAAAATGCGCACTTAAATAATTTGAAAAATATTGATGTTGATATTCCACTTGGCAAAATTGTTGTTTTAACAGGTGTTTCCGGCTCCGGCAAATCAACACTCATGCAAGATTTGATATATGAATATGCTATTCACAAACTCCGTGGTAATAAACCAAAACCACAAGGAGTTGATGAAATTACAGGATTTGAAAACATTGATAAAATAATCGATATAGACCAATCACCAATTGGCAGAACTCCTCGTTCAAACCCTGCAACTTATACGGATTTATTTACTCATATAAGAGAACTTTATGCAAAGACGAATGAGGCTAAAGTCCGTGGTTATAAACCGGGTAGGTTTAGTTTTAACGTAAAAGGCGGTCGTTGTGAAACTTGTAAGGGTGACGGTCTTTTAAAAATAGAAATGAATTTTCTTTCTGATGTTTACGTAAAATGTGATGTTTGTAAAGGTAAACGCTACAATCGAGAAACTCTTGAAGTTAAATATAAAGGCAAAACTATTGCCGATGTACTTGATATGAGTGTAAAAGAGGCATTAGATTTTTTTGACAGTATCCCGTCAATTAAGAATAAACTTAAAACTTTGTACGATGTGGGTTTGGATTATATCAAACTTGGACAAAGCGCAACAACTTTGTCGGGCGGCGAAGCTCAACGTATTAAATTGGCAGCGGAATTAAACAAACGAGCAACCGGTAAAACCCTTTACTTGTTGGATGAACCTTCTGTAGGTTTACACTGGGCCGATTTGGATAAATTAATAAAAATTTTGCAACGACTTGCCGACCAAGGAAATACTATTCTTATAATCGAACATAACCTTGATTTAATTAAGGTTGCAGATTATATAATTGACCTCGGTCCGGAAGGCGGTAACAACGGCGGGCAAATTGTTGCACAAGGTGCACCTCGTGATGTTGCCAAAAACAAACCATCTTATACAGGACAATATTTAAAAACGATTTTCGATAAGGAGTAAACGATGAAAAAAGTTTTATTTGCATTAATTTTAATTTCAATATTTTGTCAACCAACTATGGCTAAAAATATAAAAGTTGAAGCTATGTCAGATTTTTCAACTGCAAATCCTCCAACATCTTGGCAAGTTAAAATAGTGGAAGATTTTACCAGTGCGGATGGTTATGCAGTATCTGCAGGTTCTATTTTGGAAGGGAAAATAGAAAATGTTAAATCACCGGCAAGATTAAAACGTAACGCTTCATTCACTTTTATTCCGGTAAAATTTTACGATGGAGACACTCATAAAAATTATACGGTTGAAAATGAACTTGTAGGCAAATATAGTGCGCTAAGCGATGTTAGTGTAGGCTCTGTTGCAAAACAAGGAGCTGTAATGGTAGGGAATAAACTCGTTGACGGATTTTTTGGACCCGGTGTTGCCCTCGTTGAAGGTGCCGTAAAAAATGAACAAGGAAACAGAGCAAAATCTGCAGTTGTTTCAGTATATGAAAGTTCTCCGCTTTCTTATATAAACAAAGGGAACGAACTTGAATTACAAAAAGGTCAAGTTTTTGTAATGAGTTTTAAATCAATGAAAGAATCCGCTAAAGACAAACCTAATTATGAATACACCACAAAATAAAAGACTATTTTACAACCTTATTTAAACCGTGAGGTTTATCTACATTACGGTGAAGTTTTTGTGCTATTTCAAGAGCACAAAGTTGTATCATAACTGCAACGCAAAAATATTTCACTATTGTACTTTCACAATCAATATTAATGTTATAATTTGTACGGATTTTTACGTTTTTATTCCCTAAAATACAAATTGGCGGGTTATAATCTTCTTTGATTTTGTTTAAATTTTTAGTAGCAATATAAGTCAAATCATCAACCAAAATATAAATCAAAGCGGATTTTTTATTATTCAAAACCGCAACATGCCCGTGCATAAATTCACCAAGAATGCTTGATGTTACATTTAGGTAAGAAGTTTCTTTAATTTTTAAAGCAGCTTCTTTAGCTAACGCATAAGACATGCCATCAGCACAAACTACAATATTTTTGTATTTTGAAAGAAATTTCCCAAACTGTTTGATTTTGGGCTGAAGTTTATAAACTTTATCAATATATTGAGGAATTGAAATTACGTCATTAAGCCAAACTGAAATATCAATTCCGTTAAGTTTACCAAATTTTAAAGCCAAAAGAGTTAAACACATCATTTGAGATGTAAATGATTTTGTCGCCGCAATACTTCTTTCAATGCCTGCATGACAGCTAACTTTATAATCAGATGCATTCCAAATAGTTGAATCTTCTTTATTTGTAACACACAAAGTACGAACACCTGACTGCTTAGCTTTTATAAGTGCTTTATTAGTATCAGAAGTTTCGCCTGATTGAGTAATAAACACATACAACGTATCCTCTGAATGCGGAATTACTGATTTTAAAAGAAATTCACTGGAATAAATTGCTCGTGCCTCAATATTCGCAATTGTTCCAAAAATATCAGCACCATATCTTGCACAATGGTACGAAGAACCGCTTGCAACAAATACAACATGTGCAATACCTTCCGGTACATCAATTGCGATATTTTCATTTTCATCAATATAAGTGTTTATCAGATGTTCAAGAATTTCCGATTGCTGGAATATTTCTCGTTCCATACTGCTTTTTTTCTTTTTTAAAAACATTTTTTAACCCAAAATTTCTTTAACTAATTCATTAACGGTTTTCGGATTAGCTCTGCCTTTTGTTTCTTTCATTACTTGTCCGACAAAGAAACCGAGAAGTTGAACTTTTCCGCCTTTATAAGCTGCAACCTGATTAGGATTTGCATCAACAACTTTTTGAACAATTTCTTTTATGGCACCTGTATCGGAAATTTGGCTCAAACCTTTTTCTTCTACAATCTGAGATGCCGCTTTACCGTCTTTTAACATATCTATAATAATTTGTTTACCAATATTATTTGAAATAGTGGCTTTTTCGATTAAAGAAATCAATTCTGCAAGATTTTCAGGTGTAAGTTTTGTTTCAGAAATCTCAAGATGTTCTTCTTTTAAATAAGCTGCAATTTCACCCATAATGAAGTTTACAGCTATTTTTGGTGTTGCACCGAGCTTAAGAACTTCATCAAAGAAAAGAGCAAGCCCCATTTGTTCAACGATAACATTAGCATCATATTCACTTAAACCTAAATCCATATAGCGTTTGCGTTTTTGTTCAGGGAGTTCCGGCATTTTCGCACGAATTTCTTCAACCCATTCACGAGAAATTTCTAAAGGCATTAAATCAGGTTCAGGGAAATATCTGTAATCGTGTGCATCTTCTTTACCACGCATAGAACGTGTTTCACGAGAGTTGTCATCCCACAAACGAGTTTCTTGAACTACTTTTCCACCTTCTTCAACGATTTCTATTTGTCTGTCGATTTCATATTCAATCGCTCTTTGAAGTGCTGAAAAACTGTTTACGTTTTTAATTTCTGCACGAGTACCAAATTCTTTTGAACCTTTTGGCATAATTGAGATATTAGCATCACATCTCATTGAACCTTCTTCAAGGTTACCGTCGCAAACACCGATATAACGAACAATACTTCTAAGTTCTTCCATATAAGCTCTTGCTTCATCAGAACTTCTCATATCGGGTTCGGAAACGATTTCCAAAAGCGGAGTACCGGCACGGTTAAGGTCAACCAATGAATAGCTTGAACCTGCAAGTCCGTCTGCACCTGCGTGAACAAGTTTTCCTGCATCTTCTTCAAGGTGCGCACGTGTAATTCCAATGGTTTTACCTTTAATATCTATATGACCGTTTACACAAATCGGTTCATCATATTGAGAGATTTGATATCCTTTCGGCAAATCAGGATAAAAATACTGTTTTCTGTCAAACTTGCAACGTGACGGGATTTCACAATTCAATGCAAGACCGGTTAAAATTCCCATATTGACAACTTCTTTATTCAAAACAGGTAAAACTCCGGGCATACCAAGTGTAATAGGACTGGTTTCAGTATTTTGTTCTTTACCAAATTCTGTTCCGTCCGGTGCAAATATTTTAGATTTGGTTTTTAACTGTGCATGTACTTCCAAACCTATGACTACTTCATACTTATCTCTCAAATTTTCCATTATAATCTCCTTATGGGAAAATTATAACACAAAAAAAAGAGTTGAAAAAAATTTACCTGCTTTTATAGCTATATATTAAAAGTTTGGCATACTATTATTAAATTTCCTCGTATTCTTTACGTCTGACTATAAATGTGTTATACTATATATATGAAAAAAATTGGAATTATTGGTTTAGGATTAATTGGCGGGTCTATATTCAAATCGTTAACTGCACTTGAATACGATGTTTGTGCGGTTTCAAATTCAATGCAAGGCTTTTTGCCCAATATTACAGCAGATTACGGAACTTTAAAAGATTGTGAAATAGTTTTTGTTTGTACTCCAATGAATAAAACTCTTGCCGTTCTTGATACTTTGGAACACATTTTGGCTCCGGAAACAATTGTCACCGATGTTTGCAGTTTAAAAACATTTGTATGTCAAAAAGAAAGACCTTATATATTCATACCTTCACATCCTATGGCTGGAACTGAGCATAAAGGATTTGAAAATTCTTTTGACGGACTTTTTAACGGTGCAAAATGGGTTTTAACACCTTGTTTTGCTGTCCCGAAAGAAGCAAGAATTACTCTTGAAAATCTTATAAAAAACTTAGGAGCTGAACCTGTATTAACAACTCCAAAAGAGCACGATGAAGTTGTTGCATTAATTTCACATATGCCAATGGTGGTTGCACAAGCCCTTTTCCTCGCCGCAAGTGATAATCAACTTGCTTTAGATATTGCTGCAAGTGGATTTCGTGATATGACACGACTTGCAATGTCTAATGAAGAAATGGCATGCGATATGATAAATATGAATGCTGAAAATATTGAAAAATCTATTTTAAAACTATACAAATCTATCGGTGAATTAACACACAAAAATTATGCTGAAACTATAAAAGATATCAAATCTAAACGTGAAAAAATGTTTATTTAAAACCTTAAACTTATACTTCGTTAAATGTTTTAAAATGAGTTTTGCAAACTTCAGATAAACGGTCTTTGCCATATTTAGCAATAAATACTTTTGCTGCATCTTTAACTTGTTGAGCACAACCTTTTGGAAAATTAATGCCATAAGTTTCTGACATTTCTGCCATTTTTTTTACATATGCCGCACGTGCAAGAACTGATGCCGCAGCAACAGCAATATCACTGCTTTCAGCACGAACCATTTGACGTAATTCAATATTTCTGCCATTTTTCATAAGTGCAGATTTAATTAAGCTTTCGTCACCAAATTGATCTGACATTGCATAATCACATTCGTTATTTTCGCAAATATTTTCGATAACTCTTGCATGACCCCATGCCAGAAGTTTATTGAGGTTTTTAATTTTTGCATAAAGCTCGTTATACCGTCCGTTAGAAATAACTACGACGGAATGAATGGCATTTGATTTAATTGCTTTTTCAAGTTCTAAGATTTTTTTATCCGTAATCTTTTTGCTGTCTTTTATGCCCAAATCAGTAAAAAGTTTTTCACTTTTCTCATCAACAAGCACTCCCGCAATACAAAGCGGTCCAAAAAAATCACCTTTTCCTGATTCGTCAACTCCGATATGTCTTGTCATTAGTGTAAACTCTCCGGAACTGCCATAGGTATTGGTGTTGGTGCTTTAACAGGTTGTTGCACATGTGCAGGAACCGTTGGAGCAACCGAATTTGAACCTGTAGAAGGCTGATTTAAAACATTATTTTTTACATTTTTCACGACTTCTTGCGGATTAATTTCATTGTTATCAACCGGTTGTTCTTCCTCTTCATTTTCAATGGCTTGTTCACCATCTTTTATGATTTGAATATTTGCGGTATTAAGTTTAAAAGGTTCAAGCACAACTTGCGGATAATTAAAATCTACATTACCGTATGGTTCGGTTGCAATTTTCATGACATCTTTCCAGATAAGTGCAGGAACTGTCGCACCTTGAATTGACTTATTCATAACACTATTGTCATCACTTCCGACCCAAACACCTGTTACAACATTTGGAGTGTAGCCCACAAAATAAGCATCTTTGTTGTCATCGGTTGTACCGGTTTTACCCGCACAAGGTTTACCGAGATTTGCGGCAATACCTGTACCGTTTGTCATAACAGTTTTCATCATAGCAGTCATTTCTGCTGCAGTTTTAAGACTAAGTTGATGAGATATTTTTGTTTTGGAAGCTCTGTAAACAACTTTGCCACGAGAGGTTTCAACTCTTTCAATACCATAAGGTTGAACCACGTAACCGCCATTTGCAAATGCTCCGTAAGCTCTTGTAAATTCAAATAATTTTACACCATTTGAACCTAATGCAATTGTATAATCATACTCAAGCGGAGTTTCAATACCAAGCATTCTTGCGATTTGGATAACCGAACGTACACCAACCTCTTGAATAATTCTTGCGGCACATACGTTTGATGAAACCATCAAAGCACTGTAAACAGGAATTTTACCTCTGTATTTATTACCGTAATTATGCGGTGACCAACCACCGATTGTAACCGGCATGTCTTCAACAAAATCGTTTGGACTAATACCTTTTTCCATAGCCGCTGCATAAACTATCGGTTTAAATGCTGACCCAGGAGGTCTTACAGCTTGAGTAACTCTGTCATATTGACTTTTTGTATAATCTTTCCCGCCAACGTAAGCCAAAATTTTACCGTTCGTAGGGTCAAAAGAAAATACTGCGGCTTGTCTTGCATCTCCGGTCAAGCCCCAATTTTTAAGATTTCTGACAACAGATTCATTTGCGGCATTTTGTGTTTTTGAATCAATTGTTGTTATAATTTTGTAACCGCCATGGATAATTTCTGTTTCATCAAAGCCAAGTTTTTGAAGTTCATTCATCAAGTAATCACAAAAATACGGAGCTTTGTTTGTAGTATAGAATTGAGGCATGTCATTAAGTTTAACTTCAGCTTTTTTAGCTGATTCATATTCATCTCTGGTAATATGACGCATTCTATACATACGTGTAAGCACTTGATTACGACGTTTTACAGCCAAATCCAAATTATTAAACGGAGAATATACTGACGGAGCCTGTGGCAAACCTGCAATTAACGCAAGTTCCGGCAATGTACAATCTTTTATATGTTTATTGAAATAAATTTTAGCCGCTCCTTCAACACCGTAAGCTCCCGAGCCAAGGTAAACATTATTTAAATACATTTCTAAAATTTGGTCTTTAGAAATAGTTTTTTCAATACGAGCAGCAATTACAAGTTCTTTGATTTTTCTTGTAAATGTTCTTTCGTTAGAAAGAAATAAAATACGAGCAAGTTGTTGAGTTATTGTACTTGCCCCTTGAACAACATGTCCCGCAAGTACGTTTTGAACAGATGACCTTGCAAGTCCTAAAATATCATAACCGTTATGACGATAGAAATTTTTATCTTCAGTTGAAATAAGTGCCTGCTTAAGTTCTTCCGGAACATCCTTTAAATCAACTTTTGAAAAAGTATATGCCGTAAAAGTTTTTATAACTTCACCGTCTTGAGAATAAAATTTTGTAACTATATTTGGCTTGAATTGTTCAAAATTTTTGATAGGCGGCAAAGAGGTTAAATATAATTGCAATGAAGCAAATCCCGCTAATATAAATGCACCTGTAAGAATGCACAAAAATTTTAAATTGGCAACAAATCCGTTATCAATTTTTTGTTTTTTTATATTACGCTTTGCAATTTCTTTTGCAGATTCACGTTTTTTATATTTTCTCGCCATAATAATTTCCTCTTTTGCACTTTTATTATAACATGGATTATATGAAAAAAATAATCGATATATTACAAATCATTAAAAACGAATTTTTATCAAACTTTGTTCCTGAACGTGTAAGCTATGAAATCACCGGCGAATGCAAAAAGTGCGGTAAATGTTGTAATTATATGTATAGTGTAGATACTTATACGGAAAAAGAGTTTAAAATAATGCAATTTTTGTTTCCTGCATACAAAAGATTTTATATAAAAGGTAAAGATGACGAAGGCAATTTTATTTTTGCCTGCAAACTTGTAACACCTGAAGGCTTATGCTCGGATTACAAACACAGACCACGTATGTGCCGCAAATATCCTGCAAAACGAATTTTTTACCCAGGGAAATTACATGAAGGCTGTGGCTATAAAGTTAATATCAAAAATTTTGATGATTATTTAAAATAACCTCCACTCAAAAGCGGAGGTTATTCATTCTGGAAAAATCGCACCGAATTGGTAAATAGGTAATTTAGTCACCTAGACATACCGCCTGGTTGTTGCTGTGGTAGCGGTAGTAGAAGCCCCAGTCCGTGAGGGTAGGGACGAAGCTGCGGAGGTACGCGTAGTAGTAGCTGCCCTCCTCACCTGACCAAACGTAGAACGCGTTAGATGAGTTTAGAGTAAAGCCTAGAGAAGAAGCTTTGTTTGTATCCATTGTTAGGTTTGATACATTGTTTTTAGCCTGTACTTGATCTGTGTTGTAGATGTAGTTTGCTATCTCTGCTAATTGCGCCATTG
>CAYUIW010000035.1:0-17886 GCA_964444905.1 uncultured Muribaculaceae bacterium
ACCCTCGCAATATGCACACTTCGGGCATAGCATAGCATAGCATAGCATAGCATAGAGGCATTATAACTGGGTTTTAGACACTTTTAAATTAATCTTTACATTCCGTTACATGTATGACCGTTTTTTCTCAATTAATATTTACTTGATTTTAAATGAAATTTTTACTAACATGTTATTATGAAAGAAAAAGCAGTATATTATTTTAATAATGGGTATTCTTGTTCCGAAAGTATTATAATGGCAGCAATAGAAGCCGGTTTATGCTCAAAAGAAATTTTACCGTGTGCAACATCATTTTCAGGCGGTATGTCTTCCGGATGTTTATGCGGAGTAATTGCCGGTTCACAAATGGTTATAGGTTATAATTGCGGTAGAGAAAACTCCAAGAATTCTGAAGTTTCCGCAAGACAAAAAGCAGCTGAATTTATTGAAAAATTCAAAGAAAAAAATAAATTTACCTGTTGCAGAATTTTATCAAAAGATGTTGAACCGCAAAATAAAAAAGCACATTGTTCAAAATTTGTTGCAGACGGTGCAGAAATTCTGGAAAATATGTTAAAGGTCAAAGTCTAATGTATAAAAAAATGGACAAATTAAATTTTCTGACAGCCGGAATGCCTCTTGCAACAGGGAAAGGCAGTTATCCGGAAGCTTTTGATATTTTGAGGGAATTAAATCTTGACGGAATGGAATTGGAATTTGTTCACGGTGTTAGGATTTCTGATAAATCAAAAGATTTTATAAAAAACAATGCAAAAGATTTTATCATTACAGCTCACGGGCCGTTTTATATAAATCTTAATTCAAAAGAAGAAGAAAAAATCGATGCCAGTGTTCAACGTATAATTGATACCTTGAATGTTGCAAATGAAGTTGGTGCATATAGCATAACTTATCATGCCGCATTTTATATGGGAAAAGACAAAGAAACTGTTTATAAACAAGTACAAGCGCAAACTCAAAGAATAATTAATGCAATCGGCAATACAAAAGTTTGGATAAGACCCGAAACAACAGGTAAATCCACTCAATGGGGAGATTTTGAAGAAATTATTAAATTATCAAAAGAATTTGAACAAGTTCTTCCGTGTATCGATTTTGCACATATTCATGCCAGAACAAACGGAAAATATAACACTTATGATGAATTTGCCTATGTTTTAGATAGAATTGGCACCGAACTCGGAACTCAAGCACTTGAAAATTTCCACGCACATATTGCCGGTATTGAATATACTGAAAAAGGTGAAAGGCAACATCTTATATTAGAAGAAGCTGATTTCAACTATAAGGATTTATTGAAAGCACTAAAAGATTTTCATGTAAAAGGTGCCGTAGTTTGTGAAAGTCCTAACGTTGAAACAGATGCGCAAATTTTGAAAGAATATTATTACTCTTTGTAGCGTTTTTTAATTTCTTCAAGACTGTCACCGCCGAATTTTTGAAGAAATTCATCAACAAGAATGCAAGCAATACGACTTTCTGCAACAACTGCACACGCTTCAACAGCACAGGTATCAGAGCGTTCAAAATGAGCTTCGCATTCTTCCATTGTTAATTTATCAACGGTTCTTAACGGTTTAACCATTGTAGGAATAGGTTTCATAACTGCACGAACAATAATATCTTCACCATTTGTCATTCCGCCTTCAATTCCGCCGGCATTATTTGTTTTGTGAATTATTTTATCATTTTGCAAAAACATTTCATCATGATATTCAATACCGTTTTTTCCAAGCGGATTTTCACCAATTTCAACAGTTTTTATTCCGCCAACAGACATCACAGCTTGAGCAAGTTTTCCGTCTAACCCTCTGTCCCACTGAACAAAAGAACCCAATCCAACAGGAAGATTTTTGTAAATAACTTCGAATTTTCCGCCGATTGAGTAACCTTTCTCACGAGCTTCATCTATTTCTTTGTTAAAATTATCAGTACTGTTACCTATTTGTAAAATTTTTGAAGAACATTCAATATTAAATTCTTTCAAAATAATTTTCGCAACAGCCCCAACAGCGACTTCTACTGCAGTTTTGCGAGCACTTGAACGTTCAAGAACATCACGCAAATCGTTTAGGTTATATTTTACGCTTCCTGCAAAATCGGCATGTCCTGGGCGATATTTAGTAAAAGACGGTTTTTCTGTAAAATCTTTGTTATTAACAACTAGACAAATCGGCGCACCTGTTGTAATACCATTACGAATACCTGCCGTAATTTCAACAGTATCGGTTTCAAGTTGCTGTCTGGAACTTCTTCCGTAGCCAGATTGACGACGTTTCAGTTCATTGTTTATAAAATCAACATCGACAAAAAATCCTGCCGGAACACCGTCAATAATCGCTGTAAGACATTTTCCATGGCTTTCGCCTGCGGTTAAAAATCTGAATTTGTTTAGCATAAAATTATTATAACATAAAATTATTTTGCATATCTCAAGAAAGTCTGCACTTTTGTTTGCATCATTTCTTCAACGATTTTCCATTTGCCGTCCGGTTGTTTTTTAACAATCTGGTATGTTTTCAACCAGTAAGTTTCTCCGCTCGGTTGTCTTTCGGCAGATACTTTATAACCGTTTGCCACTTTTGCAACAGATATATTTCTGTATGTGTTTTTATATTTTCTTACTTTTGCCGTTGTTTGACCAAGTTTTAATTGTTTCATATAAGTTGCGGTATCCGTATCAACATTTACAAGGGTTCCGTCAGGTTTCACAACTTGTCTGATAATTTTTGCATTTGGCGAATAATAATCCGGAATAGTTGGACTGTAAGTATTTGCAGCATTTACATAACTGTTAAAAAATGCCTTCGCATCAGTTGCATCATCCGCTAAAACTTGTGTTCCGAATAAAAATCCGATTATTGCAAATATAGATAATATTTTTTTCATGTTTTTTCTCCTATACAAATATAACGATTTTGTATGCTTTTTTGTTCATTATAAATGATAAAAAATACCTGTAAATAGTCTAATCAGCAAAAATCATAAAAAATATGTTAAAGCATCCGTATTAAAATTACTCGAAAGTCTTCATCATTTATTAAAAAAGGCTCTAAATAGAGCCTTTTAATTTAACTTTCTACGTATTCTCTCAAGCGTTTACTTCTGTTTGGATGACGTAACTTTCTCAAAGCTTTTGCTTCAATTTGTCTGATACGTTCACGAGTTACACCAAACAATTGCCCAACTTCTTCAAGTGTTCTTTGACGACCGTCGTCCATACCGAAACGTAATCTTAATACATCACGTTCTCTCGGAGATAATGTGCAAAGAACTTCTGCTAAATCTTCTCTCAAAAGTTCTGAAGCAACCGTTTTAATAGGTGCATCCGCTTCTTTATCTTCAATAAAATCGCCCAAACGACTGTCTTCTTCTTTACCGATTGGTGTTTCCAATGACAAAGGCTCTTGAGCTATTTTAATAATTTCACGAAGTTTTGGGATAGAAACATTCATTTCTATTGCAAGTTCATCTTCGGTCGGTTTTCTTGAAAGTTCTTGTGCCAAACGACGAGTAACTTTTTTAAGTTTATTGATTGTTTCAACCATATGAACAGGTATTCTGATAGTACGAGCTTGATCAGCAATAGCACGTGTAATTGCTTGTCTAATCCACCATGTCGCATAAGTTGAGAATTTAAAACCTCTTTCATGGTCAAATTTTTCAGCTGCACGAATTAGTCCCAAGTTTCCTTCTTGAATTAAATCCAAGAAAAGCATGCCACGACCTACATATTTTTTAGCGATACTTACTACCAAACGAAGGTTTGCTTGAACAAGTTTTCTTTTTGCAATAGCACCCGGAGTTCCGCCTTGCAAAATTTTTCTGGCTAATTCAATTTCTTCTTTTGCTGAAAGTAATTTAATTCTTCCGATTTCTCTTAAATATAATCTAACAGGATCATCAACGGCAACACCTTTTGGAAGTTCCATATCCGGCTCTTCCTGTTCAGATCCAGAAGACATTAAATACATATCTTCCATGCCTTTGTCCATTTTTGCCGTAACAATATCTTCAATGTTATCGGTACTAATGTCCATATTCATATAACTTACGCCGTCGTTTGGTGACTCTAAAACGACATCCTCATCAATATCATGTAAATCCAAATTATCTTCTTCAACAATACTTACAACTGAGGAATTTGATGGTCTTTTTTTAGTCATTAATGTTTCTCCGATTTCAATTTATTATTTATTTTATCTCTTAATTGCATTTGAATTTTTAGGGCTTCTGTATCATCGTCATTTACATTTTTATATAAATTTTGGATTTTTTCTTTTTCTTTTTCCCGCTGACATTGCCTAATCTTGTTTATATTTTCTTTAATAATGTTTTCAAAGTCTTGAGGATTAAGGTTTTTATAGCTTTCCGAAATGTTTGTCAAATCAGTTATAATCGCTTGCATTTCAGGATTTTGGATGAATTCCGTATATAAATGTTCGATTAATTCCTTTACATTATTTACGGTACATGTTAATTTGTCAATTGTAGATTTTACAATTATTAACGTTTCATCTTCAAATGCAGTATCACCAATGATTGTTTTTATTTTTTCAAAACTTACATTGCTGTCTGGTACTAGAAAAACGCTCAATAAATTTTTTTGCGCTTTTTCGTAAATTGTCACTTTTTTTGTTACATTCTTAACAAAATTTTCGGGATTTTTTGCTTGAGATGTTGAAAAATTTACTTCCCGTTCAAGAATTTTCCCGTCTATATTTAGTGCCTGCGCAACCATTTCAGTGTATTCAGCTCTTACAATTTTGTTTCCGATTTCTTGAAGAACCGGAATAATCTTTTTTACAAAGCGAGCTTTTTCAATGGGGGTTTTGTAGTTATCTTTTTCTTTTAAAATATTATTTAGTTGAAAATCAATTAAAAGCGGTGCATGTTCCATGTACTGTTTGTAACTTTCGGCACCTACAGAACGAATAAATTCATCAGGGTCCTTCCCTTCTGGAGGCGCAATTACACGAATTTCACAGGAATATTTGTCATCAGAAGTTGAAATATAACTTTCATCAAACAATTTTATATTACCAACACCGGCAAAAACTTCTTTAATAATTTCAGCACCTCTTACTGTAGCTTTTTGTCCGGCAGAATCCGTATCAAAAGACAAATAAATTTTTCTCGATTTTGTATAACGTGAAAGCAATTTTACATGTTCTTGTGTTAATGAAGTTCCGCAAGCTGCAACACAGTTTTCAATCCCGTGAGCTTGTGCCGAAATTACGTCAAAATATCCTTCCATTAAAATAACACTGTCATTTTCCTTAATTGCTTCTTTTGCCGTATAAAGCCCATAGAGAAGCTTACTTTTGTTATAAATCAAAGAATCCGATGAATTAAGATATTTGGGTGATTGCCCATCTTCAATTGCACGTGCGCCAAAGGCTACAAAGTCACCAAGTTCGTTTTGAATAGGAATTATCAAACGATTTCTGAACCTGTCAATATATTTGTTATCTTTGTTTTTAAGAATTAGACCGGCTTTTTCAAGAACCTCATTTGAATAATCTTTTTTAAGTTCATTATACAAATCAGTGTAATTTTTTGGAGCAAGCCCAAGGTGGAATTTTTTAATAATATCTTTTGAAATTCCACGTTTTGTCAAATATTTTAGAACATCTTCCGAACTTTTTCCATTATCTTTTAATAGAATATTATGATAAAATTCAGCAGCTTGAACGGAAGCATTTATCATTTGTTCTTTTAAATCTTTTGAACTTTCTCCATGTTGCATATTTTTAGGAAGTTCAAGACCAAATTCTTGCGCCAATTCTTTTATCAATTCCATAAAATCAATGTTTTTTGTTTTCATTATAAAAGAGAGCGCATCTCCACCTTCACCGCAACCAAAACACTTATAAATTCCAAGTTGAGGATTTACTGAAAATGACGGAGTTTTTTCTTTGTGGAAAGGACATAACCCCCAATAATGATTACCGGATTTTTTCAGGACAACTTGTTCTGAAACTACATCGACAATATCAAGACGATCTTTTATTTGCGATATTAATTCTTCCATTGAATCTGCCATAATATAATTTTAGCATTAATATTTTATAAAGTAAAATTATGCCCGATTGGCTAATATCATTAATTTTTCTACAAATGTAAAATCTATTTTATATTACAAATACAAGGATATAATAATGAATATGACCAAACCTTCACTTGAAGGTACGGCAGAAAAAATTGATAAAGATACTATGGTAGCAATGGTTGCTCATGATTTGAAAAATCCTGTGAGTTCAAGTATAATGGCTCTTAAGCTTTTGGAAAACAAACAACTTTCACCTTTGAATGCTTATCAAGAAGAAATTTTACAAAATTTATCTTTCGGCATGCGATACATGAAAAATCTTATAGAAAATGTTTTGGACAGATATAAGTTTAACAATAACAAATATGTAATTAATAAATGCCCTACAGATGTAGTTTGTTTAATAAAATCAATAATTACCGAAACAGAGTATCTTTTTGCCGACAAAAAACAAAGTATAAAATTTAACAATAATATAAAAAATTCTTTTATAAATATTGACCCTTTAGAATTTGAACGAATTATTAATAATTTATTTGTTAATGCTTCAAAGTATTCTCCTGTAAAATCTTTAATTATTTTAAATGTTTCCGAAAGATTAAATACACTTGTTTTTTCGGTAGAAAATCCGGGTCGTGGAATAGATTTAAAAAATCCAAACGATGTCCTGCAAAAATTTGTGTCTTGTAATTGCGAATCTAAGACTATTGCTTGCGGTTTAGGGTTGTATATTGTTAAGGAAATTGTTAATGCGCATGGCGGTGAAATCTTTGTCGAAAGCGAAATTGATAAATTTACCCGTATAACTTTTACTTTACCGAGAAAATAGTTCATTTAAAGCATATTTTTTTTAAAATAAAACGTATAATTATAATATGGATTTGCAACTCTTATCTGAATATTTAGATTTTTTGGAAATAGAAAAAGGTCTTTCACCAAATACTCTTGAAGCATACAGGCGTGATTTAAGTTTTTTCCTTGATAATTGTGATGTCGAAATCTCACAAATTGACAGAACCCAAATTAATAAATATATTCTCGGACTTCACGAACAAGGCTGCGCTCCAACAAGTGTTCTAAGAAAAATTGCTTCAATAAGAGGTTTTTTCAAATGGCTTTGTGTGAACAATTATTGCAAAAAAAATCCGGCAGAAACCCTTGAACCTCCAAAACTTCCGAAAAAATTACCTAAGGTTATGACTATTCAAGAAATAAACTCTATTTTAAGCGAAGATTTAAACAAACTTGAAACCGTAATTCTTGAACTTTTATACGGATGCGGATTAAGAGTTTCTGAACTTGTTAATTTAAAAGTAAATGATTTCGATTTAAATGCAAAATATCTCCAATGCAGCGGAAAAGGTTCTAAAGAACGCATAGTTCCGTTAGGTTCAAAGGCTGTCATAGCTATCAAAAAGTTTTTACCCGAACGAGATTTTGTAATACAAAAATTCAGAACCGATACAAAAAAACTTTTGATTAACACTAACGGAAAATCTGTTACTCGACAAGATGTTTATAACTTTATTCATAAACAAGGACAAAAAATTCATAAATCTATTTCTCCGCACACATTGCGACACAGTTTCGCAACACATTTACTTGAAAATGGTGCCGATTTAAGAGTTGTTCAAGAGCTTTTAGGACATAGTGATGTTGCAACTACTCAGCTTTACACTCATATCAGCAAAAAACGTCTTAAAGAAGTTTATTTTTCAATAATAAAGAATAAAAATAAAGCCGGCTAATTAGCCGGCATACTTTTCAAAGTAAAGAGGTGATGATTTAGAGTTTTATTAAAGTTTACTTCCTACTGCCTTGTAAAGCCCTATATAATCAACCATACAGTCAATTTTATTTATAGCAACCAATTTATCCATAACAAGCAGATTTTCTTTTACTTGTATTAAATCAAGTTTAGAAATAGTTCCTTGATTATATTTGTTTTGATTAAAGCCATAATCCGCCTTTTCCAAGTCAGCTTGTTTAATTGTTTCATCAAGTTTTTGTTTATCCATTTTAATACTTACAAGAGAATCGTTAACTTCTTGAATAGCAGTTAAATTTGTTTTGTAATAATTATTCAAAATACGGTCATACTCAGCTTTTTTGATTTTAAGGTTTGCAAATCTTGAACCACCTGTAAAGAACGGATACATGATTGAACCACTGAGTGCACCCAGCATTCCTTTTGTTGAAAACACACTGCCAATATCATTTGCATTAAATATTGCAAGACCAACAATGTTTAATGAAGGGAGAAATTCTTTGCGTGCAACACGAACATCAATTCCTGCCTTTTCAACCATTTTTTCAGCTTTCATATAATCAGGTCTTTGTATAATTATTTCAGAAGCAATCTCTGTTGGGATTTCACCGGTATAATTCAAATCGTCAAAAGAAGCTCTTGCAATACTGTTTGAATTTTCCGGACTTTCACCAATAAGCACACATAGTTGATGAAGAACTTGCTCACGTTGTTTGATTAAATCAAGTAAATCAGTATTTCCTGAAACATATGCCTTATTTGCACGTACGGTATCAGCAGTTGATACAAGCCCTTCACGATGACTTAACAGCATCAGATTATAAATTTCTTTTCTGTCTTTCACGATTTCTTCTTGAACAGAAATAAGTTTATCTAATTTAATTAAGTTAAAATAAGTCGTTCCTACAGCAGATGCAACGGCGATGTATGCACTGCGTTCATCGAGTTGTGAACCTTCCCAAAGTTTCTTTGTTGCACGAGTTTTATCACGATTTTTTAAGAATAAATCAATTTCATATTGTGCTATTGCAGGAACTGCATATGAACCTTGAGTATTTGTTGCCCCCGGCATTTTTATGAGGTTTGGTGAAAATCCCGCATTTATTGACGGAAGTTCATTTGCAAATTGTATTCTTGTTTGTTGATAGTATTCCTCAACAGCAAGAGTTGCCATTTTTAAATCGTAATTGTTTTTTATGGCTTTTTCAATGTAACTGTTCAAAGTTTCATCATTAAAATTTTTCCACCATCCCATGTTTATATATTCATATTTGTATTCATCAGATGTTTTTTTATTTTTCTTAACCAAACTTTTAAATTGTTTTGGAGTTGCAGATGATTTTTGCATGTCTTCAATTGCAAAAACAGGTGCCAAGTTCATTGTGATAAATCCTGCCAATATTACTGTTGTTATAGTCTTTTTCAATTCTTCTTCCTTTTATTTAAATTTAGTACTTGCATTTTTTATACTCCTATGGTAACATAATATTGTTGTAAATGCAACATATTTTTTTTGCAACATAACAGAACTGGAAGTTGAATGCCTAAAAAGATATTACATTATACTGATACATTGAATTATGAACTTGAAAAAACCGCAAAAGTTATGCGGATTTTAGGATTACAACTTTTCAAAAAACTTGAAATAGAATTGCAGCTTGACGAGTATATTACGCTGGATACAATCTCATGTCATGACGGAATATGCCAAAGAGATTTGGCAAAACTTATCATTAAAGATAGAGCGAATACAGGTAGAATTGTAACATCTTTGGAAGAAAAAGGATTTATAACTCGTTTTGTTGATACTAAGAATAATCGTCTTGTAAGAAAAATGGCATTAACTGAAGAAGGGTATAAAGAACTTGTTGAAATTAACAAAAAAATAGAAAGTCACATTAAAGATGCAAGGCGTGTTGTTCCGGAAGAAGAAGTTTTTGCGTTGCGTGATTTGATTAGAAAATTAAGAGAAAACTTTGAGAGTATAATAGATTTTAATATATAAGAGGTAAATATGGAAGAACAAGAAATTAAAACTGAAAAAACAGATAAGAAAAAACATGTTAATAAACCGATTTTGTTTGGTATAATTGCAGTTATTATAGTTCTTATCGGGTACTTTATAGTTGATACTATTAAATACCAATCAACCGATGATGCTTATGTTGAAACTACAACTGTTTCCGTGTCACCTAAAGTCAGCGGTCAAATTGTGGAAGTCCTTATAAAAGATAACCAAAGAGTAAATGAAGGCGATTTGGTTGCAAGAATTGACGATACCGATTACAAAGTTAAACTTGATTTGGCAGAAGCAACTTATGAAAAAACTCAATTAAACCAACAAAATGCGAAAGCTAATCACAAAGCTGCACAAACAAATATTGAAGTTGCAAGAGCGGATTTGGAAAGATACCAAAATTTATATAAATCAGGTGCCGTTTCAAAACAAACTCTTGATGCTGCACAAGCAAAATATGATAATGCTCAAGCAAATTTAACAACAGCAGAACAAGCTTTGTTTTCAAAAGACGAAAGCAAAGTTGCTGATGCTGATTTAAAATCTGCAAAAGCTGCTAAAGAACAAGCTGAATTAAACCTTTCTTATACAAATATATACGCTCCGCAATCAGGAACTGTTGCATCAAGAAGAGTTGAAAAAGGTATGTACGTTCAAGTTGGCTCACCTTTATTTACAATAGTTCCTGATGAAATCTGGGTTGTTGCAAACTTCAAAGAAAATCAACTTCGTTATATGAAACCCGGACAAAGTGTTGATATCAAGGTTGATACCTATCCGAATAAAGTTTTTAAAGGGAAAATTGACAGCATTCAAAGAAGTTCAGGCGCAAAATCAAGTCTTTTCCCACCTGAAAATGCTGTAGGTTCTTTCGTTAAAATCGTACAGAGAGTGCCGGTAAAAATTATCTTTACCGAAGAAATTGACCCCGAACAATTTAACGTTGTCCCAGGTATGTCAGTTGTACCAAAAGTCAAAGTTAGATAAAAATCCGTAAGCAGGTTGATAGTTTATCAACCTGCCTGTTTTAAAGGACTAGTTAAATGTCAAATGAAATACAACAAACACAAGAATGGAAACCGTCGGTTAATCCATGGTTTATGTTACTACCGGTAATGTGCGCAACATTCATGTATGCACTTGATGAAACAGTTGCAAACGTAGCGTTACCGCATATTGCTGGAACATATTCCGTTAGTTCACAAGAATCCATTTGGGTTTTAACAAGCTATTTAATGGCAAGCAGTATTGTAATCCCAATGATAGGTTTCTTTTCAAAGTTTTTTGGACGTAAAAACTTTTTTATGCTCGGAGTATTCATTTTCACATTTGCATCATTTTTATGCGGTGTTTCAAATTCTATCGGAATGATAGTTGTTGCACGTGCAATGCAAGGACTTGGCGGCGGATGTCTTATGCCTATGGCACAAGCAATTTGTATGGAAAACTTCAAAGGTGAAGATTTAAACAAAGCGATGGCATTTTTTGGCTTGGTTGTAATTTTTGCGCCGATATTAGGACCGGTACTTGGCGGTTGGATTACCGAAAACTGGTCTTGGCCTTGGATTTTCTTTATAAATGTACCTATCGGATTTTTCTGTATAGTATTGGCTAAGAAATTCCTTGAAGACCCGCCTTATGCTAAACGTCAACCCAATACACATTTGGATAAATACGGATTTTTATGGCTTTGTGTTTGGTTAGTCCCTTTACAGATAGTATTTGACAAAGGTAACGATGCTGATTGGTTTAATGCACCTTGGATTTGTTGGATGACAGCAGTTGCAGTTATAGGATGTATTTTATTCTTTATTTCACAAATCAAAGGAGACAAACCACTTGTTAAACTTGATGTATTAAAAGATAAGAATTACTTATTCGGTACGATAATGCTTATTTTGGTAAACGGTGTAATGCTTGGTTCGTTGGCTATGCTTCCGCAAATGCTTCAAAATATGCTTGGTTATGATGCATTTTTAAGCGGACTTGCGATAATGCCAAGAGGGTTGGGTTCTCTTCTAGCTTTATCATTATTCAGTATGATTGGAGGACGTTTAAAATATAGAACTTACGGTATAATCGGCTTAAGCTGTTTGGGAATTGGAGGTTGGATGCTGGGATTGTTAAACCTTCAAATAAATCCGATGAATATTGTTATCCCAAACTTTATTTTTGGATTTGGTTTATGTTTTTCTTTTATGCCAATTACAACTTTGTCTTGTATAACTCTCCGAAACGAACAAATGACGAATGCTTCAGGACTTCAAAACCTTTTAAAAACAATTGGTGGCGCAATAGGAACTTCTCTTGTTGCCACAATGCTTTCCAGATTTGCACAAGTGCACCAGAACGGACTTGTTAAAAATTTAAATTCGGCAAACCCTATATTTATGGAAAGAATTAATACTTATGCAAATACATTTATTTCAACGGCAAATGATACATTAAATTCATCATTTATGGCAGCAAAAATGCTTTATAATCAATTAATTCAACAATCAACATTGTGTGCATATATGACAACCTTTAAAGTTTTTGCTATTGCATGTTTTATTCTTGTTCCTTTTATGTTTATACTAAAAGGGGAAACAAATAATGAGCAATGAAATTGAGCAAGTAGAAGAAGAATTTTATCCTAAAAATCCTTGGCTTTCTGCCGGTCCGGTTCTGCTTGCAGTATTTATATTTGTTCTTGACGGAACTATTGCTAACGTTGCTTTACCTCATATGGCGGGAAGTTTTTCCGCAACCAGAGATGAATCCATTTGGATTTTAACAAGTTATTTGATTGCAAGCGGTATTGTTATTCCTGCTGTTGATTGGTTCAGCAAGGTTTTTGGGCGTAAGAATTTCTTTGTAATAAGTATTTTGATATTTACTTTAGCGTCAATGTTATGCGGAATGGCAAATTCTTTGACTACAATGGTTCTTGCAAGAATATTACAAGGTTTTGGCGGTGGCGGGATAGTTCCGATATCACAAGCTATTATGTTGGAAAGTTTTCCTAAAGAACAACGTGGGAAAGCCATGGCGGTTTTTGGAATGGGTATAATTATTGCTCCGATAATCGGTCCTGTTTTAGGCGGTTGGATTACCGATAACTGGTCTTGGCCTTGGATTTATTTTATAAATGTTCCGTTCGGATGTATTGCTGCAATTCTTTGTAAGAAATTTTTAATAGACCCGCCTTATGCCAGAAGACAAAAAGGTGTAAAAATTGATGCACTCGGCTTTTTCTTTTTGACTATGTGGATAATGTGTTTGCAAATAGTTCTTGATAAAGGAAATAATGCTGATTGGTTCAATGCTCCATGGATTTGTTGGATGTTTGGGATTTCGTGTACTGCCGGAATTTTATTTTTCCTCTCACAAATATTTAGAAAAGACACATTGATTGATTTAAGTGTTTTTAAAGACATGAATTTTCTTGCAGGAACAGCTATACAGGTTATAATCCAAGCAGTCTTGTATGCATCAATTGCAATTTTGCCTCAATTTTTGCAAAGTATGATGGGATATACGGCATTTTTAAGCGGATATTCAATGATGCCACGAGGGTTGGGCAGTATGCTTTCTATGCTAATTGTTGCAAATATATCAAACAAAGTCAGCAATCGTCTTTTGGTTGTTATTGGTCTAATTTTAATAGGAAGCGGCGGTTTGGTTCTTGGATTTTTGAATTTACAAATTGCAAGTATAAATATTATGATACCGAATTTTATGATGGGAATGGGAATGGGGCTTTCCATGATTCCAATTATAAATCTTTCAGTAGATACTTTACGAAACGACCAAATGACAAACGCTTCCGGCATTCAAAACCTTTTAAAAACAATTGGCGGTGCAATAGGAACCTCACTTGTCGCAACAATGCTCTCAAGATTTTCACAAATGCACCAATACATGATGGTTGGCAAGTTGTCGGAATTAAATCCTGCATATATTGAAAGAGTTCAATCTACTGCGGCAGGGCTTGCGCAATACACCGAAAGCTCGGTTGCCCATTATATGGCACAATATTCTTTGTACGGCAGTTTAGTTAAACAGTCAACATTATGGGCATTTATGGATTCATTTAGGATTTTCGGGTTAATGTGTATCGTAATCATCCCACTTTTGCTGCTTATAAAGTCCAATAAATCAATAAAACAATAAACTATGCCCTAGGGTGAGCTTCGTTATAAACTTCTTTCATATGTTGCATTGATACATGGGTATAAATTTGAGTATTTGAAATGCTGGCGTGTCCCAAAAGTTCTTGCACTATTCTTAAATCAGCACCGTTTTCAATCAAATGTGTAGCGAAACTGTGACGGAAAACGTGAGGACTTACTTTTTTAGGAAGTTCTATTTTTTCAACGATTTCTTTAATAATTTTTCTTATCCAACCGGTTTGCAATCTGTAACCTGTTTGATTTATAAAAACAGGTGTACTTTCGGTAGGTTCTTCAAGTCTGTAATCTTTTGCGACAAGAGCCCTTGCACCTTCAATATATCTTTCAAGGTAATTTTTGGCACGGTTTGAAACAAGTATAATCCTTTCTTTTGCCCCTTTACCAAAAACTCTTATCTCGTTATTTTCAAGGTTAAGGTCACCGAAATTAAGTCCGCTTAACTCGGATACACGCATTCCGGTTGCCCATAAAAGTTCTAAGATAGCACGATTTCTGTAACCTGCCGGAGTTTCTATTTTTACATTGTTAAGGATTTTTTCTACTTCTTCCGGAGTCAAAAATTTAGGTAAAGATTTTGGACGCTTGGGAGTTGTCAAATTCGTCGCAGGATTAAAATCAACTTTTCGTTCACGGTATAAATATTTATAAAAAGTCCTAAGAGAAGCGATTTTTCGTGCAAGAGTTGTTTTTTTGTAATTAAATTTTTGTATAAAATGCAAATATTCTCTGACTTTAGAAAAATTAACATCTTCACACGATATTTCATCCATCCATACAAGAAAACTCAAAATGTCTGAGTAGTAAGCTTTTGCCGTATGTTTAGAGAAATTTCTTTCTACCAATATATACGATTTAAAATTTTCTAAATCCTGTTTTGATTTTGCATTTAAACCCATCATTCACCGTATTGCTTTTTTACAAGATATATTATACAATACTTTTATAAAGATTACAAAAAAATCAGGAGAAAATATGAGTTGTAAAAAATTATTGGCTTCAGCAATTGTTATGACAAGTATTCTATGTGCTTCAAATGTTTTTGCTGCGGATTTAGAAGCTAAAGTTGAAAAAAACAAAGTTGATAAAAAATTCCCCGAAATTAGCAAAATGATTGAGTATAATAATTTTACTCAAGCTGATAATGCTATTAGTGATATTTTAAAATCAAGTCCTAATAATATTGATGCACTTGCTTTGCAAACTATTTCAATGGCAAAACAATACAAACTTGCCCCTGCACAAGCACAATTGGATAAATTATTAAAACAATATCCGAAAAATGCTGATTTGCATTATGCTCAAGGACTTGTTTATATGATGCGTCAAACTTCATCTGACGTAGAATATATTAAAAATTCAAGAAATCTTACAACAAATGCTATCAGAGAATTTGTAGAAGCCGTTAATCTTAACGCAAATCACTATGAAGCATACAACGCTATGGGGGTTGCAACTTTAAAATTAGGTAATAAAAAAGATGCAGTTGAACTTTTCCAAGTAGCTTTACAGATAAAACCTGATTTTGCACCGGCTTATGACAATCTGGGTAATGTCGCAATGCTTGATAACAAGCTTGATGATGCAGAAAAATATTTCAAACAATCTTTGAAATACAACTCTCATAATCCAACTTCAATGTACCATTTAGGACAAGTTGAAGCTAAAAGAAAAAATTATTCACAAGCTTTAACTTGGATTAACCACTCTTTGCACATCAATCCAAATTCTTCTCCGGCATTGAATTTGCAAGGTGAATTATACTTAAAACAAGGCAACCAACCGGCTGCAATAAATTCTTTCAAAAAAGCAGTTACCGTAAAACCTGAAAATTCACGTCCTTATATTAACCTTGCAGGAGTTTATGAAAGACGTGCAGATTCTGAATTTGCAATGGAACAATTAAAAACCGCTATTGTAATCAATCCAAATTACAAAGACGGTATTTTTAGAGTTGCAAACATGTCATTGGCAACTAAAAAATATGATCAAGCTTTGAATTATTATACAAGACTTCTCGGTGATGCAACTTATAATGAAGATGCTATTATCGGTCTTGCAAATACATATTACGAAATGGCAAAAGATACTGCGGATAGTGAAACTTTTACAACAAATAAAGATGTTTATCTTGCTTATGACTATGTAAACAAAGCAATCGAAAAAACACCTGATGACTTAAAACTTCACCTCGCAAAAATCAAACTTGCAAGAATTACTCACCAAGTACCAATGTCAAAAGACAGTTTGAATTATATTATTCAATCCGCAAACAACAGTTTGGTTGATACAATTATCAAAGGTGAAGCTTATCTTGCATTAGGCAGAGAAAAAGATGCTGTTTATACATTTGAAAACGCAATTAATTTTTCAGATGATGTAAACAACCAACTTTATATGGCTGAAATTCTTGTTCAACATAAACAATTCAGAACCGCAAGAACTGCTCTTCAAAAAGTTCTTATGAAAGAACCTGACAACGTAATTGCTAAAAACGGTATTGATTACATCAATCTTTGCGAAATTAAATCAAATGAATTTCTTGATGTTGCAAGAAGACAATATAAAGAAAACAATTATGCCTCAACCATTGAATATTGTAACCGAGCAATTGACTTCTATCACAATTCCGGCGAAATTGCTAAGTTAAAAGCAATGGCATATGAAGCAGAAGCAAATTATCAGGGTGCAGTGAAATATTATAACCAATACCTTTCATTTAATCCAAATGCCTCTGATAAAGATGCAATTACAAAGAAAATCAATAAATTCAAAAAGAAAATCAAATAAAACCATATTATGAAAAAATTCGATATTCGAAAAACATTTGAAATATTTTTGAGAGAGCCTCTAAGTGTATTAACTGAGGGGCTTTTTCAGATTGTAAATGTAAAAACGAATATCTTTAGTAATCCGCCATCCGTTAACGTAGATTATATAAACAAAAAAACACAAATTACCGTTGTGGATAGTGACAATATGTACAATTTGTTTCAAACAGTTCTTTATAAACGACGTTTACAAGAACAAAAACAGAAAGCTCTTTCAAAATGAATCCTTATATGAATGCAAAATTTATAGTAAGTGCTGAAAAATTCAGTCAATGTCCGGATTTTCCATTTGCCGAATATCCTCTTTTAGGTCGGTCAAATGTAGGAAAATCTTCATTTATCAACGCACTTGCAAATAACAGAAAACTTGCTAAAACATCCAATACCCCCGGAAAAACTCGTTTAATAAACTTTTTTAATTTTTCGGACAAATTTATTATAGCGGATTTACCGGGGTATGGTTACGCAAAAGTTTCCAAAGAAGCGCAAAACCGTTGGCAAAAGTACCTTGAAGAATATTTGTTAAATCGTACTCAAATAAAGTCACTTGTGCAATTGATTGACGGAAGACACGATATTCAAAAAAATGATTTTCAAATGCGTGAATGGGTAGAAGCGTATAATTTACCAATATTTACAGTTGTGACAAAAATAGATTACGTACCAAAACCTAAAATTCAAAGTGTTTTGAAAAAAGTTGAAAAAGAATTTGGCGGATTAGTTTTGCCGTTTAGTGCTGTTGAAAACAGATACAATACAAAAATCTTAGAAAAACTTAATGAAACAATATCATAACGGAGATAATTAGTGTATGAGGATATCGGCAAAGATAGGTGAATATGAATTTGACAGGGTGGAAAGCCTTGATATGACCGTGTTATGCCAATTTAGGGGGGGGGTAAACCCGCTTGTAGTCTGGGTTTTAGACTGTTTTCTCCTCTATTTTTACCTCATTTATTGTTTTTCGACACCGGATAAATACGGTGGATTTTTGCTATGCGATTGCGGATCATGCTTGTCCGCAATGACGATAATAATAATAA
>CAYUIW010000036.1:0-17770 GCA_964444905.1 uncultured Muribaculaceae bacterium
GAGACGCGGCATATTTTTTTACAAAAAATAAACTTTTCGGAATCGAACCCTTGGTTCTCCCCTCCATTTTGACAATACTTAATTGTCAAAACGGAGTCCTTGAGACGCGGCATATTTTTTTTTGAATTTAAAAATTTTTATAGTAGGTCGGATTTACTAATCCGACAAAAATTTGTGCTATTATCATAATATGCAATACAAAAGATTATTTATACGAAACGGATTGATATTTCTGACAATTGTTACAAATAACAGAATCCCCATCTTAATTGATAATTTTCAACTGTTAGAAAGAGCTTTTTATAATATAATCCTATATTATAAATTTGATTTGGTTGCCTATTCTATACAACCTGACCACATACATTGCATAATTAAACCATTAAATATTGAAGAATATCCTAAAATTGTAAAATCTTTTAAATATTCGTTTACGAGAAATGTCGGATTAGTAAATCCGACCTACAATAAAATTTGGCAAAACAGGTATTGGGAACATACTATCAGAAATGAAGAAGATTTAAATAAACATTTGGATTACATACACTACAATCCTGTAAAGCACAAGTTAGTAGAAGCTGTTAAAGATTGGAAATATTCTTCATTTAATAAATTTGTTGAGCAAAAGTTATATGACAAAAATTGGGGAAGTTCTAAAGATATTGAAAATATCAAAAATTTGGATTTTGAATAATCAAACTCCCTGTTCAAAATTATTAAACCAACTGTCTTTTTGCAAAGACACTAGCGAGTTTTAGAGGTGGAAAATAATCAAACAATGTGCAAATAAAAATTATTTAGCAAAAAATAATTTTTAGGAACTTTACTATAATATGCAAATTGGTTTTAATAACAACATATCGTTTAAAGCGATTTCATTAAACAAAGACGAAACAACTCGTACAGATAATTTATTGCGCTCAATGAATATCCCTGCGAAACAAGAACAGGCAAAGCTTGAGCTTTTTGATATTTTTGATAAACACTTACAAAAAGAAGCAAAAATAAAATCAGGTTCTATATATAAGCGAGAAGATTTCTTGCAAAGATTGTATTTAACCTTTTTAGAAACTCTCGAAAATATTAAAGATTTAAATACTGAAAATTTATTAAAAATCTTAAATGAAACAAAACCCGGGAAAGAAGAAATATTAGAAGACTACCGTAAGGGAACGTTTTCTCTCAACAAAAATATAAGTGTCAATGACAACAGAACGATGGAAGCAAAAATATCCGAAAAAGATATTCTAAAGCCAAAATCAGCTGCTTCACCTGATGAACGCTTGGAACAATTAAACAAGATACAAAAACTTTCTGAAACACTATCAAAAAAAGAACAAGACTTGCTCACTCAACGTGCTAGCGGGGAAACTTATGCCAAAATCGCAGATAAAAACGGACCTGATAGGACTTTAATAAGTCGTTATATCAAGCAAGCAATCGCAAAAATCCAGTTAGATAACGGTAGTTTACCGAAAGAATATGAATTATTTGCAGATAAATTAATTGAAACTTTTAATTTAAATTTAAGTAAAAATGAAGTAATAGATATTATAATAAATCATATTTACTTGCTAAGGTATAAAGACTCTATTGATGATCTTAATTCTAATATAAATAACACTTCTAAACTGCTTAAAATAGATAAAAAAATATTTACTCAAGCAGCATTAAAACAACCTCAATTGTTTTATCTAAAACCGGAAACAGTTAACCAAAATATTGAAACAACCGCAAAATTAATTGAAGTGGATAAAAACTTATTTACTCAAATTGCATTAAAACAACCTTCATTATTTTATCAAAAACCTGAAACAATTAACCAAAATATAGAATCAACCGCAAAATTAATTGGAGTGGATAAAAAATCATTTATTCAAGTAGTATTAAAACAACCTCAGTTATTTTGTCAAAAACCAGAAACAATTAATCAAAATATTGAAAAGGCCTTAAAAATACTTGAAGTGGATAAAAAATTGTTTACTCAATCAGCATTAAAACAACCTTCATTATTTTGTCGAAAACCGGAAACAATTAACCAAAATATTGAAACATCTGCAAAATTAATTGGAGTGGATAAAAACTTATTTACTCAAGCCGCATTAAAACAACCTTCATTATTTTGTCAAAAACCGGAAACAATTAACCAAAATATTGAAACAACTGCAAAATTAATTGGAGTAGATAAAAACTTATTTATTCAATCGGCATTAAAACAACCTCAGTTATTTTGTCAAAAACCGGAAACGATTAACAAAAATATTGAAACATCCGCAAAATTAATTGGAGTAGATAAAAACTTATTTATTCAATCGGCATTAAAACAACCTTCGTTGTTTTATCAAAAACCGGAAACGATTAACCAAAATATTGAAACATCCGCAAAATTAATTGGAGTAGATAAAAACTTATTTACTCAAGCTGCATTAGAACAACCTCCATTATTTTACCTAAAACCGGAAACAATTAATCAAAATATAGAATCAACCGTAAAATTAATTGGAGTGAATAAAAAATTATTTACTCAATCAGCATTAAAACGACCTCAGTTATTTTGTCAAAAGTCTGAAACAATTAACCAAAATATTGAAACAACCGCAAAATTACTTGAAGTGGATAAAAAATTGTTCACTCAAGCAGCTTTAAAACGACCTCAGTTATTTTATCTAAAACCAGAAACAATTAATCAAAATATTGAAACAACTTCAAAAATACTTGAAGTAGATAAAAACTCATTTACTCAAGCCGCTTTGAAACTACCTCAGTTGTTTTATCAAAAACCTGAAACAATTAACCAAAATATTGAAACTACCACAAAATTAATTGGAGTGGATAAAAAATTGTTCACTCAAGCAGCTTTAAAACATTCTCCATTATTTTGTCTAAAACCGGAAACGATTAACCAAAATATTGAAACATCCGCAAAATTAATTGGAGTGGATAAAAAATTGTTTACTCAAGCCGCTTTAAAACTACCTCCGTTGTTTTATCAAAAACCTGAAACAATTAACCAAAATATTGAAACATCCGCAAAATTAATTGAGTTGGATAAAAACTTATTTACTCAAGCAGCACTAAAACAACCTTCATTGTTTTGCCTAAAACCTGAAACAATTGCCCATAAAGTTAACATTTTAAAATATTATAAACAAATTCAAGGTAAAAACAATGAACAAATTGTTTTTTCTCTCAAGGCTGACAAAAATCTTTATTATAATATTTTAGCATATCTGATAAAAATACAAGATAAACTACCGATAACAGTAAAACAAAATGAAGTTGTTGAATACCTAAAATCCCAAAACAAAGTATATAACTTTGCAATTCCTGAAAATACGATTGCAGATGAATTCATCGAATATGCATATGAATTTTCAAAATCTAATTTTGGCAAGTCAATATTCAATATCGTTAAGAGATGATTTGTTGGATAAACTTCAAGTTACTAATCAATGCTTGCCCACAGATTATATTTTGTTGTAAAAAACAGCCCCAAATGGGGCTGTTTTTAACTTACGATATAATTCAAAAGTGTCCTGACACCTGCACCAGCAGAACCCTTTCCAAATTCTCCCTGAGGTTTTTCAAGAAAAGCTGTTCCGGCAATATCAATATGTGCCCATTTTACGTCTTTTACAAATTCTTGTAAAAACAAACCGGCAATTGATGCTCCGCCTTGACGGGAACCGGTATTTTTCATGTCCGCAATATCTGATTTCAAACAATCAAAATATTCTTTGTACATCGGTAATTGCCAGAATTTTTCACCGGAGTAATCTGCTGTTTTGATTAAATTATGGATTAATTCTTCATTATTTCCCATAATTCCTGTAACAAAAGTTCCTAGAGCAACAACACAAGCACCGGTTAATGTTGCAATGTCTATAACTTCATCAACACCAAGTTCACAAGCATATACAAGTGCATCTGCAAGAGTTAATCTGCCCTCCGCATCTGTATTGTCAACTTCAATGGTTTTACCGTTTTTAGCTGTCAAAATATCCCCCGGTTTGTATGAAGTTCCGCTTGGCATGTTTTCGCAAGCTGCTATAATCCCGTGAACCTCAATCTGTGGATTAAATTCTTTTAATGCTTGCATTACACCTAAAACACATGCCGCACCGGACATGTCATCACGCATTGTAAGCATTGATGAAGCCGGTTTTAAATCAAGTCCACCTGAATCAAAACATATACCTTTACCGATAATGGCAATACGTTTTTTAGGATTTGGACAAGTGTATTTCATATGAATAAATTTAGGAGTTTCCGCACTTCCCCTACCTACGGCAAGAAACGCACCCATTTTCATTTCTTCTATTTCAGGTTTATCAAAAACTTTTGTTTCGACACCTTCGATATTTTGTGCAATTTCTGCAAGCTTTGAAGGGGTTGCAAATGCGGCAGGTTCGTTTGCAAGATTACGAGTAAATTTCATTGCATCACCAAAAACTTTTCCTGCTTTTACACTTTCTTCCGAAACATTTGCAAAAATAACTTCATTAACATGTGTTGCTTTTTCACTCTTATATTTATCAAAAGCATAATCAGCAAGCATTGCACCGATTACTCCTGATTTTCCGTAATCGAAACTTAAATCTAAGTCAAATGCTGCGGTTTTTGCACAAATTTGCTGTAATTTTTTAACAGCTTTATATGTCACTGTGCGAACTTCATTCTCACAAAATTCTTCACGCTGTCCACAACCTACAACAAGAATTTTTTTAGCAGGAAGTTTGTCATATGTTTGTAAAAGGTACGTTTGTCCAAGTTTTCCTTTAAATCCGTCACGGTCAATTGCGTATGTGTTTGCTAATTCTTGAGATGTTTTTTCACCTTCAAACATGCTGATTACAAGAACATCAACAGAGATGTTTTTAACATCATTTGATACTTTAATTTCCATATTGCTCTCCTTTTTATGTCACTATTATAACACTATTATTATAAATGTATCAAATTTTAAATTGCCTATATACAAAACCCACATGTCATGGTACAATAGAGACAGATGTAGTAGGATAATATTTTTTGAAAATATATGCAATAAAATTTACTTAAATTAAATTTGGTAAAAGCTCGATAGGATATATGTATCGAGCATTGCGTGTATTATATGAAAAATAGAATAGGATAAGGTAAACACTTATGGACTTTTTACTGATTGCCGCGATTATTTTGGTAATAATCTTAATCGCTGTGTTAATTATTCAGCAAAACAAGGTTAAAAGTGCGCTTCAAAGCACACAAAGGGACCGTTTGGATTTAGAAGAAAAAGAAAAATTATTGCTTAAGGAAGCTAGAATTAAAGCAATTGAAGAATTACAAAACGACAGAGATAAACTTAACGAAGAAGAAAGGGAACGCAGACAAGAGCTTACACGCCAAGAACAAAAACTGGCTAAGCGTGAAGACATGCTTGAAGATAAAATTCAAGAATACACTGACAAAGATTTGCAATTGCAAAGAAAGCTTGATGAACTGCTAGAAAAAGAAGATTATCTTGCTGAAATCGTTCAAAAACAAACAACAGAATTGGAACGCATTGCAGGCATGTCTGCTGAAGAAGCTAAAAACATGCTTCTTGAACAATTAAAACACGATTTGGCTCAAGAACAAATGCAGTTAATAAGAGAAAACGAAGCTAAAATAAAAGAATCAGCTCTTGAAAAATCAAAAGAAATCCTTTCAACAACTATGCAGCGTTGTATGATTGAGCAGGTTGTTGAAACTACAGTTTCTGTTGTTGCTCTTCCCAGCGATGAAATGAAAGGTCGTATTATCGGACGTGAAGGTCGTAATATTAGAGCTCTTGAAACATTGACCGGTGTTGATTTGATTATTGATGATACTCCGGAAGCTGTTGTATTATCAAGTTTTGACCCTGTTCGTCGTGAAATTGCAAAACTTGCATTGGAAAAACTTATTGTTGACGGACGTATTCACCCTGTACGTATTGAGGAAATGGTTGAAAAAGCTCGTGAAGAAATAGAAAAGAAAATTCAAACCGAAGGTGAAAATGCAGCTTTTGAAATGGGCGTTATGGGGCTTAATAAAGAACTCATAAAAACTTTGGGACGCCTGTATTACAGAACAAGTTACGGTCAAAATGTTTTGAAACACTCATTAGAAGTTGGTCACATTGCAGGCATGCTTGCTGCTGAACTCGGAGCTAATGAACAAGTTGCGAAACGTGCCGGACTTTTACATGATATAGGTAAAGCTGTTGACCAAACACAAGAAGGCACTCATATTCAGCTCGGTGTTGAGATTGCTAATCGTTATGGAGAACGTCCTGAAATTATTCATGCAATCGAAGCACATCACGAAGATGTTGTCGCAAATACTATTGAAGCAGTTCTTGTTAAAATTGCGGATGCGATTTCTGCCGGAAGACCTGGGGCAAGACGTGATACACTTGAAATTTATATTAAGCGTCTTCAAAAAATTGAAGAAATTGTTAACAGTTTCAATGGCATAAAACAATCATTTGCCGTTCAGGCAGGTCGTGAAGTTAGAATTATAGTTCAAGCAGAAATGTTTGATGATTTAGCTTCTCAAAAACTTGCACGAGATGTTGCAAAACGTATTGAAGATGAGTTAGACTATCCGGGACAAATCAGAGTTACGGTTGTTCGTGAATTTAGAGCTACTGAAATAGCAAAGTAGTTTAGCAGTTGTAAAGGTTGAATAATTATTCAACCTTTAACCATTTTAATATTTCAACAGGTAAAATATGTCAGAACAAGATAAAACAATAAAAATAGTATTTTTTGGAGATATGGTCGGCAAACCGGGAAGGTTTGCGGTCCGTGATTTCTTGGCTGAACATAGCGATTACGATTTTGTTATTGCAAATGTTGAAAATGCTTCACATGGCTTTGGGTTAACTGAAAAAAATTACAATGATTTAATTTCTTATGGTGTTAATTGTATGACATCCGGCAACCACATTTGGGATAAACGAGATGTTTTTACTTATATTGAAAATGCGGATAAATTAATTCGCCCAATAAACTATCCTGCCGGAACAAAAGGTGTTGGAAGTCGAGTATTTGATTGTGGTGATTATAAAATTGCTGTTATAAATATATTAGGAAAAGTCTTTATTAATGCAGTGGATTTTCAATGGGAAATGGTAACAGAAGAAATTAAAAGATTAAAAGAAATTACACCTGTTGTAATCATAGACTTCCATGCAGAAGCAACTGCAGAAAAAATTTGTTTTGCAAAATATTGTTCTGAACTGGGTGTGAGCGCATTTTTCGGAACCCATACACATGTTCAAACAGCAGATGAAAATATTATAGACGGAATGGGATACATAACAGATGCAGGTTTTTGCGGTGCCTCTGACGGGGTTATCGGTATGGAATATAAAACATCACTTGCAAGATTCTTGACAGGGATTCCAGAACGTTACGAAGTAGCTGCAGGTAAAACGGCTCAGTTGAATGCCGTTGAGGTTGAAATAGTGCCCTCTACTGGTAAAACTGTGGCTATAAAAAGAATTTTTAAATGTAGTAATAAAGATAAAGAGGAAGACAATGAAGACTGATTTGCACATTCATACATATTATTCTGACGGTGTATTTTCGCCTGAAAAAATTGTCGAGACGGCTGTTGATGTCGGGCTTCAGGCAATTGCGATAACCGATCACGATAATGTTCTTGCATATGATGTAGCTAAAAAATACATTCAAGAAAAAGGGGTTGAACTGGAACTTATTCGAGGAATTGAAGTTAACACTTTGTACAAAAATTATGAAGTACATATTCTCGGATATTTTATGAATCCTGAAGATAATGATTTTCAGGCAATGTTAAAAACACAACAAGCCGCAAGAATTAAACAAACAAAAGAAATTCTTTCCCTTCTACACAAAAAAGAAGGTATCAAAGTTAAATTTGAAGATGTAAAAAAACTTGTTGCCGAAGGTGGCAGTATCGGGCGTCCGCATATTGCGAAAGCTATAACAAATGCCGGTGGAACAAACAGTGTTATGTCGGCATATGCAAAATATATCCATGAAGATTCACCTGTTTATATTCAGAGAAAAACAGTTACACCTCAAGACGCGGTAGAAATCATTTATGATGCAGGTGGAATTCCTGTTATTGCGCATCCGCATGATTTAGATATAGCAGAAAGTCTTATTAAAGACCTTATGAATTATGGTTTGCGTGGAATAGAAGCTTATCACAGAAAACATTCTCCTGCTTGTGTTGAATATTTTTCATCAATGGCAGAAGAGTTGGGCTTAATTGTAACAGGCGGTTCGGATTTTCACACTCCAAACATTATGAACGGTCAGATTATATTAGGCAAAAATTTTGTTCCTGAGTGGGTTTATGACAAACTCCAAAAAGAAAAAAAACAAATCGATATGGCATAAAAATGGTTAAAAAACATTTTTGGAAAATTGAATATTCTGTTACGCTCCTTGTAATATTAGGTGCGATAATGCTTTTTATGCCAATAAAATTTGAAAATTATTTGCAGGCTAAATTAATTACACGCTGGAATGACAGATATGAAAAAGCAACATATATGTTTAATGTAATTACAGCGCAAACTAATGACGATATTCTCAAAAGTTTTAATAAAGCTGAAACTGCAGAACAGCGGGAAAAGTTGTTACTCCAGTTAATAAAACCGTATTTACGTGTTCGCAATACGGATAAATTTCCACGTTCTTACAAACCTAAATTTATGAATGGAAAACGTGTTTCTAATAAAGATTTTTACTACTTTACCGATTTGTATTTTGCGGGTAAACAAATTATAGGCATAAAAGATATTACAAATAATAAAGAAACCTCTGCATGGTTTATGATTATGTTTGATATAAACGGATTGTTGCCGCCTAATGTATGGGGTAAAGATATTTTTGGAATATATATATTTAATGAAGGGAAAATAAGACCATTTGGTTATGACAAAGTAATGGATGAATTAAGGAATGATTGTTCCAAAGATGGTTCAGGTGTTACCTGTTCCTACTACTATCGAATAGGCGGGGGATTTAATGATTAAAAGAGTTTGTGTTTTTGCATCATCATCAAATTTTTTGGATGAAATTTATTATAAAGAGGCTGCCGAACTTGGTAACCTTTTGGGTGCAAATGATTACGATATGGTATATGGCGGAAGTAATCTCGGTTTAATGTGGGCGTGCGCAAATGCAGCGAAAGAAAATGGGGCAAAACTTATAGGTGTAATGCCGGAAAAATTGCAAAGCATGGGAGTTTTTACTAAAGGTTGTGATGAATTTTACGTAACTGAAGGTATGCGTGAACGTAAAGCCAAGCTGGATAGTATTTCGGATGCGGTTATTGCTCTTCCCGGGGGATTTGGCACGCTTGAAGAAATTTCGGAAATGATTGTTCAAAAACAATTGGGGTATAATAAAAAACCGGTTATTATTTTAAATTCAAACGGATTTTATAATAAATTAATAGAATTTTTTGAAGTTGTAATTGAGCAAAAATTTGCCAATAAAAATATGAGAAGTATTTATTATATAGCTCAAACTCCGGAAGATGCTATTGAATACTTAAAAAATTATAAACCTTCAGAACTAAATGTTGACAAAAATGCGATTTATGCAAGATAAATAAAAAAATCAGATATTTTTTGCGTTAAAATTGTGGACGATTTTTTATTTTTTATATATAATTTCAATATATGAAAAAGTTTTCAATAGGAATTGATTTAGGCGGAACAAAAGTTCTTATCGCTCTTGTGAATAGAGAAACAGGAGAAGTTGTTCATTTCGTTAAAAAGAAAACGAAAAAAGATAAAGGACCTAAAAATATAGTTCGAAAAATGTTGGAAGGAATTGAAGAACTTTTAGACGAAAGCAACATCGCTTTAAGTGAAATTCAATCCATAGGAGTTGGAGCAGCAGGTCAGGTTGATAGAGAAAACGGTATTTTAATTGCGGCTGTTAATCTTGATTGTTATGATTTAAATATAAAAGAAAAGATACAAGAACATTTTAATATACCTGTATATTTGGGTAATGATGTTGAAATTGCTGCAATGGGAGAACTTAAATTTGGAGCAGCAAAAGGTTATGATGATGTTGTATGCATTTTTGTAGGGACAGGTGTCGGGTCTGCAATAGTAAAAGACGGTAAAGTCATTAAAGGTGCAACAGGAACCGCTGGGGAAATTGGCCATGTTATTGTGGATTTAAACGGTCGTCCATGTGCTTGCGGAGCTCACGGATGTCTTGAAGCTTACGCATCACGTTCTGCTATTGAAAGACGTATTGAAGGTGCACTAAAAAAAGGAAGATATTCGGTAATTTTGGATTATATGGAAAATGGTAAATCAATAACTTCTCATATGATTCGTGATTCAATTGATAGAAATGATGAACTGGTTACACAATATGTTGATGAAGCAGCTGAATACTTATCCGGTGGAATAGCAAGTGTAATCAATTTTATTAATCCGCAATTGGTTGTGTTGGGTGGCGGATTAATTGATGCGGTTGATTATTTTTATAAAAAAGTCGTCAAGCAAGCTAAAGCACGTGCACTTCCGGTTCCGGTCACAAAAATTGAATTTAAAAAGGCTGCATTGGGTGATTTTTCAGGAGTTGTTGGTGCTGCATTTTTAGAAAGGTAATAATGGGTAAAAAAATTCTTTTAATAAGACTATCATCTTTAGGGGATGTCATTCACACAATTCCACTCGCAAATTCTTTAAAAAATGCAGGGTACGAAATCACTTGGCTTGTTTCTGAAAAAGGTATTCAAGTTCTTGAAGGTAATCCGTGTCTTGATAAAGTTATTCTTGCACCGGTACAAAAATGGAAAAAACGTGGATTTTCTTTTGAAAGTTTTAAGGAATATTTTGCTATTTTAAAACAAATTCGTGCAGAAAAATTTGATATCGCAATTGATGCACAAATGATGTTAAAAAGTCTTTATTGGATGTTATTTTGCGGTGCAAAAAGAAGAATTATTTCAAAACAAGCAAGGGAATTTTCTATTTTAGGTGCAAATGAAATCATCCCACGTATAACAGAACATCACAATTTACCGGTTATAAGAAATTATATGAAATATGCAGCGTATTTGGGGTGTGATGTTAATGATGTAAAAGTTACGTTGCCGGAACGTTCTGAAGAAATTAAAGTAAAGATTGATGAACTTTTAAAAGATATTAAAAAGCCGTTAGTTGTAATTGCGCCGGCTACAACATGGATACCCAAGTTCTGGAACAAGGATAACTGGAAAACTTTAGTAGAAAATATCAAAGATAAATGCGACATTGTATTCACAGGCGGACCAAATGATAATGAACTTATAACATACATTGGCGGCGAAAATTATCTTAATCTTGCGGGAAAAACCAGCATTCCTGAACTTGCAGAACTTTTTTCTCGTGCTGATATTGTAATTGCACCTGATTCAGGAAGTGCACATTTAGCATGGGCGACTCAAAAACCTGCTGTAATAACTATATTTACATGCACACCGCTAAAATATCTTGCACCTATCGGTGACGAAAGTAAATATATAGCTGTTACAGGTAATTTGCCTTGTCAACCGTGTTTCAAACGTAAATGTAAACTTAAGGAAAATAAGTGTGCTTGTACGTGCTATCCTAAAACGGAAGAGTTAGTAAATATTGTTAACAAACTGTTATCAAATAAGTTAAATGCTGTATAATAGTATTATTCAAAAGGGTGATTAATGAGTTTATTCGATAAAATAAAAGAATATAGACGTATGGTCGCGCAAATTGAACGCAGTATTTATGGCGAGAAACAAGACTATTTGGAAATTTATGAACGCAATCTCCAATTAGAAAAAGAAATCGAAAGCCGTACTGTAGAATTGAATGCCGCAAATAAACGTATGGTAACGTTGCAACACGTATGGGATATGATGAATTCTTCAACTCCGTTGGAAAGTGTTCTTGAAAAAGTTGTTGATACTATTTACGGTGAACTCGGGTACCTGCATTGTGCTATTATAAGGAAAATGCATGATGAACAAGGTGATTTTATGCAAATTGTTGTTCAGTCAAAAGATTCTGCCATTGCACGAGTCAACAAAATTATCGGTAAACCTATTGAAACGAGAAGACTCACTTATGATCCGGACGGAATTTACGCTGATACAATTACTAATAAAAAAATTGTCCAAACAAGAGATTTAGGCGGAACTCTTAAATATATTATGCCTGATTTGGATGACAAAGCCATAGAAAATGCTGTTACAAATCAACCATGCAAATCTCTTATAATAATCCCATTAAGTCCTTTAGGAAAAGATTTTGGTTGGTTTTGTGTGTTCACATCCCGTGATGAATTGGCTACTGCCGAAGCAGATTTTTTAACCCTTTTTGCTCAACAAATTGAAATGTCGATAACGATTACGGACTTATTTCTTGCTGTTAAAGAACAAGCTCATACTGACAGCCTTACCGGACTTTATAACAGAAGATATTTTGAAGAATCACTCAAAAAAGAAGTCGCACGTGCTGAACGTCAAAAACAACCGCTTTCAATTATCGGTTTAGATTTAGATTATTTGAAGAAAATTAACGATGAATTTGGACATGCATATGGCGATTTGGCGATAAAAACCGTAGCAGAAGTGTTAAAAAGCAATGCACGTTCAATCGATATTCCAGCCCGAATGGGTGGGGAAGAATTTAATATTCTTCTTCCCGGTGTTGATTCAAAAGGTGCAATGACCGCTGCAGAAAGAATTAGAAAAGCTATAGAAGCTCAAGAACTTGATGTCGTCGGGCATATTACAACAAGTGTCGGAGTTGGAACTTTTCTTGAACATTCCGATAATATAGAAGAAGTTCTTGAACTTACCGATCAGGCTATGTATCAGTCAAAGCGTAACGGTAGAAATCAGGTCACTATTGCAAAACCGATTTCGGAAACTTCTTGGCAAGAAATTGCAGTTAATACTTTTGTTGAAATTCTTTCAAAACACAAAATCCCAATTTCCCAAGAATTATCCAAAGACTTATGCGCCAAACTTAAGCATGCTGAAGATAAAAATGAAATGTCTAAAGATATTTTGTATGCTGTATCTGATATCTTAACCAAAACATATAATCCAATGCATACGCAAGGAATTATGAAACTAAAAGTTCTTATGGCGGTTAGTCTAGCAAAGAGATTTGATTTGCCGAAAGAAGAAATTGATAAATTGCGTATTGCAATGCTCTTGTATGATATCGGTAATCTTATGTTGCCATCAGAACTTTTGCAAAAAACAGGTCCTTTGACTGAAGATGAAAAAACTCACATAAAAGAACATCCAATGATTGCAGCACGAGAAATTTTAAAACCGATTTCATATATTCAGGATGTAATTCCTATTATTGAAAACCATCATGAAAATTGGGACGGTTCCGGTTATCCGAAACAGATTGCTCAAGATGAAATACCATTGGCATCACAGATTATTTTGATTGTAGATGCATACTTTGCACTAATTGAACATCGTCCTTACAGGGCTAAATTAAGACCTGAAGATGCATTGGCTGAAATTAAAAAGGATGCCGGTAAAAAGTGGAATAAAGCACTTGTCCAAGAGTTTATAACACTTACAGAACTAGATATGTAACAATGAAAGAAAAAGAATTTATACAGATAATAAAAAACACCCTTAAATCCGATTATATCGGTGATGACTGTGCATATTTAAAAGATTTAGGAATTGTGGTTACATCGGATAGTCTTGTTGAAGGTGTACATTTTTTACGTAAATTCACTACTGCTTACCAACTTGGCTGGAAATCTGCTATGGTAAACATTTCTGATATAGCGGCAAGTGGTGCAATACCCGCTTATTTGACGGTTTCATTGTCGTTACCTACAGATATTAATGAAGATTTCGTCGAAGAATTTTATAAGGGATTAAAAGATGCATGTGATACAGTTGAAGTAGTCGGTGGAGATATTACCGGAAGTGACAAAATTTATATTTCAGTTACAGCTATTGGTAAAACTCAAGGCAGAGTAATTTCGTCAAGAAGTTTTGCGAAAATTGGACAGAAAATAATTATTTCAGGGGTCCACGGTTCAAGTGGGGCAGGACTAAAACAGCTTTATGCAGGATTAACTGACAGTAAGTTTATAAAAGCACATCTTATGCCTAAAGCACAACTAAAATTTTCAAAAGATATAGCTACAAATATATCAGGGAATTATGCTATGATGGACACTTCTGACGGTTTAATGGATGCATTACAGCAAATAGCAAACCAAAGCGAAGTATTGATGTCTGTAGATTTTGACAAAATTCCTTATGATAAAGAACTTGAGCAATTTGAAGATTACAAAAATCTTATATTTTACGGTGGGGAAGATTATCAACTTGTAGCTTGTGTGGACAAAGATTTTGATGTTCCGAATTCATTTGTAATAGGTGAAGTTAAAGAAGGTTGCGGAGTTGAAATCGATGGAAATATAATTGTAAATATTAACGAAAAGGTTTATAATCATTTTAAATAGGTAAGAGTATATGAAAATTTCAGCAATTATAACAGCAGGCGGAACTTCCAGCAGATTTGGGAATAAAAACAAACTTCTTGAAAAAATTAACGGTAAAGAAGTTATTCGTTGGACAATTGAAGCATTTGAACAATCTGATGTTGACGAAATAATAATTTGTGCCAATAAATCGATAAAAGAAGAACTTTCGGGAATGTTTAATCATAAAATTGTGGAAGGTGGTATTTGTCGTCAGGCATCGGTCTATAACGGATTAAAAGCTACAAAATCTGATTATGTTTTAATTCATGATGGAGCAAGACCTGTTATTTCTGCGGAATTAATAAATCGTGTAATCGATTTTGTAAAAGAAAAAAATGCTGTAAGTGTTATGACTAAAACAATTGACACAATTAAAGAGGTTGAAGACGGTAAGATAATCAACACCATTGACCGTTCAAAATTGTACAATACGCAAACTCCTCAAGCCTTCAAATACGATTTGATAAGATTTGCACATGACAAATTCGCAGGACAAAATTTTACGGATGATGCAGGAATGCTGGAAACACTTGGTTGTGATGTGTATATAATTGATGGAAGTTACAAGAATATAAAAATCACAACGCAAAGTGATATTGTACTTGCAGAGAATTTTCTAAAATAATAAAAAGCCCGCTTTATTAGCGGGCGTTCACTACTACCTATTAACCTTTTACTACTTTATGAGGAATTTAACTTAAAATCTATTTTGAAACATTTTCAGCTGCATTTATTTTAGCTGCAATGCTTTCTAATCTTTTTGAAATAATAGTTTTGGAAATGTTACAGTCATTCAATTCGTCATTGATAACAGAAACTTCATCAGCGATTTCGTCTTCAATTCCGAGAGCTTCTGCTCTTGTTTCCAATGCATTTAAAAGTTTTGGAGTGAAGTCTTTTTTCTGACCGTGTTCTGCATCTGCAAGAAAGTCAAAGAAGAAACCTTTACCTGCATAGTGGCTGTTGTAATAATTTACATATTCCATAATATTTGATTCATCAATTTCATTTAAAGCAGCTTCAAAGTTGTCGTCATCTGTTCCGTACCAAACATTGATTGACTTGTTGAATTTGGAAGCCCATTCTCTAATTTCTTTGTTAGCAGGAGCTTTTCCAAGTTCGTTTGGTCTGCCTGTTTTTTTGTTGTCATTTTTATTTTCATCGGTATTTTCTGTATTTTCGTTATTTTCAACTTCTTCTGTTTCTTCAACTTCTTCGTTGTTGTTTTCATTATTGTTTACATCAGCTAAAATTTTGTTTGCAGCTTCTTGAACTTTGTTTTTAAGTTCTGTAAATTCTGCACGAATACCATTAATAACTTCTCTGATTTCTGCAGATGTTGCACCTTGTTGTCTTAAAGTTTCAACATTGCGTAATTTATTTTCAAGTTCTTCAACTTGTTGTTTGTATTCTTTAAGTTGTTGTTTTTGTTCTTCATTTAATTTGTCTGAATTAATTGTTTGTTCAAGTTGAGATTTCAAAGATGTTATGTCATTTGCAGCAAGTTGGAACAATGTTCTGTTGCCTAATTGTGTACCAATTTCATAACCTTGATTGTATGAAGCTGCATTTAATGCCATGTTTGTATAATTTGGAGTGAACATTTGCATTACACTGTTCAAATAACTAGCACCTGTAAACCAAGGATTACCTAAGTTTCTCATTGCAAAAGCATCTTGATAAGAAGTGCCAAGAGGCATTACGTTGAACTGGTATTGTCCTCCGTAATTACTTGTGTAATTGAACGGATACAATGAGTTCCAAGTGCAATAATTTATTGGTCCGCCTGAAATTGTTCCCCAAGTCATAATTCGTATCCCCTTGATTTGTTCCCCGTACTTATATAAACAAATTTGTCACAAAAAAATTGCCTCACAGCATGAATATTAAAAAAACAAATGTGTAAAAACACTCTCTACTATTGAATTTTAGACCGGTTAACATTTCTTAATATTTTATCAAACTCGTATAATAAAAAACGCCTCATTTGAGGCGTTTTTTCTACTCTTGATTATCTAACAGACTGGTTTGTTCAACTTCTTCTGTCGGAGCTTGCGGATTGTCGGTTTTTATTGTGACATCATCTTCATCAGGATTGATAATTTTATTTACTGAAACAACAGTATCATTATCAACAAGATTTTGAGCTCTTACACCTGTTGCAGGTCTTCCTTGTTGTGAAATTGAACCGGCATTAATTCTTGTAACAATACCATTTGCAGTTACCAGCATAATATCATCACTGTCATTTACAATAGTAAGCGCAACAAGTCTTGATGTACCGGATTTGAATTTTGTTGCAATAAGTCCGATACCGCCTCTATTTTGAGTTCTGAATTCTGAAAGTTTAGTACGTTTTCCAAAACCGTCAGATGTAACTACTAACAAATCAGCATCATAATCTTTCGGAACTATATCGCAACCAACAATCTCGTCACCAGTTCTCAATTTCATTGAAGTTACACCACGTGCACTTCTGCCTAGCGGTCTTAAATCTTGGATTGGGAAACGAATTGCCATACCGCAAGATGTTCCGATAATAATTTCGTCTTTTGCAGTCGCAAGTTTAACCCAATTCAATTTATCGTCTTCTTCAAGTCCAATTGCGATAATACCGTTTCTTCTGATATTTGCAAAATTGTCGAGTTCAATACGTTTGATGTAACCTTTTTTAGTCAACATTATAAGATTCAAATCGTGAGAGAATGTGCTAACCGGTACAACTGCCGTAATTTTTTCATCCTGATCAATAGGAAGAACATTTACAATAGGCAAGCCCTTAGATTGACGACCTCCTTCTGGGAAGTCATAAACATTTAGACTGTAAACAGTACCTTTTGAAGAGAAGAACAACACTTTATCGTGCATCATAGCGGTAAAGAAATGTTGAATATCATCATCTTCTTTTGTTTTGATACCTGATTTTCCACGAGTTGCACGGTTTTGACGTTCAAATGTATCAAGTGAAATACGTTTCAAATATCCTTGATGTGTAATAAACACAGCCATTGGAGTATTCGGTGTCAAATCTTCAATTGTAACTTCGCCTTGTTCCGGCAAAATTTGAGTTTTTCTGTCATCGCCGTATTTTTCTTTGTCTTCCAAAAGTTCAGTTTTAATAATATTTAAAACTTTTTGACGACTTGCAAGAATATCTTCATATTCTGCAATTTTCTTTAATAATTCATCATATTCAGCTTTAATTTTATCTTGTTCTAATCCTGTTAAACGTCTTAATTGCATTT
>CAYUIW010000037.1:0-428 GCA_964444905.1 uncultured Muribaculaceae bacterium
GGGGTTGTGCAGCTCGTAACGGTTACGCTTCTTGCCACGGTGGTATGAAACGTTACAACCTTGATGGCGGTAAATCATTCCAAGTAGCAGTATTTGGTTTGTCAGGTTCAGGTAAATCAACTATTACTCACGCAAAACACAACAACAAATACAATATTACAGTTCTTCACGATGACGCATTTATCATCAATGTTCATGATAAATACACTATCGCTCTTGAACCGGCTTACTTCGACAAAACAGCAGATTATCCTATCGGTTGCGAAGATAATAAATACATTTTGACTCAACAAAACGCAGGTGCTATCGCTCTTGCTGACGGTAAAGTTGTTTCTGTTACAGAAGATATCAGAAACGGTAACGGTCGTGCTGTTAAATCAAAATTGTGGTCACCAAACAGAGTTGACAGAATTGACCAACCTATTAAT
>CAYUIW010000037.1:438-15947 GCA_964444905.1 uncultured Muribaculaceae bacterium
CTTCATTAGGTTCTGCAATGGGTGCTACATTAGCAACAAAACGATCTTCAGCTGAAAGACTTGCTGCAGGTGTTGACCCGAATGCATTGGTTGTTGAACCATACGCGAACCCATTCAGAGTTTATCCGTTGTCAGTTGATTACACAAGATTTAAACAATTGATTGAAGACGGTGTAGATTGCTATATCTTGAACACAGGTGAGTTTATGGGTACTAAAGTTCAACCTAAACACACTTTGGGTATTATTGAAGCTATCGTTGAAGGTTCAGCTAAATTCCATAAATGGGAAAACTTCTCAGATATTCAAATTATGGATGTTGAAGGCTTTGATGCTTCATTCTCTAATAAAGAATACGCTTCACAATTCGTTCCTCGTATGAACGACAGAATTAACTTCGTTAAATCAAGAGAAACAGAAAAAGCCGGCATTGATAAATTACCGGTTGATGCTCTTGAAGCTCTTGAAGCTGTTGTTAAAGAAGCAACTGCATTAGCAAGTGTATAGAGAATATAAAATTTCACCAAAAGAGCTCCTTTAAAAGGAGCTCTTTTTTGTTACTTATAAAATACAGTTTAAACATTGTGCATTTTATCGAATATATCTTTGCGCTGAACCCAAACTTCCATTCCAAGTTCATCACCGATTTTTGTTAAATTCTCTTTAATTTCGCTAAATGAAAACTTTGATTTTGCAATATTACCCAATAGAAACATCACAAAATGCCCTTGCATAATAGTTTGCTTAATATCCTCAATGTTAACTTCCAGCATCGCTAATGCAGTCGAAACTTTTGCTACAATTCCGACTTTATCAACACCTGACACCGTAACTATTATTTGACAATCTGACATGTTTCACTTTCCTCAGCTACAACAGGTGCAGTTTTTGCAAAACCTGTCATTATTTTACCTACATTGTGACGTTTGCAATAATCGATTAAATCACGTTTAATTTCCGGAGCAAGAACGTATAAAGCGATAATGTTTGGTACACACATTGCAATCATCATTGCATCTGTAATATCAATAATTGATTTTACGTTCATAGCAGAACCGATTATAATAAACAAACAATAAATTAAATTAAATGTAAGTACACGTTTTTTACCTTCACCTAACAAGAATGTCCAAGCTTTTTGTCCGTAATAAGCCCAGCTGATTAATGTTGACATTGCAAACATAACAGCAATAATTGACAAAATAACAGGGAAGAAAGGAATTACTGATTGAAAAGCATTTGATGCAAGTTCAATCCCTGAAATTTCTTTTGCAGCATGTGTACATGCACCGGAAAATACAATTGCAAATGAAGTAAACAAGCATAAAACACCTGTTAAGAATGTTTCTAATAATGCTACAAAACCTTGTGATACGGGTTCTTTAGTTTGCGCAGTTGCATAAACAATTGCTGCAGCACCTGTTCCTGCTTCGTTAGATTGAACAGAACGTCTTAAACCTATAATAATTGTTCCAAATACCCCACCGGCAACAGCTGTAGGATTGAAAGCTTCTTTTATAATTAAAGCAATTGCATGCGGAATATTTGTAAAATTAGCCAATATAACAATTAAACCTGAAATAATGTACATAGCACACATTGTAGGAGTTAAAATTGTTGTAACTTTTGCAATACTTTTAATACCACCCATAACAACCATACCGATAAGAATAGCAGCTATTGCACCTAAAACCCAAGCAAAGCCATGGAAAATACTTTGTTCTCCACCGGTAATGAAAATAATTTGGTGAGCAGTTTGGTTAATTTGAATCATGTTACCGCCTGTAATACCGCCACCTATACAAAGTACAGCAAATATTGCGGATAAAGGTTGACCGAGCCAACGGAGTTTTTTACGTGTAAGTCCGTGTGCAATATAATGCATAGGTCCGCCGGAAACAGTTCCGTCAAGGTTAAATCTTCTATATTTTACTGCAAGCGTAGCTTCAACAAACTTAATTGACATACCTAACAGGGCACCTGCGAAAATCCAAAAAGCTGCACCGGGACCACCTATAGATATTGAAATTGCAACACCTGCAATACTGCCTATACCGATTGTTCCTGAAAGAGCAGTTGCAAGAGCTTGAAATGATGAAACTTCACCGTTCGAATCTGAATTTTTATCAGCAGGTTTTGCAACGGTTTCAATAGCGTGTTTTAAACCCCATATAGAAATACCTTTAAAAAATACAGTAAAAAATATTCCGGCGAACAAAATCCAAAAAATGATAATCGGAATTTGTGTTTCACCAAACGTCAAAGGATAAAAAATCACGTTAGCGATACTGTCAGAAACAGGCGCAACGTACTTGTCCATTAACGCATCAACATTCACGGCATTTGCTGCTTGAATATTGCATAAAAGTGCTAAAAATACTGTAAAAATTCTCTTCATATTTGTTCCTTTCGGGGTTTAAAAAAGTAATTTCGGCTAACCACCTGTTACCATCATAGCAGAAACATATAAAATTCAGCAATTTTCTTATAAAAACTTAAAATATTGTTGCAATAGTATTGTTACATTTTGTTAATAATTCAGTGTGAAAGTTTAAAGTTTTTAGAAAATACAGCCGTAAATAAGAATATAAGTTACGATTTTGAAAGGAACCTTAGAACCAATGGGAATGTCAGCATCACAAGCACGTTTGCTCAGCATTACCGCAAGACTGACGGATAACGAAAACAGCGGTCAAGCTCTTTCGTATTCAAAACAGCGTCTGGCGGATGAAACAGAGCAGATTAATGCAGAATACAATGCGGCTCTTGAAGCTACTAAGCTGACAGTCCTCACTGGGTTTAACGGTTCCGATGCAAATTATACAGACATATCTTACGGACTTATGACAGGTTATAATACCGTTGCGTGTGGCAAGCAATATGTAATTACTGATACAAAAGGTAAAGTTCTTGTAACTAAAGAACTTGCAAAAGCATTTGAAAAAGGAAACGGTAATTATAATGAATTTATTGCAGCATTAGGTTACACACAATGCGATATAGATACAACTGATAAAGAAACTGCTAAACAAAAGGTTCATGAAGCATGGGATAAATATCTTCAAGCTGTTGGATTGAGTTTCTATGACGATGAACATGGTGATGAAAATCCGAATGTAACATACGGTTATGTACAATTTAACGGTGATACTGACCCGTTTAAAGGATATGCAACGTATTCAATCAACGGAAATACTAAAGCTCTAAACTTTGAAGGTACTACTAAAGAACAAAGAGAACTTTACGATTATGCAGTTGCCTTAACAGAAGCTGTTTATAATAATACTTCAGCTTCAAACAGATTAGACACTCCGGCCAAAAATGCAGAAGTGACAAACAAATTATCATACTACCAAAATATATTTAACAAAATGGCATCAGCAGGTTATTACACTGAATCCAGTGAAGCCGATACAATAAAAGATAATAAATGGTTTGAACAACAATTAAAAGAAGGCAAATTATTATTAGAATATTATTCTGCTGTTGACAGAGATTTTAAATCAACTACGTTAAGTGATGATGATGCAATTCAAGAAGTTTCTGACGAACGTCAAATCGCAATGGTTGAAGCAAAATATACTCAAGATACAGCCGCCTTAGAAAAGAAAGACCAGAAAATTGATTTGGAACTTAAAAAATTAGATTCAGAACACAACGCATTACAAACTGAATATGATTCTGTTAAAAATGTAATTGATAAGAATGTCCAAAATTCATTTAAGACATTCGGCTAATAGTTTATATTATTACCTTTATCCTTTTTTCCTATTAAATTTCGTAATACCACTTTTTATAAAGTGGTTTTTTATTGTGTTATAATGCAAATATGAAGATTTTAGGAATAGATCCCGGTATGGCAATTGTAGGTTACAGTCTTATCGATTTCGACGGTGAGAATGTAACTCTTTTGCATTCCGGTTCAATCCAAACATCGAAAAAAGATAGTGAATCCAAAAGACTTTTGGAAATATTAAATGACATGCGTTCTCTTCTTGATAAATATAAACCGGCTCAAGCTGCAATTGAAAAGTTGTTTTATTTCAAAAATCAAACAACAGTTATGCCTGTATCACATGCAAGAGGTGTAATACTGGCGGCTCTTGAAGAATTTGGTGTACCAATATATGAATATACACCGATTGAAGTTAAGCAGGTCTTGACAGGTTACGGCAGAGCTGATAAAAAAGAAGTAGAACAAATGGTAAAACTTTCACTGGGAACAAATGAACTTCCTAAATTAGATGATACCGTAGATTCTATTGCTATAGCAATTTGCCATACAAGGAGCGTTTTATGAATAAAATCATTTTAAAACAATCTGTATTATTAAGTCTTTTCCTCGGAGCTGTTCTGGGAATTGTAACGGTAATCCCATTTATCGGACAAGCAGCTTTTTGGAGCTTATTATGTCTATCGGCAGTGGGTGTAATATTGTTTATGACAAAACATAAAATCCTTTGTCTTTCAACAATTCAAGAAAGCGTCATTTTAGGTGCGTTAAGCGGATTTGTTTCCTTCATAGGTTTTTCCGTTTTTTATATTCCAATAATTATTGCACTTGCTAAAATTTTTCAATATTATCCAAACTACGGAGTATCGCTTGCTCTTAGTAATGCAAGTATAGGCTTAATTATTGTACTTGTAATATTTATGGGTATTTTAAGTGCAACAGTAAACGCATTTTCCGGATTTTTGACTTTTTATGGAATAGAATTGTATAACACTATAAAGAAAAAATAATTGTGAGGTAAAATGAAAGAATTTAAATCAAAAATAAGAACAATCGAATGGGTTGACACATATTCAAAAATGGTTGATCAAACGCTATTTCCGTACGAATTTAAATACGTGAATATTACAAGCGGACAAGAAATGTTTGATGCCATAAAAACGATGATAGTCAGAGGAGCACCGGCTATCGGAATTGCGGGTGCACATGGTGTTGTTCTTTATGCACAGGAGCTTGCAAAAGAAAATCTTACTCGTGAAGAATTTATTGAAAAACTTCTTGAAAAAGCTGATTATATGGCTACTTCACGTCCTACAGCCGTAAATTTAATGTGGGCAGTAGAAAAACAAAAAGACATAATTAAGAACTCAAAATCCGATATTAACGGAATAATAGAAGAACTTAAACAAAATGGTATTAAGTTAGAAAACGAAGATATTGAAATCAACAAAAGAATTGGAAATTTTGGTGCGGAAGTTGTACCTAAAGGCGCAACTATTTTGACACACTGTAATGCAGGTGCACTTGCCACTGTAGGTTACGGAACTGCACTTGGTGTTGTTCGTTCTGCGTTCGCAAATGACCCTACAGTTCAGGTTTTTGCCGATGAAACACGTCCTCGTCAACAGGGAGCAAGAATTACAACTCTTGAACTTACAATGGACGGAATCCCTACAACATTAATTACTGACGGAATGTGTTCATATTTTATGAAAAAAGGTATGATTGATATGGTAGTTGTAGGAGCTGATAGAATTGCAGCAAATGGTGACACTGCAAACAAAATCGGAACTTACACTGTTGCTATTGCTGCTAAATATCACAATATACCTTTTTATATTGCTGCACCGTTATCAACAATTGATACAAGCATAAAATCAGGTGATGAAATTCCTATTGAAGAACGTTCACACGATGAAGTTACACATATAAACGGTAAAACAATTTGTGCTGAAGGTGTTAATATTATCAACCCGGGTTTTGATGTTACTCCGCATGAACTCATTGCAGGTATTATTACTGAAGTTGGTATTTTAAGACCGGATTATAACAAATCAATTGCAGAAGCTTTTAAGAAATAGTAATTGCACCTTGACGGAATATTTTAATTTCATCATTAAAAACACAGCAAACAGTAGATTCCAAACCTTTACAGGTATGTCCGTAATCTTCAACAATTAAATCTGCTAAACCGTTCATATTCTCAAATGCTTGTTTGAATGATTTTGCAGAAGGTTGATGCGAAAGGTTTGCGCTTGTTGTTGCTAACACATGATTTGGTATAATTTCGCAAATGCGTTTAAAAACCGCATTATCTGGAACTCTTATACCAACCGTATCCATGTTAGAAGTAATATAATCCGGAGTTTTTTCACTTTTTTTCACTACAAGCGTTAAAGCTCCCGGGAAATATTTTTTTACAAGCTGGCATGCTGACTTGGGCATTGGTTCAACGTAATCAAGCAAATTATAAACTTCATTTGACATTAAAATCAATGGTTTTTGGGCTTCTCGTTTTTTGATTTCGTAAATTTTTTTGACAGCTTTTTCGCTGTCGGGAAGGCAACCCAATCCCCAAACTGTATCGGTTACATATGCGATTACACCATCATTTCTTAAAACATCAATTATTTCTTGTTCATTTTTTAATTTCATATTCTTGCCTTTTAGCCCCTCTTTATTTTTGCAAGAACTCTATCAAAAAGTTCTTGCGAATATCCCATTTTAAATACAATGTTTAGCCAAACATATACAACCAAACATATAATGCCGACAACTCCGATTTTCACCAATTCAAATACATACTTAGGAAGTTCTATATATTTGTCAAATCCCAAACCGATAACAAAACATATTGCAAATGTTATTATACCGGCAATACACATTTTACCGAGGTTTTTGAACAATACACCATAGTTCATTTTGATTTTCTTTGAAATTAAAACACCTAAAACACAAGCATTAAATAGTGTCACCAAAGATGTTGACAATGTTATTCCGCCAATACCTAAATGAAGTTGTTTTATAAAAAGTATATTCAACAAGACTTTTAAAACTATAGACGAAAATGCTACAATAAAAGGAGTTGCTGAATCATTAAACGAATAATAAACACGAGTAATACTATCTCTGAACACATAAGGCAAAATTGAAAAAGACAAGAACCATAAAGCTTCCGTAACCATAAATGTCGCACGAGAATCAAAAGCCCCACGTTCGAATATTAATCTTATTCCATCCATACCAAGAACAAGAATACCGATTATAATTGGTATAGCGCCAAAAAATAATACACCTACCCCTTTATTAAAATAGGTTCGAATACCTTGCATATCATTGTCAGCGACTAATCTTGAAAATATCGGGAACAACGGTACCAAAAACGCCGTCACCAAAATCCCTACAGGAAATTGAAAAACTCTGTTTGCATAACCTATTGCTGTCCAAACACCTTCGTTTAATGATGAGGCAAAGAACATATCAACATAAATATGAATTTGTCCGACTGTTGAGCTTAATACAGCAGGGAATAACAATTCCAATATGCTTTTAAAATTAGCATTATTAATTATATCGAAATTAGGACGAATTTTATAACCTAATTGTCTTACTCGTGGTACTTGCAAAAGCAATTGACAAAGTGCACCGGTAACAGTTGCTGAAGCAAGAATAACACCTGATTTATCTCCGCCGGTAAAAAGCAATGCTCCAATAATAACAATACTTACGACAATAGGAGAAAGGCTGGGAAGTATAAATTCTTTATATGTTACAAGTATTCCGTAATATATTCCGACAAGTCCGCCAATAACAAGAGCAGGACACATTATTTTTAAGTGAACAGCAGCAAGGTTTATAAGTTCAGCATTGCCGTCCGAGATAATCAAAGACATTATTGGATGTGCAAAGAAAAAACAAATTACTGTCAAAATTGTGAAGAACACAAAACTGGCTGTTAAAAACGTGTTAAATAATTTTTCTGCAACTTCAGGAGGTTTTTCACGCAAAGAAGGAATTAATTTTGTAAACACTGCAACAGTTGCACTGTGAAAAGGACCGCCAATTCCACCAAGTAGAGTTACGGCAAGAGCCGGAAATTGATATGCATAAAAATACGCATCCGAGGCAGTTGAAGCTCCATAATAATTTGCCACTACCACATCTCGTAAAAAACCTGCCATTTTACTGATTACAGTAACTACGGCTATTAGCCATGCTGCCTTTAAGACACTTGTTGTTTTATCTTCAGAATACGTTGTTGTCATCTTTCCCTATCAATTCTACAAATAATCTAATTCCTTTATTTCCACCATTATCAGGGAAATAGAAAGTTATTGTATTTCTTCCGTGTTTCAAATATTTTGATATATCAACTCTTTCAACACGTTTAAATATTCCGTGTGAAAGTTCGATATTTTGTTCTTTACCGTTAATATTAACCGAAAAACCGGATAATTGGTACTTGTTATCAATAACTAACTCAGCTTTTTTTTCTTTTGTATAAAAGTTTTGTGTTACAATTCGTTGATTATCGGCTGACGATAATATTACAGGCTTTGTTGCAAGTGTAATTCCATTATAATAATGCTTAAGAATTTTATCATAGGAAAGTTTCATTTCACTTCCCATAAATCCTGCACCATATTGACTCAAGCCTACACCATGTCCAAAACCACCGCCAAATGCGTTAACTGATAACAAATTCCCGTTTTCGTCATATTCGTGTTCAAAAACCACATTAGCACTTGGTAAAGCTTTACCTTGATTTTTAATTAAACGACGAATAACAAGTTCTTTATAAACTTTATAACGTTGTGATTTTGTTACAATTTCCATTTCAATAATTTTGCCTGATTCACCACGTCTTATTACATCTAATTTAACTATTTCATCGAGTTTATCACCAGATTTGAAAGCCGGTGTAATAAAACCTGTTGCGGATTGTGCTGCCATATTGGCTTGCAATTCTTTTTGCAGTTCTTCACGTGTCCATTGTCTTTCCCAACGGAAGTATGGTGAACGAATATCATAAGAATCAGGTTTGGATTTATAAAATTTTACTGCTTCTTCTTCCACATCAAGGGGTTTTTGACTAAGTATATCAGGTTTTGCAATTAAATACGGTTTTGAAACAGACGGAAAAACTTTTGTGTTAGGGTCTGAAAAAACATTCGCAAAACTTTCCGTATATCCTCCGGCTGTAGATGAATATTGTGCCAGTATTAAGTCCCAATTATAAAGTGCTACAACTCCTTCAGTTTCTTCAACTGCTCGAGTTCCCAACTCTTTTTCGGAACCAAATCCAAAATATACTTGACTTGCTACACTATCAACAACATCAAATGCATCATAAGCTTTTGTGCGTGGAGATAAAACATAATTTCTTGCAGCTACTGTTTGTGCTTTTAAAGCTTCCAAGCCGAAGTGTACAGGCATTTCGTTAGGTACAACACCTTTCAAATACTCTTCAACTTCAACTACATTTACAATATGGAAACGTCCAATTTTGCGATTATATTTACAAATTTCTATTTCACCTCTATAAAGAGCCTGTTTCCCGACACGTTTTAATCCTTTAATACCTAACGAACCATTTGGGCTGACAAATCTTACAGGTCCTTTTATTTGTTCAATAACTTCACCGTTATCATTTGTAAGTACAAACATATCGGATGATAATTTAACATTTACATTTGTATTAGCAGGTAAAGAAGTAATATATGTATCTTTGTCAAAAATCTCCAATTCTGCAGTTGCAAAAATACCGGCAGAATCATAATCATATTTACTAAAACTGCTATCTCCAAGTCCGACACGAACTATTTGTGACTTAGTTTTTTCAAATGCAGCTTTGATTTCTGCTTCACGAGCTATTTGCAAAGTATTTTCCGGTACAGACGGTAATATACCAGCCTGTACTGTTTGACAAATAATAAGCGTAAATAATAAAATCACAGCTTTTTTCATATCAATATTATAAGACAAAAATTTAGCTATACATAATATCAAATATATATTACTAAACCGTAATTTCTTTTAGTGTTTCTAAATATTTTACGGCATAAACTGCTCCAACAGCACCATCCGCAGCGGCTGTAATTACTTGTCTTAAAGGAGTGTGTCTTACATCACCAACAGCAAAAACACCGTCAACAGAAGTTTTCATTGTTTCATCCGTAATAATAAATCCGCCTTTGTCTTGTTCAAGTTGTCCGTTAATATTTTCGATATTCGGGACCATGCCTATGTACGGGAATACTCCATTAACAGATAAATTTGTAATTTCATGTGTCTTAACATTTTCAATAACAACGGTGTGAACTAAATCATCCCCCTGAATTTCTTTCACAATACTGTCCCAAACAAATTCTATTTTATCGTTTTTAAATGCTCTTTCTTGAACAATTTTGTCAGCCCTTAGAGCATCACGCCTGTGTATAACGTAAACTTTATCAGCGAATTTTGTAAGATACATTGCTTCTTCTACGGCAGCATTTCCACCGCCGACAACGGCAACGACTTTTTCTCTATAAAAAGCTCCGTCACAAACTGCACAATAGCTTACACCTCTACCAATAAATTCTTTTTCACCAACAACACCTAACTTCATTGGTTGTGCACCTGTTGCTATAATAACGGTTTTTGCTTTAAATTCAGCTTCTTTTGTTAAAATTATTTTTGGATTTGATAACAAATCAATTTTTTCAATTTCTTGCATTGGGAATTTTTGAACCCCAAATTTGTCTGCATGTTCTTCAAATTTTTCCATTAAATCATAACCGCCTATTGTTGAAAATCCGGGGTAATTTTCCAATTCAAGATAATTTGAAGGTTGTCCACCCATCATATTTATATCAATCATTGCTGTTGAAACAGCACCTCTTGATGCATATATTCCAGCTGAAAACCCAGCCGGACCGCCACCTAATATAATTGTATCAAATTCGTAATTTTGCATATCCTCACTTCCCTAATATATTCATGCCTGCAAGTTTTTCCCCTCTAAGCTGATATACTGCTTCGGCTGTTTTAATAACCGAATTGTCAATATCAGAAAGAGTTTCCAACCGCAGATTATTTTTTCCGGTAAACTTATCTTTATCCAGTGTTATTTCAACTGTATCTGTCAAAATTTTATTATCATAATTTCCTTTTTTGGTAAATATGATTGTATTTCCACTTACGTTTTTAATATCAATTGATGCTGATGCTCCGGAGAACGGGTTGCTTAAATTTATGACGTCCAAATCTTTTGATATGTTCCATAAATCAAGATTATTCTTTTTAAAATTTGACGGACTGTTTGTGTCAATTAAAGAAGATTGGACACGCCAAACGCCAAAAAATGAAGTTGGAACAACAATAGATACACCTGCTTTAAACACATTCTCATTTTGCACGGCTTTTGCACCGGTAAAAAGGGCAAAAGTAAGCATACAAAAGAATAATATTATTGTTTTTAAAATTCTATTCATCAGATTATAACATCCAATCCATTGCCTTGAGCGGTATTGACAAACCTTTCCAGATACATATCGGGAATATAAAACTCGATTGTGCTACCGTATCTGTGATAACAAGACGTGTGTTGCAAACTTCTTGCAGCAGCTAAAACCCGTGCCGGATCAATTATGTTAGATGCCGCAAAATTAATTTGTACAGTATTTTTATGGTTGATACCTCTAATCCCTGACATACATCCATTATAACAAAATTTATGATTTTGTCAAAAACGAGTTCATTTTTGATTGAAGTGCTTCTGCTGAACCTTCGTAACCTGCTCTGCCCATTAAGGCATAAGTATAATTTTTAGCTTGTTCTATTCCCGGTTGATTAAATGCATCGACATTATATAATGCACCGGCGATTGCAGTTTGGACTTCAAACATATATAAAAGTTGCGCAAGATAATAACCGTTTATTTTGGGTAAAGTAATTGTAACAGTCGGACGATTATAATCAGAAAGAGCAACTCTTGTAGAATCAGCTTCTGCATTCATTAAATCGTTAATTGATTTACCACCGAGATAACCGATACCGGTATATTCAAAAATCCGTGGGATTTCGAGGTCATTATCAAATTCTTCTATTCTGATAAAATTAATAACTTTGTTATTAGGACCTTCGTTAAAAAGTTGAATTTGCGCATGTTGATCAGTAACTCCTAGAGCTTTAATTGGAGTCGGACCTACATTTACAGTATCACCGTTAAGATTTTTTTCTTTACCCAATGATTCGGCCCAAAGCTGAACATACCAATCAGATACATATTTAAGTTTGCTTGAATACGGCATCATTACGGAAATATTTTTCCCTTTTTGTGTATCTAAAAGATAATGAATAAGCGCATTTTGAGCTGCAATATTCTCAAAAATATCGGTATTTTTAAGAGCCATATCCATATCTTTAATACCGTTCATGATTTCGTCAATATCAATACCAACAAGTGCAAACGGCAAAAGCCCAACAACTGAAAATACGGAAAATCTTCCTCCGACATCATCCGGTACAACAAAAGTTTTATACCCTTCTTGTTCCGCAATTTGGCGCAAAACACCGGTATTTTTATCTGTTGTGGCAACTATATTTTTTCTGTAATCATCACCGAGTTCGGCTTCTAATCTATCTTTTATAATCATGAACTGTGACATGGTTTCAGCAGTATCACCGGATTTTGTAATTACGTTAACAAGAGTTTTCTTTAAATCTAATGCTTGCAATAAACCTGTAATAGCATCAGGATCAATATTATCCAGAAAGAAAATTCTGGGATAATTATTACGCTGTTCAGGTGTCAAAAAGTTCCAGTAAGGTTTCAAAAGAGCATCTGTAACTGCTAATCCGCCAAGTGCAGAACCTCCGATACCGAGAACCAGAACGTTTTCAAATCGGTTTTCTACCAATGCGGCATACTCTTTTACATACCAAACAGTTTCCTCATTATAACCTAAGTTCATCCATTGAAGCCACTGTCCTCGTTTGTCTTTACGTTTATTTAAATCACGTAATATATTGGCTATTTTTTCCTTGTAATTACTAAATTCGTGCTCTAAATCAAGTCCGTTATCCGTACCAATGACAGCACTGTCTGCATATTTATAATTCAGCTTAATCATGTTTATCCCTTATGTACTTATTATATATAAAGAAATTTAAAATTCAAGATTAATTACCTTAACCTGACTACTGATTGCAATAATTCATAAAATAATATAGAATTGTTTTATGGATAACATTCTGGAAATAAAAAATCTTTCAGTGGAATACAAATCACAAAAGGGTATTTTGGGTAAAACGAGCACAATTCATGCCGTAAATAATCTTTCATTGGAAATTAAAAGAGGTGAAATACTCGCAATTGCAGGCGAATCCGGCTGTGGAAAATCCACACTTGCAAAAGCGATTATTTTACTGGAACCCTCATCGAATGGAGAAATTATTTTTAATCAAGAAAACATCCTAAGTTTAAACAAAAATGAATTAAAAAATTTCAAGAAAAAAACTCAAATGATTTTTCAAAATCCTTACGCAAGTTTAGACCCTAAAATGAAAATTATTGATACCTTAAAAGAACCTTTAAAAATCAATACCAATTTATCTGATAGTGAAATTGAACAGAGAATTTTGGAAACAATTCAAAAAGTCGGATTGGATAAAGAATGTTTGAAATTATATCCGCACGAATTTTCAGGCGGACAAAGGCAAAGAATTGCCATAGCACGCTCATTAGTTTTAAACCCCGAATTTATTCTTGCAGATGAACCTGTAAGTGCTTTAGACGTTAGTATTCAGGCTCAAATTATAAACCTGTTAAAAGAACTTAAAGACGAGTACAACCTTACATTTATGTTTATTTCTCACGATTTGGGAGTAATTAAATATTTATCGGATAGAGTTGCAATAATGTATCTTGGTGAAATCGTCGAAATGGGTAAAACAGAAGAAATTTTCTTTTCGCCGTCACATCCATATATAAAGGCATTGTTAAGTTCAGTTCCACAAATTACAAATAACGGAGAAGAAAAAAAATTATTAAAAGGTGATTTACCTTCACCTGAAAATTTACCGACGGGATGTAAATTTCATGCGAGATGTCCGTATTGCATGCCTGTTTGCAGAGAAAAAACCCCGAATAAAACTCAACTTACAACTTCACATTACGTGAAATGTTTCTTGAATGAAGAAAAATCCATGCTATAATCTTTTTATGGACAGAAAAGTTGTAACAACAAACCGCAAAGCATTTCACGATTTCACTATTTTTGAAAAATATGTGGCGGGTATTGTGTTGACCGGAACTGAAATAAAGTCCATTCGCAATAATGCAATTAATTTGAAAGACAGTTTTTGCAAAATTGAAGATAATGAAGTTTTTATGTACAAGTGCCACATTTCACCGTACGAACAAGGCAACAGGTTCAACAAAGACCCTGAACGCACTCGCAAACTTCTTTTGACAAAAAAAGAAATTCTTAAATTACAAAGTAAGGTTAAAAAAGAAAATTATACCATTGTGCCTCTTGAAGTGTTTTTTGCAGGAAGTCTTGCTAAAATAGAAATAGGACTGGCTAAAGGTAAAAAACTTCATGATAAACGTGACGATATAGCAAAAAAAGACCAAAAACGTGAAATGGACAGAGCATCCAAAAACAGATATTAGGAATTAAAAATGAAAATCGTAATTCTTGGCAAAGGTGAAATGCTTGCAAATTTAATAGAAGGTGTTTGTGATGCAGGATTTGATATTGTTGGTGTTTTCAGGCATGAAAGAACAACTTATTCAAGATTTAAACTGTTTTTGTCGGATTTTTTCAAAAGTGCACCGGAATATACTTTGATTAAGCAAAAGAAACTTCACGAAATTAAATGCAAATCCGCTAATTCAAATGCATTCAAACAGGAAATCTTACGTTTGAATGCGGATATTATTCTTGTTGGTACGTGGCGAGAAAAATTAAAAAAAGAAATAATTGATTTACCGACAATCGCAACTATAAATGTTCATCCGTCACTGTTACCTAAATATAGAGGACCGAACCCTTATATCCAAACAATTCTCCACGGAGAAAAGCAATCCGGTGTTACTTTTCATCTGATGACTGAAAAACTCGACCAAGGACCGATACTTGCACAACAAAAAATCAATATTTTACCTATGGATACGGCAAAAGAATTGAAAGAAAAAACAGTTTTCCAAGCCAGACTTTTAGTTTGTGAGTTGCTAAAAAAACTTAATGCAGGGATAGTACAACCACTACCGCAAAATGAAAGTGCAGCTACCTACTTCCCTAATATAACAGGCGAGGAAAAAATGCTTGATTTTATTAATATGACATCAACCCAAATTATAAACACTATTCGTGCACTTCATCCTTGGTTGCCCACATATATAACTTTTGGACATTTTTACTTCGTTGTAAATCCTTATAAAGCTCGTGTTTTAGATAAAAAAGCCGATGCGGGCAAAATTATTGCTAAATGTCCCAAAACTCGTTCTCTAACAATCTCTTGTAAAGATGAAAGAGCCGTAAAAATGAGCGGCTTAAAACTATATCGCTTTTCACCGCTCACTAAATTGTGTATAAAATATTTCATAAAAGATTGATTATTGAATACACACCGCCCGTCTGTCGTCTTCGCTGTTGCTGCGGTTTAAGGTGCCGTTATACGTGCTGGTAGAATTGAAGACGTGACCGTACGCGCGGTAGCCGCTGTTCTCCAAACCTGACCAAACGGAAAACGTATTAGAGTAGTCTAATGTAAAGCCTAGAGAAGAA
>CAYUIW010000038.1:0-15177 GCA_964444905.1 uncultured Muribaculaceae bacterium
AGACTACAAGCGGGTTTACCCCCCCCTAAATCGGCATAACACGGTCATATCAAGGTTTTTCACCCTACTTAATCCATATTCACCCGTGTGCGCCAGTATCCTCATACACTAATTCTATCACATCTTGCCAACTTTTTCAAGGTAATGAATAAAATGATACCACTCTATGACGTTTTGGAGCATTTTGAATGTAAAACTAATACTCCGGATTAGTTATTTGGTGGATTAATTTTTTCAACTTTATGCTATTGATTTATTCTTCTTTATTATGTAAAATTGGGTTAAAGAATAAGGGGAGAAAAAGATGAATATTGACAAAAAAAAATTATCAATCGGGATTATAGCATTTATAGGTTTGCTTACAACCATAAAACTTGCTATAATATATTTTAATGCAAACTTTAATCCGTATGCATTATCGAGTTTTTGTTCAGTAAACGATTTTATTGATTGTGACGGAATTGCAAAAACAACTGAGGCTCAATTTTTTGGGATACCGCTTGCATATTGGGGAATGTTTTTATACGCATTTATTTTCTTAATGCTTTTTGTTGATAAGCTTAAAAATATAAAGTTTTTAAAATTTTTGGAAGTTTTCAAAAATCCGCTGTCATATATTGCAGCTCTTGGCATAATTTCTTTTACTATTTCAATGATTTTATTGTGTTTAAGTCTGTTTGAAATTAAGAAACTGTGTATATTATGTGCTTTTACATATTTGTTAAACCTTTTAATCGGCGTTATTGCAGCAGAAGGTACAGGGTTTATAAATGCATTCAAAAACAGTTTCAATGACTTTATTGGAGCTTTAAAAATTAAAAAATATGCCATAGCTTTTGGGGTTGTTATGCTTGCTGCTGTAGCATTTTTAACTTATACATCAGTGTCATATGTTTTTGCACCTCAAGTAAAGCGTCAAAAGGAATTTAAAGAGTTTACAAAAGCAAAAACAAATAAGTATGCGGTTTCGGGTAATCTTTTGGGGCAAGAAAATGCAAAAGTTATTGTACACACATATACAGATTACAGATGTCCGATGTGTTTTGCATATAACATCATGGTGCACAAACTTGCAAAAGAAGTAAAAAATGTTCAAATTATTCACCATAATTTGCCTTTAGACACCGATTGTAACAGATATATACGTCGTGAATTTCACAAAGGTTCATGTACAATGGCTAAGTATGCTATTGCAGCAGAAAAACAAGGTAAATTCTGGGATATGAACAACAAACTTTTTGAAAAACAGCCTAATAATGAGGATGAAATCCTTGAAATAGCTAAAAAGCTTGATTTAGACTTGAATAAATTGCAAGATGATGCAAACAGCTTGGAAACAATGCATAAAATCCAAAATGATATAAATGAAGCTTATTCAAACGGAATTAACGGAACTCCGAGCACAATGATTGGCGGAAAAGTAAAAATCGGGATGAAGGCTTATAGTGAAATGAAAGAGTGGGTAAGAAGTGAAGGGGCAAAATAATAAAATCCTTTTACATGCTTGCTGTGCAATATGTTCATCATATCCCATAACCTTTTTACAGGATATGGGATATGATGTTGTTGTATATTTTTACAACCCGAATATATTTCCCGAAACCGAATACCAAAAACGATTAGAGGCTCAAAGGACTTTATGTGAACACTTCAACTGTGAACTTATTGAGGGTGAATATGATACTGGAGCTTTTTACAAAATTGCCAAAGGGCTTGAAGATGAACCTGAAAAAGGTGCAAGATGTTTAAAGTGTTTTGAATTACGTTTGAACAAAACTTATGAACTTGCTCAAAAACTAGGAATAGAAAAGTTTACGACATCAATTGTAATAAGTCCGCATAAAGATTTTGAAAAACTTACGGAAATTGGACACAAAATAGCCGGTGAAAATTATTTGGCAATTGATTTTAAGAAAAAAGACGGTTTTTTGAAAACTAATAAAATTTCAAAAGAATTGGGATTATACAGACAAAATTACTGCGGATGCAGATTTAGCAAAAGAGGATAATATGCACGAATTTTTAACACAATTAAATAACATTTTTCAAAGTATGGGTTTACAAGGACTGGCTTTAAATTCGTTTATAGAAAGTTTTTTTCTGGTTCCGCCACCTGATTTTTTATTAATCACAATGGATTTGGCTAACCCGCAAAAAGCTCTCTATTATGCTACTGTTTGTACAATATTTTCAGCACTGGGTGGTGTTATGGGGTATTTGATAGGGTTGTTTGGTGGCAGACCTGTATTCAATTTTTTGTTTAAAAACAAACATGAACAATTTGACAATGTTGAACGACTTTACAATAAATACGGGACATTAGCCGTGTTTTTCTCAGCTTTTACGCCGATACCTTACAAAGTTTTTACAATTGCAAGTGGAATTTTAAATATGAACTTTCCCAAATTCTTTTTAGCAAGTTTTTTCGGAAGAGGGTTAAGGTTTTTTATCGTAAGCATTGTTTTAATGCTTTTTGGACCTGCAATTAAAAAATATATTGAGCTTGTCATAATTGCAGTCACAATAATTATTATTCTGTTTTTTGTTATTTTATACAAAAAAAGAAATTTATTTAAATAAATTCATATATTTATACTAGTTAAAACCTACAAAAATGTTATATAATTGATTTATAATAAAAAATCATTAAATAGAAGAAAAAGGATTGTTATATGAAAAAAACAGCGTTATTAGTTTTAGTAATGTTCCTCATGTCGAGTACGGCATTTGCGGCCGTGGGTAAAGACACAAAAGGTCCGTTTGGTTATAATCTTTACGATGATATAACCAGAAAACCTGAGCAAAAATCTTCACCTGCAAAAGGCGCAGATAAAAACGTCTCAACCACAAAAAAATCAACAACCGGTTCAAACGAAATACAGTTTTATGCAAATGATGAAGCACCTGCATGGGAAAGTGAAGTAATCTATTATCCCAATGCGACAGTTAGCAGTGCTGTTGCAAAATATAAACGTGGAAATTATGCAGGTTGTTTACAAGAAATGATATCTTTAACAAAAAAAGATCCGTCAAATCCTGTTGTTTACTATTATTTGGGAATGGCATATACACAAGCCGGCAACAAAGACGAAGCTGTAAAAGCATATGAAAAAGTTATTAAACTTAATTCCGATAAAACTCTTTCTCGTTATGCGTTAAAAGGTAGAGATTGTCTTGTTGGTGGTCCTACTTGTTCTTCTGAAGGTGCAGAAAACGAAAATTCAGAACTCGATGAATTAATAAATTCTCCTTATGAAAACGGTTTATCACCTGAAGTTAAACAACAAATGAGAGAAATGCAACTTAAAAATATCCAAAAAACAATTAATAAAAAAGAAAATTTAGAACAAAATGACTTAGATAAAATTCAAAAATTCGATGACAGAAGTGAATTAGAAGACGGTACTAAAATTGCTTCTGCGGATGTTTCAAATGAAGATGTTTTGTCAGCATTAGAAGTCTTGAAAAAAGCAGGCATAACGGTTTCTGTTAATCCGTATCAAGCAATGCCACAAAATAATCAGTATCAAGAACTTAGTATGATGCTTGGCAATAATAACAACAATAACAGTAATTCAATGATGAACATGCTTCCTTATTTGATTAATCAACACGAAAACGGACAAAATGTTAGTCCGCAAGTAATTGAAGCTATGATGATGAATTCAATTCTACCTGATTTTACTTTTAGTGATAATAATAAAAACTATTAATATATGATTTTAAGTTATAAAAAAGCAAAAGAGAACTTTCTGGCAGCCAAAATTAACGGCTGTAGGAAGTTTTTTTGCACGCATAATTATAAACTTGAACAGGCATATTGCGAAATAATCTTTGATAATCTAAAAAAAGCAAAAGAAATTTTTGAAGAAATAAAAGAACAAGATGCTCGTGCACACTGGGGGTGTGTAATATTAGGTTTTATTAAAGGAACAGTTTCGGAGTATCCTACTTATTTTGAACTTAGAAATTTTTTGGAAATTGATTTAAACATTTTAATCAATTACTATAAGGGTAATTACGTTGAGAAAATTGTAAGATATGCCGATTTTATGTTTACAATTAATCCTGAAGTGCATAAGTTTATCGGACGGGTATTCATAAAAAACGGTTTGAAAGCTCAAGCAATGTTTTTCTTAAAACGTGCTAAAGATAATTTCTATCATGACCCTGAATTGCATTATTTACTTGCTGAAATATATTATGAGGACAATGATGTTAACGAAGCCATAAAAGCATTAAATACGTGTCTTTCAGTTTTACCCAATTATGCGCCGGCTAAAATGCTTTTAAAAAATATTCATGCTAAAATGATATAAAAGGAGAATTAAGAAATGATTATAGTTATGGAGCCTAAGGCTTCTGTTGAAAATATTAATCGTGTTGTCGAAGTTCTAAAAAAACACGAATTTAGAGTTATTGTTAATGAAGGTGAAATTCATACGGTAATTGAAGCTTTTGGAGATAAAACCTCAATTACTCCGGGGCAAATAAGTGCTCTTGAAGGTGTAAAAGAAGTAAAAATTATTAGAGAACCGTTCAGGCTTGCATCACGGGACCGTAAACAGGAAGATACAATTATTGAATTTTCCAATGGTGTAAAAATCGGTGGCAATAACAAACCTGTTATGATTGTCGGACCTTGTTCCGTGGAAGAAGATTATTCAGGCTTACAAAAAGTTGCGTTTGCAGCAAAAGAAGCCGGTTGTGAATTTTTGCGTGGTGGTGCTTTTAAGCCCAGAACTTCTCCATATGATTTTCAAGGATATGAGGAAACAGCGTTAAAACATTTGAAACGTGCCAGTGAAGAAACCGGTTTGTTAACAGTTACGGAAGTTATGGATTCTGCAGACTTACAAATGATTTGTGATTATGTTGACGTAATCCAAATTGGTGCACGCAATATGCAAAATTTTAAACTTTTAAAAGCTGTTGGTAAATGCAACAAACCAGTAATTCTAAAACGAGGACTTTCAAGCACTATCAGAGAGTTTTTGCTTGCAGCTGAACATATTATGTACAGTGGAAACGAAAATGTAATTCTTTGCGAGCGTGGCATAAGAAGTTTTGATAGTACTTTTACCCGCAATGTTATGGATATTGCTTCTATACCGGTTATCAAAAAATATTCACATTTGCCGATAATTGTTGACCCAAGCCATGGCACAGGTCAAAGATATTTAATTGAACCGATGACAAAAGCCGGTTTAATTGTTGGTGCTAACGGTGTGATGATTGAGGTTCATCATGACCCGGAAAATGCTTTATCGGATGGAAAACAAAGTCTTTCTATTCCGGCATTTAATGATATGATATCCAGAGTAAATTCTATGATAGACCATCTACATTATGAAAAAAAATGTTTATCGGCAAATGTAAATTAAAAAAAGGTGGAAAATATTTTCCACCTTTTTTATTATCTAAACATCCATATCAAATCCGGGTATCGAAGTCTTTCTTGTAAAATGACCTGTATTCAAATCGTAACTTCTGTTATCGTAAAAATTTGTTGCAATTCTGCTGTTATAAACTTTTACCATATCACCATTATTGTTATATACTGATTTTCTAATGAAACCATGGTTTAAATCGTCCAAATTTCTTTCGACTACCGCAATAACATTGCCTTTTCTATCGCAACCGGTAATAACATCTGTTCCATTACGAAAAGCTCTTCTAAATGCCATTTGTCCATTTTTAGCTGTTTTACCAATTTGTTTACCAAATTCGGCTTCAAGGCTTTTTTTAATCATATTTTCACCTTGTTTTACAAAGAAATTACCTAATTTTAAACTACACATGAAAATTTCCTTTCAAATTATATTTCCGCTCATATAAAAACTAAGCAGAATAAAATTTGCTTGTAGGTTAATATTTTGTTAAACAAATGTAACATTATTCGGCACGTTGGAAAAACGCCGCAATTTCTTTGTGTGGAAAAATATGAGAAATAGGTCTTCCATGCGGACAGGTATATGGCATTTTAGTAGTTCGCCATTTTTTGATAATTTCTTGCATTTGCCATAATGAAAGTTTTTGTCCGGCTTTTACGGATGCTTTGCAAGAAGTTGTAATAAGTATTTTTTCTTCAAGTCTATCAATATCACCTTCAATATTTTCTAAAATATCGGCAAGAATATCTTTTGTGTTGACTTTTGCTATCATCATAGGAACTTTTTTAAATACAATTTCCTCATTATTTAAAAACTCAATCCCATAACCAAAACGTTCGAACTTATCCGTATTTTCTTTTAATATAGCCATATCAGATGCCGAAACAGGTATTACATCAGAAACAAAAAGCATTTGAGAAACAACTTCTTTTTCTGATTTAAGTTTTTCATAAATATAACGTTCTTCTGCAATATGCTGGTCAACAACTTCCAAACCTTCATCTTTTTCTATTAAAATATAAGTATTTTTATACTGACCAATAATATTTTCTTCAGGTTCCGGTGCAACATTTTGTTTTGGCATTTCAAAAAGTTGTTGTTCGACTGTTTTTTCTTCAAATTCTTGCTCCATTTTGTGAAGCATTAAATCTGAAATATACATTGTATCTTCTTCTTTATCGATTTTAATTTCCTGATGCATTGGTTGAAATTCGACGACATTTTGAACAGGAATTTCTCTATTTTCTTCAATGTGATTAGTTAAACCTGCTTCTACTGAAGTTCTTACAAAATTGAAGATTTGGTTTGTATTTTTATACCGAACTTCTTTTTTCGTAGGGTGAACGTTTACGTCTAAATCACATGTTGGCATTTCCAGATTGAGTATCACAAACGGATATTTACTGTTTGAAATAAGGGTTTTGTAAACCATGTCAACAGCTTTTTGAATAACCGGACATTTTACAGAACGTCCGTTAATATATAAATAATAATTTTTTTTGCTAGAACGTGTAAAATCCGGAGTACTTACAAATCCGGTGATTTTTAATCCTGAAAGTTCATCCGTTTTTAAAACAGGTTTAAGGTTTTCAACAACACCTTTGTGAACTTCTCTTATCGTCTGTTCCCAATTTTTTGAACCTGTTGTTTTAAGTTCAACTTTACCGTTCTTTTTAAGCTCAATAGCGACACCGGTATTTACGAGCGCAATTGATTGAACAATTTCTTGAATATAAGAAAATTCTGTTCCGGAACTGCGCAAAAATTTCAATCTGACAGGAACATTATAGAACAGGTCTTTTATATCCATAATTGTTCCAACGGCACAACCGGTTTCAATTTGTTTAACTTCTGAATTTTCGCATTTAACTTTTGTTCCGGTATCAAAATCTTTTGTGCGTGTTGTACAGGTTAATTTTGAAATCGAAATTATACTTGCAAGAGCCTCTCCTCGAAAACCTAAAGTATGAATATCAAACAAATCATCAGTTTCTTTAAGTTTACTGGTTGCGTGTTTTGAAAATGCAAGCATAATATCATCAGGGTGAATTCCGGAACCGTTATCCGCAACTCTTATATCTCGACACTCATTATTTATTTCAATACTTACTTTAGTTGCACCGGCATCAATGGAATTTTCAACAAGTTCTTTCACAACAGAAGCCGGACGTTCAATTACTTCACCTGCTGCAATCTGGTTTATCAAATGTTTTGAAAGTTGTTTAATTCTTGCCATAACTTACCCCATAAAGTGCATAATAAAGAAATCTTTAACCACATGGAATTGAGTTAAAACAACAACAACTAACAATGAAACAATCATTCCAAAAGTAACTTTTGCGAGGTCTTTTCCAATGTGTTTGTACATTTTTTTAGGAGATTCAAAACGCAATCTGTGATATAAAGCAATTTCACGACCGGCAAGCAATCCTAAAAATACCCAAGTTGTTGACATTGGAATATTGTTCAAAGTTATAAAATATAATAATAATGATGCGTAAATTAAATCAATGATGGTTCCGGAACGTGGGTCTTGAACATTAGTTTTCATTTTAACTATTTTTTGAAGTTCTCCGCCCCTGTTAAACGAAACAAAACCTAAGAATATTGTGCAAGAAACCAATACGAAAATTAATTCACCCAAAGAAGCTTTTCTTGGAAGATATACAAATAAGTTAGCGGCATCTTGCATTAACCATTGTGACCATAAAAATGCTGTCGAACACCATTTTGCAACCATCCACCATTTTGAAATTTCTTTTGAATGTTTTTTTTGTGTGTAATAAAAATATCTTTCAACAGGTCTTGCAATAATACTATAAATTACAATGGATGTAATAAATGCAACAGCATATCCTATGAAAGATTTTGTAAGCATAAGTCCAATAATATTAACATCACTTACAGAAAATATACTTAATATTAAAAACGCTGTAGCAACAGGTATGCCATAGCGAGTTAAAATCAATAAAATTATAGGCGGTAATACATGAATTATTGAAAACGTATGAGTGACAGGTATTCTGTCCAAACGTCCAAACGACATATCGCCATCGTTTACAACCCAACCGATTGCTATTGTAAGTATCAATACTATACTCGTGAATGCCCAAATATAATACGAATTTGTTTTTTTGTTGGCACTTAAAAAGGTTCCTAATGTTTGTATAATATCATTTGATACACAAGAAAACATTGCAAGAAGGAAGCCTACAATCATATAAATTGTGTTCAAGGTAAATCCATCAGCTAACATATTCTTCCTCCATACAATTCTAATTTACTACAAACACAAATTCATCTAAATGTTTGATTACAAATTTGAAACATTTCTATAGAATAAAACTGTTCAGTAAATTAGGGGAATAGACTTGGCTAGATTAAATACAAAACTTAAACCGTCGAAAAAAGCAGATTTGCAGGTCGTAAAACCTGTTAAAACGACAAAATACAGTGATATTGATTTGAATGCGTGGAAAGATTACCCGCATGTAAAAACTGATACGTTGTGGGAATTTCCGACAAGATTAAAAGAACATGGGCATTCCAATGAATATCACGGAAACTACATTCCTCAAATAGCACAACAATTATACGAAAGATTTACTAAGAAAAATGATGTTGTACTTGATTTGTTCTTTGGTTCCGGAACTTCCGGTATTGAAGCAATCAATATGAACAGACGTTGTATCGGTGTTGAATTAAAAGACGAACTTGCTGAAAAAGTTTCCGAAAAATTCACTCCAAAACAATTAGTTACAGATGTTAGAATTATATGTGCAGATTCAGCTTCTCATGAAGTTAGGGATAAAGTTCAATGTGCACTTGATATTATGGGCGAAGAGAAAGCTCAATTTTTAATTCTTCACCCGCCTTATGATGATATAATCAAATTTTCAGATAAAAAGGAAGACCTTTCAAACTGTGAATCAACTGATGAATTTTATGATTTATTCGAAAAAGTTGCAAAAAACGGTTATGATATGCTTGAAAAAGGCAGATTTGCAGCTCTTATAATCGGTGACAGTTATAAAAATTCAGAAGTTCAACCGTTAGGTTTTGAATGTATGGCAAGAATGCAAAAATTAGGTTTTGCACTCAAAGCTATTATTGTAAAAGATATGCAAGGCAACGAAAGAGCAAAAGGTAAGACGGCAAATCTTTGGCGTTATAGAGCACTTGCCGGCGGATTTTACATATTTAAACATGAATATGTAATGGTATTTCAAAAACGATAAGGACTTCTTATGAAAACGAAACTTTTAGTTGAACAACATTTTCACGGATGTTTCGGTGTGGATTTCAATACTGCAAGTGTTGAAGATGTTCTCATGCTTTCTAAAGAGATAACAAAATACGGTATTTGGGGTATATTCCCAACTCTTGTAACTGACACTGTTGAAAATATTAAGAAACAAATTTCAGTTATTAAAAAGGCTGCTGAACTGCAAACTCCTGACACTGCTAAAATTTTTGGAATTCATTTGGAAGGAATTTTCTTAAATCCCGAAAAAAAAGGAATTCATGATGAAAAACTTTTTTTAAAACCTACAATTGAGAATTACAAACTTATTGAAGATGATTTTATAAAAATAGTTACTTATGCACCTGAATTTGATAAGGATTATGCACTGGCAAAATATCTTATGACACGTGACGTTAAACTTCAAGCAGGTCACTGTACCGGTGGAGATTTGTCATATTGTGACGGTGTAACACATTTGTTTAACGCTATGTCAGGAATTACACATCGAGGAAATTCCACAACTCTTACAGCCTTAACTGACGACAGTATTTACACGGAGATTATTGCAGACGGAGTACATGTTTCTGATGCTGCACTCAGACTTGTTTTCAAATCAAAACCTATTGAAAAAATTATATTAATATCAGATTGTTTACCGATTACAAAAAGCACACAAAAACAAACTGCCTTTGCCGGTGAAACTATTTATTATGACGGTGAAAAAGCTACTTCCCAAGAAGGTACTATTGCAGGAAGTACAAAACTCCTGCCTGAAATCATAAAACGCCTTGGCATGCTTGGACTTTTTACACCGCAACTTGTCGAAAATACTCATAAATATCATAATATCAAGCTTAATGGCGAAATCGTATGGGATGAGAATTTTAATATTACAAAAATTATTCGTAAATAATAATCCGCACTTTTAGTCGAGGTACGACATTCCTTATAGTTTTGTAGCTACAATATAGCTTTAAGAGTATCTATAACTACATTTAAAGCACCTTGTTGGTCTTTAAAAACGTATTCACAATCATTGCAAGCCTCTGTATAATATTGTTTATCAGATAATAATAATCGCATATAATCTTCAAGTTCATGCGGTGTTTTTACTATTTTCCCTGCCTTTGAACGGCTTAAAATCCAATAAATGTCTTTAAAATTGTGTATGGAAGGTCCGGTAATTGCGGGTTTTGAATAAACAATTGCTTCAAGTGGATTGTGACCGCCTGTTTTATTAAAGCTGCCGCCTATAAATGCAAAATCACATATAGAATACATTTTGCTTAATTCACCCATTGTATCCAAAATTATCACATCATTATTTGTAAATAAATCATTTTTAGAACGATAACCGAAATTTAATTTAGTTTGTTTTAAAAGCTCTTTTATCTCAGGAATTCTATGTGTATGACGAGGAGCTATTAAAAGTTTAATATCATGGAATTCTGATTTTAATTTTACGAAATTATCTATAACAATTTCGTTTTCACCTTTATGAGTACTGCCTGCGACAATAACTCTTGAATTCCCTTTACCAATTTCAATCTGTTCATCAGATTTTTTTACATCAAATTTTAAATTTTTCATAACTCTTGTAATTTCTTTAGGTGCTCCTAAAGAAACAAGTTTCTGCATATCTTCTTCACTTTGAGTTAATATTCCTGTATAATTTCCCAAAACATGCCCAAAGAAAGTCTTGAACAATAAGTACAAGTGATAAGTGGAATCAGACATTCTTCCGTTAATTGTAAATAACGGAATATTTCTTCTTTTACAAATGTCAGCGAAAATCGGCCAAATTTCGGTTTCAGCTATTAATACAACAGATGGATTTATTTTTCTTAAAAATCTAAACACGCATACCGGAATATCAAATGGGAAATAAGTAACATAATCAGCAATCTGCTTATATTTTTTGATTGCAATATCTTGTCCTGTTTTAGTTCCGGTAGTGACAACAATTTTATAATCAGGGAAAGTTTCCTTCGTTTTTTTAATCAGATTTTCTAAAGCTATAACTTCACCAACTGATACACCATGAAACATAATAACTTTTTTGCCAAGTCTTGGATGTTTGGGAAATCCGAGTTTTTCTTTCCAGCCATATAAGAATTTTCCGTTACAAACTCTTACGATATAGTAAATCGGCATTAAAATTATAAATAATATAGTTGAGAGTAATCCATATATAATCATCTTATTTATAATTATATATCAAAAATGAATGTATATTGACAATGTTGCAAAAAATTTATAGAATATAAGTATGGCAATAGTGTATTTAAGTTTAGGATCAAACAAAGGCGACAGAATAGGTTATATTCAACAGGCAACAAGCTTGCTTGGGGCTGTTGACGGTATTAATATAATTCGCACATCTGCTTTCTATGAAACAGAACCGTGGAATATGTGTTCTGAAACTTGGTTTGTTAACGCAGTTGTAGAACTTAAAACAAAACTTCCCGCACCAGAACTTCTTGCCGAGTGTCAACGAATAGAAAAACAACTCGGACGTGTCAGAGAGCATGAAGATGCATATGATGACAGAACTATAGATATAGATATTTTGTTTTATAACAAAGATATAATTAATGAAAGTAATCTTATAATCCCGCACAAATATGTTCATTTAAGAGCATTTACGCTTGTTCCGATGTTAGAATTGGCTCCGGATTTTGTTCATCCTGTTTTACAAAAAACTATATCTGACCTGCACAACGATTTAGAAAATCCGGAAATGGTATTTTTATATGGAACACGTGTCGAATTCAACTTCTAAAGTAGCAATAATTGGTGGTGGACCTGCGGGGTGTATGTGTGCATATTTTTTGCAGGATGAATTTGACGTAACAGTTTTTGATTACGGTGCCCCGTTAAGAACACTGCTACCAACAGGCGGAGGACGGTGTAATCTTGCTCATGCCGAATACGACTTTAAAGAACTCGCCAAAAATTATCCTCGTGGTGAAAAGTTTTTGTACTCCGTCTTTTCAAAGTTTTCAACTTTTGAAACTGTTGAGTTCTTTGAAAAAATTGGTATAAAAACATACACTCAAGAGGACAATAGAATTTTTCCGGTTTCTAACAGTGCAAAAGATGTTCGAGATAAATTTTTAAAAACGTTAAAAAAGGTTAAATTTGTTAAAAGTAAAATAGAATATCTTGATTTTGAAAAATACAATTATATCGTAATTGCAACAGGCGGGCATGCTTCCTATGACATATTAAAGTCAACAGGACATACAATTGTTTCACCGGTACCTGCTCTTGTGGGTTTAAAAACAGAAGAAAATTTCCCTGCAGGTGTTTGCATTAAAAATGTTAACTCTTGCGGGTTTATTGATGATTTGCTTTTTACGCATGAAGGAATTTCCGGTCCGATTGTTTATAAAATATCCTCTGTTTTTGCTCGTAAAAATTTCCCATATAAAATAAGTTTAGATTTTTGTGACATTATTGATTTACAAAAATTGTTGGACACAAATCCTCATAAAGAAATTAAAAATCTTTTGTCGGATATTGTGCCAAAGTCGTTTGTTTCATATATTTTGAAAGAAATTTCTTCCGAAACAAAATGCTGTAATATTAACGGTAAAATGCGTGACAAAATTCTTAAAAATTTGCATAATTATGAAATAACTGTTACAGGAACCGCAAAAGGTGGTGAAGTTGTAACTTGTGGCGGTGTCGCTCTTGACGAAATTAATTCTAAAACAATGCAGTCTAAAATTATCCCAAATTTGTATTTTTGCGGAGAGGTCCTTGATATAGACGGTTTCTGTGGAGGTTTTAACCTGCAAAACTGTTGGTCAACCGCTTATATTGCAGCGCAATCAATTATTAGCCGCTAATTTTGCTTCAATATCCTTTTTGGTTTGAAATTCTTTATTGTTTTTGTCTGCAAATCTCAATGCAACCATAATTGCCGGAACTGCAATACCCAAAGCACCTATGCAAGCTCCTATGTTTTTCAATACAGCACTTCTTTTAAGCCCTTTTACTGATTTCAGGAATGTATCAAGAGTTTCGCCGGATTGTGTAAATTGTTTGTCTAATTTAGCCAATTTTTTCGCTGTTGATTTAACTTCATCAATATCAATATACTTTCTGGTATCAATCAATCTTGAATTTTTAACTGTAGATATAATATCTGCTCTTTTTGCTGATTTTACAACAATATTATCAGGATTTTTGTTGATAAATTCATGAATCTCTGCATCAGTACCGTTTATTGGGAACAATTTTAAATCTTGTTTTATCAAATCATTTTTAAGAGCGTGTCTTAGGGTTTTACTTTCAATTACTCTTGCATCAAGGTCAATTGACTTGTTGTATTTTTTTTCGGTATGATTTTCCAGCATTGTTTGAATTTTTTTACCGGCAAAATACATAAACATCCAGAAACCGCCTTCTTTTACAACATATCCTGTTAAATCCTGACCGTTTCTGGAATGAGCAAGCCTTTCACCTGTGATAGATGCATCAACAAGCATTAGGTTTTTTACGGGATTGAATATAAAATCTTGCATGCCACTGGTAAATGTAGGTTGTTTTGCTTTGTGAACATCCTTAAATGATGCTGAAAATGGAACTGCAGAATTAAAACTGAATTTATTTTTTTCTACAATTTGTCTTTCAAAAAAGTCTTTTTTAATTTGTTCTTCTGTATATTTGTGTCTAAATTTTGTTAATGCAAAATATGATGCAACCGTCAAAACTGTTGATGCAGCAAATTTACCTATTGTAAGTCCTTTATATAGTTTTTGATTTTGTGAAACTTTTTCAATACTCTGTTTTATAGCTTCTGTAGGAGCGAACTCTTTTGCTTTTTCCAAAATTTTTGAATTTTTAAGGATTCTGGCATCAATTTCCGGATCAAGTTTCATTGATTTAAAAAGAGTTAAATCAAGCATTTTTTTATATACCGGAATACCAAAAAGCCAAATGGCTTGAGTTCCAAATTCATCTATAAATCTGTCTTTGCCTTCTACTTTATCACCGGTTGCATATGAGCCGGCAGTCAATCCCATACTGTTTGCGACATCTTTTATCGCAAGGGGTACTAGAGAATCATTATTTCCTAAAATTGAATATATTTTACTTGCATTAATAGCTGGTATCATTTATCTTTCCTCAATCAGTGTACTACAAGCCCCAAATTAAATTCATTAATTTGACGATAGGGGCATTCGCCTTTATGATTGAGTTTCGTCGGTTTGTATTTTTCATTTAATTGCCTTTCATATTTTTTAAGTCGTGTGAAAATCAAAATTGCGTTTTGATAGTGTAAAGTTTACGTTTTTTAACAAAAAACAAGACCTTTCGTTTAAGAAAGGTCTTGTATCATATTATTTTACGAACGTTAGCAACTGTCCCGTTATAAAAACAAGCCTTTCATAAATTCATTTGCTAATCGTCGTAATTGGTTATACATCACTTTATCCTATAAATGAGGCACCCATATGGTGCCTTGTTTAAATATGGTACCCCCAAGCGAATTCGAATCGCTGTCTACACCGTGAAAGGGTGTTGTCC
>CAYUIW010000039.1:0-15053 GCA_964444905.1 uncultured Muribaculaceae bacterium
TAACACCGTTATCCGGTGTCGAAAAACAATAAATATGGTGAAAATAGAGGAGAAAGCAGTCTAAAACCCAGACTACAAGCGGGTTTACCCCCCCCTAAATCGGCATAACACGGTCATATCAAGGCTTTCCACCCTGTTAAATCCATATTCGCCCGTGTTCACAAACTTCCTCATACACTAATTCTATCACATCTTCCCAACTTTTTCAAGGGATAAACCCCAAGAGCCAATTCGTTTAAAATTTACAATATTTTTCAAAATTTGGCAATAATATTTATTTATAGTATAATAAAGAAATGAATTTAGATAGTGTAATTGACAGCTTTTTGTCACCTATAGCCGATAAAATTTCAAGTATTATATTTTACTCCGTAACTATAAATGGTGTGGAAGTACAATTTTTGGTTGCACTTTTAATGGTAGCAGCATTTTATTTTACTTTCAGATTAAGATTTATCGGCATTTGGGGGTTTAAACACGGTTTAAAACTCATTTCAAATAATTACAAACATAAAGATACTATAAAACGCAAGAAAAAAGGTGAAGTTTCATCATTTCAAGCTTTGACAGCAACAATCTCAGCTTCTGCCGGAATCGGTAATGTTGCAGGTTCTGCTGCTGCTGTATCAATCGGAGGTCCGGGGGTTATTTTTTGGATGGTAATTGCCGGTTTCTTCTCTATGGCATTGAAATTTGCAGAAGTACTTCTCGGAATAAAATTCAGAAAAATTAATGACGACGGAACTGTTGCCGGTGGACCGATGTATTACATTTTAGGCGGTTTAAAAGCTCCGTGGATAAAACCTTTTGCGCCACATTTAGCAAAGATTTACGCATTGTGTTGTATTTTTGCAATGATTGGCGGGTGGAACTTATTTCAAATAAATGCCATGACCGCTCAAATAACAGAAGTTACCGGTGGAGAAAACAGCTTTTTTGCAGGTCAAAGTTGGCTTTTAGGACTTATCGTTGCGATAATAACATATATAACTATTATTGGTGGGATAAAAGCTATCGGTAAATTTACATCAAAAGTTACACCCGTAATGTGTACGTTATATGTTTTTTCAGCATTTATAATCTGTTTAATGCACATTCATCATGTACCTCACACAATTGCAATAATAATAAAAGAAGCATTTAAACCTCAAGCACTCACAGGCGGGATGTTTGCTTGCATGCTTTGGGGGTTTAGACGTGCAATGTTTGCTAATGAAGCAGGACTTGGAACAGCACCGATTGCATTTTCTGCTGTCAAAACAAGTAAACCGGCTGCTCAAGCGTTTATCGCAATGCTACAACCTTTTGTTGATACTGTAATTGTTGGTTCTGCAACAGCGTTCGTAATTGTTGTATCCGGTGTTTATCAGCAATCGACAGGGCTTGCCGGAATTGAATTAACTTCAAAAGCTTTTGAAAGTGTTTGTCCTTTCTTCCCGATTCTTTTAACCTTTATGGCAAGTTGTTTTGTTTTATCAACTATGTTATGCGGTTCGTATTACGGAATTAAGAGTTGGAATTTTTTGTTCGGAAATTCTAAATTGACAACACGGACTTTTCAGGTTATATATTGTTTATTCATAATAATTGGTTCAGCAATGAATTTTAAAAGCATTATAAATTTATCTGATGCTTTTACATTATTTTTAGCAGTACCAAATCTGATAGCAGTTTTCCTACTTTCGGATGTTGTTATGAAAGAACTTAAAAGATATTGTAGAAAATATAATGTAGGAATATTTAAGAACGATACAGAGGAGAGAAATTTATGAAAAAAGAATGCCTGAATATTGTGGAATCTAAATGTAATGCTTGCAAAGGTTGTGCATTAGCATCTACACGCCACAATGTAGTATTTTCAGACGGAAATCCGGAAACAGCAAGAGTTGTATTGATTGGTGAAGCTCCGGGAGAAATGGAAGATTTGGAAGGAAAACCGTTTGTTGGCAGAGCCGGACAATTATTAAATGATTTTTTAGCAGAAGCAGGAATTTCAAGAGAAGACGATATGTATATTATTAATACAGTTAAATGCAGACCGCCTGAAAATAGAGTTCCGTTTGATAATGAAAAATCAGCTTGCGAAAAATTCCTTCACGCACAAATCGATATTATGAACCCTGAAGCAATTATTTTCTGTGGTGCAACAGCTTTGAAATCATTCTGGAGTGACCAAAAGGTTCAAATTTCAAAAATTCGTGGTAACTGGTTCAATGTAACTATTAATGGAAAAGAATACAAAGCTATGGCGATTTTCCACCCTTCTTATTTGTTGAGAAATCACTCAATGGAAGAAGGTTCACCAAGAAGATTAATGCAAAAAGACCTTGCTGAAATTAAAAATGTAATCTTGCAAGACAGAGTTTCTGAAAATGACCTTGTTTGTGCATAATAAATAGTAAAATTAGCAAAAAAGACGGAGATTATTCTCCGTCTTTTTCTATGCCTAATTTTTCTCTTAATGCCGTTTCAAATTCTTCGGTAAATCCTAAACGAGCTTTATCAATATCGGAAAGGTTGTTATACATATTCCTCATTGATTTTAAAATAAATTCATTTTGTGGATGTGAAATTCTGCCTGACCATTTAGGATTAAAATAAGAATTTAAAGCAAGAATGTTTGAAGTTCGCATTTCTCCAAATTGACAACCGATATAAAATCCGCCGTCATTAATTACATCCAAAAAAGATTTGAAATTATTTACAAATTCTTCACGCTTCTTTTTTACGTAAATATTATTTTTTTCAAGTTCTTTTCTGTATTCAACTGCGCTTAACCCTTTATTATAATAATTATCATTAAATCTTTCTTGTATATCTTTTTCAGTTTTGAAAATAGGGTTATCAAAATAATCAAAATCCACGTTATAATGATAATAATCTATATTATTTTCTTCACAAGCCGCCTTTAGAGCATCAAACCCATGAAGGTCAATTACGGTACTAACACCACTTTTAGGTAGAAGAGGGACGTAACGCAAATTATTAATAAGTGATGAACCTCTATACATTCCGGGAGCAAGTTTTTGACAGTTTGGAATATAAACATCATCAATCATTTCCGGCGAATAGCCAAAGAAATCGTCATCAAATTCAGATGTCGGCATAATTCGTGAATACATTTGTGCTCTCAAATAATTTCTTATATTAGCACCATAATAATCAGACTCTGCCATATATCTTGTTTCAAAATCATCTTCAAAATCATCGAATTGAGGTTTGTATGCTGTAAAAGTTTGTTTAAAATTATAAGTAGGTAATATTTTCATATTGATATAAAACTTGTAAAATTATTTTTTGCTATCTTGGTTTGTAACATTTTGTACAAGACCGGGTTCTAATTTTGAACCGGTGTACCATTCTCTGAAAATAAATTGAGCTTTTGGAAGACAATATGCAAGTAAAAAGCTGCTTAAGCCAATATTTGCCATGATTGTTGCTGAACGTAAAAGCAGTGATTGTTTTGCATAATTTTTAACATTACCGCTTGCGACAGCTTTTTGTGCGAAATTTTCAATATTAGATTTAAATTTAGCAAGTTCATTTGTATCAACGTATTCTCTCGGGTCACGTACCCCATTTTTAAGCAATTTAACTTTTCCGAATTTATCAGCCAGTTTTGTGAATAAAGCATTAGGTTTTTCATCAACAAATTTCAGCAAATCTTCGGCTTCATTTGATTTTGGTAAATCTAAACGATTATATTTTATGGCCGATAAAAATTTCTTATCTACAAACATTTTTGGGTCTAAATTAACGTCTGTAATTAGGTTAAAACCTTTTTCTATCCAATTTGGAGCTACAAAATTCAAGAACAACATGCCCGACATTTTAAAAGCTAAATCCATAGCTTCGTTTTTGTTTCTTGCGGTTGAAACACGTCCTATGGAATATCCTCCGTCAGTTACAGCCATTTTTTGCACTGTTGTTAAGTTTGCTAGAATAGATGCAACACTGCCTTGGAATGTTGTCATTTTTTGTTTGTTTAATACGAATTGGTCTATAGATTTTGTTCCGAAAGAAAGATTTGTAGCTTGAGAGTTACTATTTTCCATTTCTTTAATTTTTTTAGCTGTTGAAGCAAAAACAACTTTAGGAATTACAAAACCCATAAGTGCTATCGGAACAAGAATTGCTGTTAAAAATTTTGCATTCATTAAACCTTTAAATAATTTTTCATTATTTTTTACATTAACCAAATCTTTGACAGCTTCAGGTGCTTTTTGTGCAAAATCTGCAATATTTTTATCAATATTTTGCAATTTTTCATTGTTGAAAAGTTTCATGTTAACATCGGAATTTAATTTTTTAAATTTTTTAATTGCTTTTTTCCCTAACATATCAATTAAGGGTATGCTTCCAAGCCAAACTGCAGACACCGAATATTCATCAATAAATCTTTCACGAGCACCAAGCCAAGCTACTTTTTTATCTTCTTTGTTCTGGTTATAAGTCATTGCAATTTTTGCAGGAACTTCTATTCCGCAATCACGGACTAGCAGGGGATATACACATTTATTATTACCGATGGCTGATATTACATTTACTAGTGACATTTTAAAATTCTCCAATTCATCAAAACTAACTTCTCATATTTTCCTCGGGAAGCTGTTTTTTAGAATTGAACTACTTAAAAGCGCAACACCTAAACAAGCTGCCCGAGGCGGCTATGTGAATGATGATGGTGTTTTAAAATCGCTTTTATCATTTATATTTCCTTTGCTGCTCAATATTAACACAGTAATTTTCTATTTTCAATACTAATTAATGATTTATTCATTTTAAATAATATAAAAATATTTTTTGCTAATTTGTAAAATAAATCTTTACATTATTGATTTTAGTTTCATCTGTAAGTTTAAATAGAACTGTTTTATCTTTACTTGTATGCCCTTTTACGATTTCTATAGATGTTTTCGGGATTTTTAATTCTTTTGACAAAAACTCAATAACAGCCTTATTCGCTTTATTATCAACAGGTTGTGCCGTAACTTTAATTTTTATACCGTCTGTATTTTTTATAACCTCATTTTTGGCTGCATTTGGTGATATTCTAAATTGTATCAATATTCCGTCTTTTGTTTCTTTAAGCATATTGTCGTCTTTCTGAATGAAATTATTCGATTTTACTTGAAAAATTTTTCTAAAATTTGTATCATTATTATACCATGTCCGATTTAGAACTTTTTGAAGAAATTAAACAAAAACTCATAGAACAAAACAGAAGTGCAGATGATATTAAGCTGGTTGAAAAAGCATATCATTTTGCAAAAAGACTTCATGAAGGACAATATCGAATTTCGGAAGAACCATATATCATTCATCCCGTTGAAGTCGCAAAAATACTTGTTGACTTAAAGGTTGATATTCATACGCTGATTGCAGCATTTTTGCACGATATTCTTGAAGATACGGACACTCAACCTGAAACTATACAACAGCTTTTTGGTGATGATGTTTTGACGTTGGTTCAAGGTGTAACAAAACTTGGAAAACTACAATTTAAATCAAAAGAAGAACGTCAAGCTGAAAATTTTCGCCGTTTATTTATTGCAATGGCAAGCGATATCCGAATAATTTTCTTGAAACTTGCAGACCGTCTTCATAATATGCGAACCCTAAATTTTATGGCTGCAAACAAACAAAAGAAAATCGCCCGTGAAACACTCGACATATTTGCACCGCTTGCTAACAGATTAGGGATGGGGAAAGTTAAAGCAGAGCTTGAAGATTTATCATTGCGTTATTTAGAACCGGATAAATATTTCGAAATTGCGCAATTGGTTTCACAAAAAAAAGCCGAACGTGAATTAACTGTTAAATTACTTATAGATAAAATTTCAAAAGATGTTAAAACGGCAGGAATTAATGCACAAATTACAGGCAGAGCAAAACACTACTACAGTATTTACTGTAAAATGAAACGTCAAAATGTCGCATTTCATGATCTTTACGATATTACTGCGGTTCGTGTAATAGTTGATACAGAGAAAGAATGTTACGAAGTTCTTGGATTAATCCACTCTCAATTTAAACCTATACCGGGAAGATTTAAAGATTATATTGCAATGCCAAAAGGTAACTTGTACCAGTCACTTCATACATCAGTAATAGGTCCCCGCTCAAAACCTCTGGAAGTACAAATCAGAACTTGGGAAATGCATGAAATAGCTGAATATGGGGTTGCCGCACACTGGAGATATAAAGAAAAAGGTTCACAAAAAGCTGATAATACATCCGACTTACAGTTTTCTTGGATGCGAAAGATGGCTGAATATGACAAAGAAATGACAAATGCGGAAGACTACGTAAACTCCGTTAAGTTGGATTTATTCTCGGATCAGGTTTTTGCATTTACCCCCGGTGGAGATGTACTGGATTTGCCGAAAGATGCAACCCCTGTAGATTTTGCTTACAGAATACACAGTGACGTCGGACATAAAACAATCGGTGCAAAGGTTAACGGTCGTATCGCACAACTTGATACAAAACTTGTCAATGGTGATATAGTAGAAATTTTAACCTCAAAAACACCGGCACCACGTCTTGACTGGTTAAATTTTGTTGTCACAAAACAAGCTTCGCAAAAAATTAAACAATGGTTCAAAAAGAATAATCGTGAAGAACATATTGAACTTGGCAAAAGTAATCTTGAACACGAATTAACAAAAGCTGTTTTTGATGAATATGTCAAGAATGGTGAATTTGAAAAAATTGCAAAACAAATGAATTATGTATCAGCGGAAGATTTGTTCGCCGCACTTGGTTATGGTGAAACAACGCTGAATAAAATTGTCAATAAACTTCAAAAACCAAAAGAAAAAAATATTGAAGATAAATTCCATTCAACAAACCGCAAAAAATCAGAAAAAGATATTGTCGGACTTGAAGGAATGATGTATTCTTTTGCTCGTTGTTGTTCTCCTATCCCCGGTGAACCGATTGTAGGGATTGTAACTCGCTCTAAAGGTGTTTCAGTCCACAGAATTGACTGCAAAACTCTTGAAAATATTGAGCCTGAACGAATGCTGGATATACATTGGGCGGGCAATAATACAAATAAAACTTACACTACAACAATACGTATTGAAACAGCAGACAAAATGGGACTTTTAAAAGACATTATTGCCGCAGTTTCCGATAACAATACAAATATTATTACCGCAAACGTAAAATCACGTAATAATGTCGGTATTATAGAAATCGGATTAGAGCTTGATAATATTGAAACACTTAAAAAAGTTACCAATTGTTTGCAATCACTTCCTGACGTATATAGTGTTAAACGTATCCAAACATCATCATCAACTGCAGCACCAAAACGTCCAAACAATGGTAAAAGACCTCAAAACAAGAAAAAAACACGTTAATGTTTCTTACCTAATGCGTTTTTAGCGAATTTAATTGCTTCTAGTTCCGAATAAAAAATTCTATCGATTTGTTCGGTAATTTTATGTTTTTCCAATTGGTCAAAAAGTTCTTCGTTATGAATTACCATTAACACTTTAACATGCTGACTTTTGAGCCTTGTTATAATATCTTCAAACGCAAAAATTGCTGAAATATCAAGTAAATCACAAACATTATAATCAATAATTAAAAACTTTGTTCCCAAAAGTTCATCAAACTGCGCAATTAATTGCGTTGCAGACCCGAAAAAGAATTGTCCGTCAATATGAACAACACGGATTTTATGTTTGTAATTTTTTTCAAGGCGTTTTTCCAATTTCATAATATCTTTGTCATAAACCGTACGTTGAACCAGCTTTGCGCTATCTGCAACTTTTTTAGCATATAAAAGAGCCGCCAATACAATACCGGCACCAACCGCAACAATAAGGTTATAAAATACAGTTAAAATAAATACTACACCTAAAACATAAAAATCATCCTTAGATGCATATTTTAAAACTTTTAATAATTTAATATCAATAATATCGTACCCGATTTTAATCAAAATTCCGGACAAAACCGCAAGTGGCACTTGGACAACAAACCCTGAAAATTTAAACAAAAATAATAACAATACTATAGGACTTATAATTGCGGCAAGTTTTGTAGATGCACCGGCTTTAATTGCCGCTACTGTTCTCATTGTCGCTGCTGAACCCGGAAGGACTCCGGCAAATCCGCAAATAATATTTCCTATACCTTGTGCCATAATTATATGTTTAGGGTTATTCTTTGTTTTATTTAATGAATCACAAACCAACCCTGTTAATAAACTTTCCGAAGATAATATTACTGCCAACATAACCGCATAATGAAAATATGTAATAATGTCATGAATAGAGGATTTGGGAATTATAAATTTGGGAATTTCTGCGGTAATTGAAGAAATTCTTTCTACATTCATTCCAAAAGATATTAACGTACAAAAAATCAAAGCGATAACTGTTGACGGAATAATTTTATTAATTTTTTTAGGCATAAAAAACACAATAGCCAAAGTAATTCCGCCCAAAAACATTGCATCAGTATTAATAGAACCTAATCCTGTAATAAAATATTCAAGACTTTCTATTGTATTTGACATTGCCGGCAATCCAAACAGTGGATTTAATTGCAGAATTATAATAATTATTCCAACACCATTCATAAATCCTGAAATTACAGGGTATGGTACATATTTAACAATATCCAACAACTTGGTAAATGAAAGAATTATTTGTATAATTGCAGCCATAGATATTATCAAAACAACTGCACTTATATCTTGATTAAGAGCATGCATTATTGATGCGATAACAATTGCAACCGGACCTGTAATTCCTGATATCATAGGAGTTTTAGTTCCTAAAATTCCTGCAATAAAACATAAAATTATTGCGCCCCATAAACCGGCACCTGCTCCAAAACCGGTTGCCACCCCAAATGCAAGAGCTTGCGGTAAAGCTATAATTGCAGCATTTATACCGCCTGCAATATCACCTGCAATTATTCCAAATGCTGTTTTAAGATTAATCATGAATTAAATAATATCAAAAATACCGTATTTTTACAATTCTTATGATATAATACGGCTATGAATTTGAAAGAGATTTATTCAGGGAAACTTGCAATATCATTTGAAATTTTTCCGCATGATGATTTGGAAAAATTATATCGTGAGTTAAATATTCTCAAAAAATTTAAGCCTGCACTTGTATCTTTAACATATGGTGCGGGAGGAAATACCAGAGTGTTTTCTTATGAAATTTTAAAGCATCTTAAAACTAAAATGCAACTTGATGTAATGCCACATTTTACTTGCATTTGTAGTAGCAGACAAAATGTAGAAGAAAATCTTGAACAAATAGAGAAACTCGGAATACAAAATATTCTTGCACTTAGAGGTGATATTCCTGAAAATAATTCTATTTGTTATAGAGATTTCAAATATGCAAATGAATTAACGACTTTTATTTCTCACAAGACAGATTTGTCAATTGGAGTTGCCGGCTATCCGGAAGGTCATATTGAAAGCCCTGATTTAAATACTGATATTGACAATTTAAAAAGAAAAGTCGATGCAGGAGCAAGTGCAATATATACACAATTGTTTTTTGATAATCAAAAATTCTATAATTATGTTGAACTTGTAAGGAAGAAGGGAATAAAAATACCGATTATCCCTGGGATAATGCCGATTTTGAGTATAAAACAAATCGAAAAAATGACAAAGCTTGCCAGAATAAGTATTCCCAAAAATCTTTGTGAAAAGCTTGAATTATACCAAAATAATTCGGATGCTATAAAAGAGTTTGGTATTGAATACGCAATTTCTCAATGTGATGAACTTATAGCAGGAGGCGTTTCGGGGTTACACTTTTTCACTCTTAATAAATCATACTCAACGGGAAAAATTTTAGAAAACATTTTATAAAGGAGAGAATTATGGAAAAATTTATTGAACACACACTTTTAAAACAAGATGCAACAGAAACTGATTTAATCAAACTGTTTGATGAAGCAAAAGAACACAATTTTCTTGGAGTTTGTATAAATCCGTGTTATGTAAAACTTGCAAAAGAGCATTTGAAAAATAGTGATGTAAAAGTTGTAACAGTAATAGGATTTCCTCTCGGTGCAAACAAAACTGATGTTAAAGTTTACGAAACAAAATGCGCAGTAGAAGACGGTGCCGACGAAATTGATATGGTTATAAACGTAACTTGGCTTAAAGATAAAAAATATGATTTAATTATAAATGAAATCAAAAAAATAAAAGAAGCTGCAGGAACTCATAATCTTAAAGTCATTCTTGAAACTGATTTGCTATCGAAAGACGAAATTAAAAAAGCATGCGAATTATGTATAGAAGGCGGAGCTGATTTGGTTAAAACATCAACAGGATTTGTAAAAAATGGTGTTGGAGCTAAAGAAGAAGACGTTAAACTAATGTATGACACAGTTCATTCTCATGGGCTTGAAGTTAAAGCTTCCGGTGGTATTCGAGATAAAGAAGCTGCCGAAAGAATGGTTAAAGCAGGAGCTTCAAGACTTGGTACAAGTTCAGGTATAAAAATTGTTCAGTAATTATAAAAAGGAGAAAAGTATGCAAAAAATTATTATTTCATTATTCGCAATAGCTGTAATTTGTCTTCCGACATCGGCAGCGTACAATGCTGAAGGCAGAGTATCTACAGTAGGAAAAACAATTGTGACAAAAAACAGTCTTCCGTCAACATTAACATTCAAAGTTACAAATGACACAAATAACAATTCTGATGTCGCTACAACAAACGTCATTTACGTATCAAAAACAGATTTATCTTATGCCGGCAACGATAATGAAGTTGCGGCAGTTATTTCAAGCGAAATAGGACACATTATCAATGGTCATAATGCAAAGAAAAAATTTAGAGAAATTGCAAAAAATGCAATAACAAGTAACTTGAACAGTGAAAATATTATTACGACAGCAGCAAACAGTGATTATGTTGCAAACAAAAACACCCTTAGAGATAACAAAGAAGCTGATATCACCGGTGTAGACTTGATGATAAACGCCGGTTATAATCCACTTGCTATGGTAGTTGTCGTTACAAAAATGCCTGGGAGTACTTTTGAAATTTTGCAAGGTAAACCTTCAAATTCAGAACGTGCAATGAATATTTATGATTATTTAACTTATAATTATCCATCAAAAGTTAAAGCAGGATATGGTTGTCAAGAATATAAAAACTTTTTAGCTTATGCAGACCCAATAGTTAATGATAGAAATTCAAACAAGAAAAAATTGGCAAAATTCAACAAAGAACAACAAAAAAATAAAACTTTGCGAGCAAAACAATTGGCTAAATATAAAGCTACAGGCGGTTTGAACGGATGGGATGCAACTTATACCCTTCTGAAAACAATCTCAGAAGAAACTGAAAATTAATAACTCATATAAGAAAAATCGGTGGAAATATCCACCGATTTTTTTATTTTTTCAAAAACATCAATAAAACGAATGATTTTATTTTAAATAACCTTTGCTAATATAAAACCATACTCCTTAGAGACTAAGATACACATATCCCTAATCAACAGCTATGCACCTCAGTACATAGCTTTTTTTTATTGTTAACAAATAATTACATAACCTCCACAATGTTTATGTTAATATAGAATAATGGAGATAGAAAAATGATAGAGAACTTTATTACAAATCACGGTATGGCTATTTCCGGAGCAATACTTTTAATTGCATACATATTTATTGCTACCGAAAAAATCCAGAAATCCGTAGTTGCACTTGTAGGTGCAGGTTTAACCCTTTTACTCGGCTTGTTGCCGTTTCATGGACATTATGATGCAGAAGCAGGTGCTTACATCCGTTCCGTTTTTGATTACATATCTTTTGAAGTAATTTTCCTTCTGATAGGTATGATGATACTTGTGAATATTGCGAGCAGAAGTGGCGTATTCAAGTGGATGGCACTTCAATTATTAAAAGCTACAAAAGGTCATCCAAAACTGGTTTTATTTACCCTTGCGGCGTTTACGGCTGTAGCTTCAGCCTTTTTAGACAACGTTACGACTGTTGTTCTTATGATGCCTGTAACTTTTGTTATTGCAAAAGAATTTGACACAGACCCAATTCCGTTCTTAATAACAGAAGTTTTAGCATCGAATATTGGCGGAACAGCAACTTTAATCGGTGACCCTCCGAATATTATTATCGGCGCACGTGCAGGTTTAAGTTTTATGGATTTTGTATATGAATTAACATTTATTGTTGCTGTAATTTTCCTTGTCAGCGTTGGTGTTTTGATTTTCATGTTTAGAAAAAGTCTAAAAGCAACACCTGAAAAAATGGCACATATTGCAAACCTTGACAACTCAAAAACCATTACCGATAAAGCTTTAATGATACGTTCAATGATTACATTATTGCTTGTAATCTTGGGTTTCGTAACACATGATATTACGGGAATTCCTGCATACGCTTTTGCTTTGGCAGGTGCAAGCATTTTGCTTATTTTTGAGAAACCGAAAGAAATTTATGCTGATGTTGAATGGCTTACAATATTTTTCTTCGTAGGTTTGTTCATTATTATCGGAGGTTTTGAGGCAAACGGCGGTATTAGTTTCCTTGCCGATAAACTTATTGAACTTACTCAAGGTAGTATAACAGCTGCTACAATGTTTATTTTATGGGGCTCAGGTATTTTGTCGGGGATAATTGATAATATTCCATATACGGCAACAATGGCTCCTTTGATAGCAGAAGTTCAGACAACATTGCCTTATGCAGGCTCAGCACATCTACATCATCCGTTGTGGTGGGCATTATCACTTGGTGCTTGCTTAGGCGGAAACCTTACAATTATAGGAGCGGCAGCAAACGTTATAGTTAGTGAAACCGCAACATCAAAAGGTTATCCGATTAGCTTTATGCGATTTATGAAATATGGTGCGCTTGTTACATTTATTTCGTTAACATTAAGCTCATTATACTTATATTTTAAGTACTTACATTAAAGATGTAAAAGGAGCCGTGACTGTTAGTCACGGCTCCTTTTTTATGCTTATAAATTTTCACCGACAACCAGTGAATATTTAACTCCGGTTTTTATTACGTCAAATTCATCATAATCAAGATTTTGCAAAATATCTTTCATTTGATTATTCTTGAAGATTACAACATATTCAGGATTGTCAAGCTTTTCTTGTAAAAGTTTATAATCCGTTCCATCAGTTTCATATAAAATATGTTCATCTGCATAATAAAGCAAACTATATTTTTGCGGGAAACCAAATGTCATTATTTTTTTGTTGTTTTCTTTTGCATATTTTGCAAATTTCATTAAATCATTTTGACCGAATTTATAGTCGATTTTGAAAAGACTGCGAGTTCCAAACGCAGAAAGAACAACTATAAGCAACACATATGATGCAAATGCCATAATCCTTTTGTTATATGCCGCACTTATTATACTCATAATACCGAATACTGAAAATAATATTATGCTAAACCATTTTATTGTTTCTACTGTTTCGTTTAATTCATGTGGCAAATAATACATCGTAAACATAGCAATATATGCTACAGTAATACAAATTCCACCCCAAATGTAAATCGATATGTTAATGGGCTTGTGATATTCATTTTTTTCAATATAATTCTTCCAAACATGCGCAAGCAAAAACGCCGCAGGCATGTATATTGGTAAAATATAAGTTATTAATTTAGTGCTTGAAGCTGAAAAGAAAAGCATAATAAAAAGAAAAATTATACCGTTCAAATAAAGAAATTTATGCTCAGTATCAAGTGAGGCATATGAGAATTTTTTCAAAACCTCAAGCTTAAGGTAGCTTAATCTTGCAATTCCTGCTGCAACCATTGAATATGTCCAAGGGATAAATCCCCATAAAAATACGAGCAAGAAGAAGAACCATGGCTCTTTTCTTCCCAAATCTTGAGAATTAATAAACCTGTGCCAATGATGTTTTATAATATATTCATTAAAAAATAAAGGGTCGTGAATTTTAAACATAATCAAATGCCAAGGTAATGTTATAAGTAAAAACAGTATAACCCCCGGAATAAAATAGACTGGTTTAAAAATTTCTTTAAATCTTTTTGTCGCAATAGAAAGAAAAAACATTGCACCAAAAGGACAAACAAACCCCGGAATTCCTTTTGCAATTACAGCAAGTCCTGAAAACAAATAAAATAACCACCAAAAATATTTTTTGTGTTCTTCCTTACAACAAAAAGTCATTACTCCCATATAAGTTGAGAACAAAATGCAAGTTGATACAACAATATCAAGAATAGCGAATTTGGATAAAATTACAAATTCAAGACTTGTTGCAAGAATTAATGAACTTATAATCCCGTAGTTCCGTGATACTATTTTTTTCCCGATAAAATATGCCAAATATGAACATAATGTTCCGCACATTGCAACAGGAAAACGTGCAGAAAATTCGTTCACTTTGTTAAACAACCCAAATGCAACGCATTCAAGCCAAAAATATAAAGGCGGTTTTTCAAAAAAGTAATTCCCATTAAGATATAACGTTAAATAATCTCCACTATGAAACATATCTCGTGACATCGCAACATATCTGGTTTCATCAGAATCCATTAAGGCATATGTCCCAATATTGTGAAAAAATATAAAATAAAACAAAATTCCTAATCCCAAAATCGTAAACCATTCGGGATGTTTTTTTATAAAATTAATTACATTATTCATACAGCTACTCCCTTCAAAAACATACTATAAAAAAAAGGTTCTTATTGCAACTGCAAAGAACCTTTTAATATCTATATTTAAACAAGGTGTAAAATATATTGCGCCTTGTGAATAATACTTGTTATTTTATACACACCATCTGTCTGTCGTCGAAGAGGCGGAGGTAACCGCCCCAGCCCGTGTCGGTAGGGTAGAAGTAGCGGCCGTACGCGCCGCTGTAGTTGACCTCCTCACCTGACCAAACGAGGAATGAGTCTAGTGTAAAGCCTAGAGAAGATGCCTTGTTTGTGTCCATTGTTAGGTTATATACATCATTTTTAGCTTGTACTTGATCTGTGTTGTAGATGTAGTTTGCTATCTCTGCTAATTGCGCCATTG
>CAYUIW010000040.1:0-14240 GCA_964444905.1 uncultured Muribaculaceae bacterium
CTTCTGCTGAAATTTCTGTATCTTGTTTAACGCCTTCACGTTCTTTAACTTTTTCCAATTCTGATTCAAAATATTTTTGTCTGTCCATTTCCCAAGCAACAGAACCAAACATTGTCAAAAATCTTCTATATGAATCGTAGCAGAAACGAGGATTGTTAGTTAATTTAATCATTGCTTCAACAGTTTGGTCATTCAAACCTAAGTTAAGAATAGTTTCCATCATACCGGGCATTGAAACTCTTGCACCTGAACGAACAGAAACTAATAACGGATTTTCAGCATCACCAAATTTTTGACCTTTTTGGATTTCAACATCTTTCAATGCTGCTTTGACTTCATCCATTAAACCTTCCGGCATTTTATTGCCGTTATTGATATAATCCATACAAGTTTCAGTGGTAATAGTCAATCCCGGAGGAACAGGAAGACCCAAATTAGTCATTTCAGCAAGGTTAGCACCTTTTCCACCCAGAAGATTACGCATATCTGCGTTACCCTCTCTGAAAAGCCATACACGTTTTTCTGTCATAGTTTTCTCCTATTCTAAAAATCTAAATCATTTTCACTACAAATTGTATCATGAACAAAACTATAAAACTAAAAACATGACTGCATACTTTATAACTGTTTACATAATAATTGATTACAGATTTAAACTTGAAAATATTAGTTGAATATTATTTATTTTCTAAAATAATCACAGATTAATGTTTTTTTACGAGGTAGCAAATGTTTAAAACCTTCTGCTAACATGCTTTTTTTAGACTCTTCAAGTTCTTTTTTTAGGATTGCTTTTTCCAGAACGACTTTATTATACAATTCGGCACAAACAGAGCTTTTATCGACATGTTCTTTTAATTTTGCCAGCTGTTTTTCTTTTTCTTTTATTGACAATATTAAGTCTTTTTTCACTATTTAACCTCTTAATCTCGACATGAAAAGAATATACTTATTGTACAAAATTTAAATCGGCTTTTTAGGTGATTTTATACAGTTAAAGTGTCATACATAAAGCCTACTTCCATGGCTTTTTTGTTTAGTGGAAGTAAATTTTGTCTGTGTGGTGGTAAAACATTCGCAAGAGCTTGTTCTAAAATATCAACAGATAAGAAACCGCTTGCCTTTAACAATAATCCTAAAGATAACATATTTGCCATTTTAGGGTTTCCAAGCTCTGATGCCATTTCTGTAATCGGTGCAAATACATATTTAATATCTGTTCTGTTTTGTGTTTTAGCCGCAAGTGATGTATTAACAATTAAACATCCGCCTTGTCGTACTTTAGGTTCAAATTTATCAAATGATGCTTGATTTAAAACTATAATAAAGTCAGCTTCTTGCTTGTTAACGCAACTAACTTCATCATCGCTCATAACAATTTCGCAATTAACGGTTCCGCCACGCATTTCAGCACCATAACACGGGTACCATGTTACATTCTTATCACTTATCATAAATGCGTTTGCAAGTACTTCTCCGGCTAATAATACGCCTTGTCCGCCAAAACCTGCTATCACAAAATTAAATTCATTCATTATTTAATTTCTCCCGTTACATCTTTATAAATTCCCGGAACAAATACCGGCATCATTTCATTTCTTACTCGTTCATGAGCTTTATCAGGTGACATTCTCCAGTTAGTAGGACAAGTTGAAAGTATTTCTACAAATCCCAAACCAAGTCCTTTGATTTGTACTTCAAAAGCTTTTTTAATTGCTTGTTTTGCTTTTCTGATATTTGCGACAGTATCAAGCGAAACTCTTGCTGAAAATGCAGTTCCGTCACAGAGTGCGATGTGTTCTGCAATTTTTATCGGGTAACCGTAATAATCAAGGTTTCTGCCCGTTGGAGATGTTGTTGTAACTTGTCCGACTAATGTTGTCGGTCCGAGTTGTCCGCCAGTCATGCCATATGTTGTGTTATTGATACAAATTGCGGTTAAATTTTCACCTCGTAATGCTGCGTGAAGACTTTCCGCAAGTCCTATGGAAGCAAAATCACCGTCACCGGAATATGTAAATACGGTTTTGTCGGGATTAGCTCTTTTTACACCGGTAGCAACAGCAAGAGCTCTACCATGCGGAGATTCAATTGCATCAATATTTAAAAAATCATAAATTGTAACCGAACAACCAATTGCTGTTGCAGCAATCGTATTTTCTGTAAGTCCTAATTCTGAAAGTACTTCCCCTACAAGTCTGATAGCTATACCGTGGTCACACCCCGGACAAAAAGTATATTTAAAATCTTTTTTAAATGAATCAGGTACTTTAAAAACTTGTGTTTCCATTATATCACCGCCTTTTCAATGGCTTGAGCCAAATCTTCAACACTTGGCCAAGAGCCAACCGGTTTTCCATAAAACTCAACGGGGATTTTACCGTTAACTGCAAGTTTTACATCACGTAACATTTGCCCCATATTAACTTCAATCGTTAGAATTTTTTTAGTTTTGTTTGCCAATTCTCCTAACCTTTTATTTGGAAACGGGAAAAGTGTAATTGGTCTAAAGAACCCAATTTTCATGCCTTTCTGTCTAAGTTGCTTGATTGCAGCTTTCACATTTCTTGAAAGACTTCCGAAACTTGTAACAATTAAATCTGCATCATCAGTGAAAAATTCTTCATACATAACTTCATTTTCTTCAAGTTGTTTATATTTTTCGAACAAATGTCTTATATGGTCACATTGAGGAGCTTCCTGAGGCGAGTATGAACGAATAATACGAGGCTCACGACCTTTAGCGCCAGATAAAGCCCAGCTTGAATTATCAATTTCGGGGTAAGGATATTCACCAAATTCTACGGGTTCCATCATTTGTCCCAATAATCCATCTGCCAAGAGCATTGCAGGATTTCTGTATTTGTGCGCAAGATAAAAAGTTTTATAAGTTAAATCAACAGCTTCTTGAACAGTAGCAGGAGAAAGAACTATAACTTTATAATCACCGTCACCGCCACCAATTGTTGCTTGATTATAATCACCTTGAGATGGGAAGATATTTCCTAACCCCGGACCACCTCTCATAACACTTATAAGCACAGCAGGTAATTCATCTGATGTCGCATAAGAAAGAGCTTCCTGCATCAATGAAATTGCACATGAAGAAGACGATGTCATTGCTTTTTTACCCGTTGCACATGCACCAAGTACCATGTTAATTGCTGCAAGTTCACTCTCTGCTGAAACATACGCTCTTTTAAGTTCTTGCATTTTTCCGCTCATGAATTCACCTATTTCACTCTGCGGAGTAATCGGATAACCAAAATAGCAATCACAACCTGCAATAACTGCAGCATTTGCAATTGCATAATTCCCTTTAGTTAAAACTTTATTCTTTTTCATACATTCAACAGTCATTGAATTACCCCTTATAAACTTCTCTTATTGCCATATCAGGACATCTCATTGCACACATTGCACAACCGAGGCAAGCACCTTGCGGGTCATCAAATTCAACTATTTTATCACCTAATTTATTTGTTTTTTCACTAATTTTGATAAGCTTTTTAGGACATTCTTTAACACACAGATAACAAGCCTTGCATTTTGCATCATCAATAATTATATGGCTCATACTCACCTCTATACAAGTAATACATGTATATTGTATTACTAATCTGCTCATTTTTAGCGATAAATGGTAATAATCTTTACAATTGTAATAAAGTATCTTAATATTTTGCGCATTTGCCCATAATTCTGTTAATATAAATAGAGTAGGGATATTTTAATAGGGAAATTGGGACAATGGCTCAAACAGTTGAAGAAATCGCTGAAATTTTAGATAATATAAAAGCTGAAGCAGACCGCAATGCAGATAGTTTTAGTAAATTATTAACAAGTATTAACAATAAAGTGGAACTTTTGGCAAATGATACGGAAGCTGATGATTTGATAAAAGTTTATCTTGCTGAAATTAAAACTACCATATCTGAACGCCATTCAATTGTGCTTGATGAGTTTGAAAAAATTGAAGCATCCTTTACTAACTTAATAAATGAACAGGCTAATTTTATAAAAACACCTGAAATACGTGAAATGTTTGATATTTTTTCAAACAATATGAAAAGTATCGCACAAGAACTATTCAACCAAAAAGAAACTTTAGGACAATTTGAACAAAAATTTACTAAATTTTCAAATGATAAAACTGACAAAACAGATGTTATAAAATCAGTTGAAACCATCAAGAAAGATATTGAAGTTATCAATAAAGGATTTGAAACTTCTATCTCCGAAATTAATGACAATATCCAATCAATTTTCAAAAACCTTATTGTTATGGATCCTACAGCTCATAATGATATTGTAAGACGAGAACTTGAAAATGTTTATTTGGCAACAAATGCTATTTTATCTTCACTTCATGTCGTTGACCAAAAGAATGATGAACTTGCTCATATGATGGGAAATTTCATAACTAAAGAAGATTTTTTGCAATCGCAAGAAAAGTTAAACAATCTTCTTGAAAAATCCGATAATATTAACAATAGATTTGACAGTGTAGCTCAAAAAAGTGATATTGATTCTATTATTTATAAGTCATCAGAAATCTCTGAAAAAATTAACAATTTACCATTAAGAGAAGATTTAAAATACTTTGCAGAAAAAACAAGTGTTATTTCGGAACAAATTTCTGCGTTACCACATCAAAAAGAATTGGACATCCTTTCAGATAAACTTGATACTGTTGCCCAAAAAGATGAACTTTCATTAGTTGCGCAAAAAACAGATGAGCTTTCTCAAAAGTTTGATACGCTTCCGCAACAAGAAGATTTGGCGGATATGTACAAAAGTCTTCATGAATTTTCTGAAATATTAGATAATTTACGTAATAATTTAATGTCTGCAAGCGAAAGCAACAGCTTAACTATACGTGAAGAATTAGACAAATTAAGTAAAATACTTTCCGCTGTCGTAACAGAAAATGATTTTGCCGGATTTAGACATGACCTTGCTGATTTTGTTCAAAAAATTATTGATAATTCTTCATCTCTTAACGATAACTTGAATTTAAACAAAACTGTATTAGAAGATTTAATAACAAAAGTAGAAAACTTTGATATTCATCAAGATTTACAGACAATTTCCAATGCCCTCGACGGGTTACAGGAAACCGAAAAAAACAGTGCGGAAAAACTGGAAACAAATATTACATGCCTGTCCGATAAATTAAATCAAAGCACAGATTTACTTTTAGAAAAAGCTAATACAAATTCGGACAGATTATCAACCGGAATTGATAATTTATCAAACTTAGTTTATGAAGTTAAAAATGAATTTTCACAAACAGCTTTAGATAATGCAGGAACAATAAATGCAGGAATTAAAAATCTCGGCAGTACAGTTCTTGAAATGCAAGGAGATTTTTCACAAACTGCTATGGAAAATGCAGAAAAAATCACCTCTGCCATTGACGTTGTGGGAAATAACCTTTCAGATACCGGTAATAAACTTATGCAAAAAGCTACCGAAAATTCTGAAAAAATTTCTTCAGCCATTGAAAATATTGAATCTAAAATTATCGACAACAATACCCAATTAACACAAAAAATTACTGAACATTCTGAAACAATTTGTTCTGAAGTAAAAAGTATTGAAGATAAAATTGAAGAAACTCGTAATGAATTTTCTCAAAAATCTGCGGATAATGCTGAAATAATTTGCAATAATATAACCACTTTGTCCGATAAATTAATTTTGACACAAGAAACTTTTTCTAATATTGCTTCTGCAAATGTGAAAGATATTACTTCCCAAATCGAAAATATTGCAGAACAAATAAACAATAATCACATTGAATTACTTGAAAATTGTGATAATGGCGATAAATTCAATGCAATAAATACAAATATTGAATTTTTAAAAGAAACCGTTACGTCATCCCAAGCGGCAAATGAAGCAAGCCTTAGTGAAAAACTTCTTGCTTTACGAGATATGATTAACAATTCCGATATTGCTCAAGATGAAAAATTTTTGAGTTTGCGTGAATATTTAAACACTTTTGCTGAAAAATTCGAAAAGATTTCAGATGAAGCTGAAACTAAAATTAAAAATTCATTAATCGAAATTACAGACTTAAAAACAGATGTAGAACACATATCCGATATGTTTACGGAATGGAACTACGGACAAGAAAACAGAGATTCAAAACTTGTTGGGATGATTTCATCAGAACTCGGTGAACTCGGTGTTTCTATTACGACATTACAAGATTCCGTACAAGCAGGTGTTCACCAAGAATTATCAAATACTTCCGATGTTATCGAAAAACAAATCAACGATTTAATCGGATTTATTGAAAAGCTTAAAGAAGAACTTATTGATAAAGAACCTGATTTTGATTTTGAAACAGCATTTAAAGAGTTTAAAGATAAAATAAATGCCGTAAAACAAGAAATTAATCTTATTAATACTGATATAGTTGATGCTTTAAATACTAAAGCTGAAGCTATTATGTTTGAAATCGCACCTTTAAAAAATGTTTTTGAAAATATTACAAATCTTTCTGAAAAAATAGATACAGGTGTTGAAAAAACAATAACAGCTCAAGAGCAAGCTATTAATACAGCTACAGAAAATATCAAAAAAGAGTTCACTGAAAATTTCGACAAAATTTATGCTGAAATCTGTAAACCACAAGATTATTCAAAACTTTCAGCAGACATTAAAAACTCTGTATCTGATAATATAAGAAAAAATACAGAAGAATTGAAAACTCTCTTATCGGTTGCTCTAAATAACGATGATATAACTTGGGCTATTAATGATTTAAAAGATGATATCTCCGATAAAATAACAAGAATTTATGATGCACAAAAAGCTTTTAATATTTTAGATGAAAAAGCTAATAATATTGTTGGACACAATACTAAAATTTCAGAACTTTTAGATGCCTTAAACCAAAAAGTTGATGTCTTGGCAATGACTGATGATTTTAGTATTGAACTTCAAGATGGTGTTGATGAAATAAAAGATTTGATTTCATCTCAACGCACTCTTATTGAAAATTCAAACAGCGATGAAAAACTTAGTGAAATTGAAAAATGTCTGCAGAATTTAATGCAAAGCATAGATAATATTCCTACAACAGATTTTGATGAAATGCGCAATGATATTATCGCATCTATTCTGAGTGTGTTTGAACAAATTTCATTTATCGAAGAAGCTGAAGACATTAAAGATTTTGTTGAAGAAAAAACAGATGAAATAAACAAAAATATTACAGAAGTTAAACAACAGCTTATTCAAATTACGAATAATGATGGCTATTCTTACACATTACAAGATGTTGAATCCGACATTGCAAAATTAAGATTAGCATTGAATGAATTTTCGACATCTTCCTCTCGTGACGATTTCTCAGAGATTACAAACGAAATTCATAAAATCGTTACTTCTGTGGAAGATTTGCAAAATTCCTTAACACAAGAGCAGGTATCCGATTTAAAAACAGATTTTGAAAAATTGTCTGACGATGTTCTAAGTATAAGCTCACGAACAAACAAATTGCTGTTAACTTCTGATGAATCCTATAACGCACTTAACAGAGGACTGAATGATTTTAGCAGTGTTATTTACAAACTTGAAGAAAGAATTAACTACCTTGATAATAAAGAAATTGCTGAACGCATAGAAAATAAACTTGATAATGTAAAAAATATCGTTACTGATTCTGCAAATTCGGATAAAGTCATGCGCCAAGCTCTCATGTACATGGGAGAATGGATTGATTCTACAAGCGATAGCATTGAAAATCTTTGTGAACAATCTGAAAAAGTTACTGATGTGAGGGCAATGCTTGAACAACTTCAAAATAAAATACCGGAACAGGCTAACTTATTAACTCAAATTGCCGATAAGTTTGAAGAACAACAAGAACGTCTTGACAGAGTTGAATTGAAACTTGAAAAAATTCTTAACGCAATTGATAATATTGATGATACTAAGTTGACTAAAAAGGTCGATAAATTGGATAAGCAACTTGCTAAAATGAGTGCAAATATAGAAAAGCTGGCTTCTTATGTTGATGAATAATGCAATAAAAGATTTACAATCTGCTTTAACTTCTGACAACGTATTATGTGAGTTGGAAGAACGTTATGCTTATTCCAATGATGCATCAAATTCTCCGGAAGTTAACAGTATTCCTGATGTTGTTGTATTTGCGGAAAATATAAAACATGTTCAAGAAGTTGTAAAAATTGCAAACAAATATAAACTACCGATTATATGTCGTGGTGCTGGCACAAATACGGTTGGTGCCTGCATTGCCGAACACGGTGGAATAATTTTAAATTTTTCCAAAATGAATAAAATTCTGGATATTAATCGTGATAATATGACCGCAGTTGTTCAACCCGGAGTTGTAGTTGGCGATTTACAAAAAGCTGTTGAAAAAATGGGGCTTTATTACCCACCGGATCCTGCGAATTTGAGTGTTTCTACAATTGGGGGAAGTATTGCTCAAAATTCTGCGGGAGCAAGAACATTTAAATATGGTTCAACAAAAGACTATGTAATTGATATGCTGGTTGTTACTGCAAACGGTAATTTATTACGAACAGGTTCAAACACTATTAAAAATTCTACCGGTTATAATTTAGGCAGCTTGTTTATCGGTTCTGAAGGAACTTTGGGAATTGTCGTTGAAGCCACATTAAAATTAATTACAAAACCACAATGTTCAAAAGTTATTATGGCTTATTTTGACAAATTGGAAGATGCGGCAAATGCAGTAACAAGTGTTATAGAACAACAAGTTTCTCCGTCAACAATTGATTTCATGGATAAGAATGCTCTTCAGACTGTTGAAAAATTTAATCCGATAGGACTTTTAACAGATAAAGATGCTGCACTTATTATTGAAATTGATGGTTTTGAAATTTCTATAGAAGAACAAAAGAATATTATTACAAATGTTTTAAGACACTGTAATGCTTCAGCAATACAGTATTCCTCAAACGAAAAAGAAGCAGAACGTATATGGCAAGCTCGTCGTTCATCAATGGGTGCATGTGCAAAATTAAAACCTAATGTAACAACAGATGATGTAATCGTCCCTCGTGAAAATCTTCCGGTATTGGTGAAGGGAATACAAGAAATTTGCGATAAATATGCCTTAACCGTATGTATGGTTGGTCATGTAGGTGATGGTAGTGTTCATCCGCAAATTCCTATTGATTACAATAATAAAAATGAATACGAAAATTATAAATTGGCTAAAGCTGAAATTTATGATTTAACAATTAGGCTTGGTGGTACACTTTCAGGTGAACACGGTATTGGCAGAGAAAAACGTCCCTATATTTCAAAAGTTGTAAGTTCAGAAGCACTTAATTATATGCGAGAGATAAAAAAAGTTTTCGACCCTAATAATATTCTAAATCCTTACAAAATATTTTAAAATAGTGGCGGAACTTAACATACAGTAAACATTTTGGCTTTTTTAGCGTATTTGTGTTAATATAATTTATATAGACTTATTAGGGAGATATTATGACTGATAATACACAGGGTATGGATAAGGGATTAGAGGCTTTAAAAGAAGTTGAAAAAGTTCAAATTGAAGAACAAATTGAAGCTATTGAAACAAAAACTTCAAATGATTACGGAGCAAGTAACATCAGGGTTCTGGAAGGTCTGGAAGCTGTTCGTATGCGCCCCGGCATGTATATTGGTTCAACTTCACAACGAGGTCTGCATCACTGTATTTATGAAATTGTAGATAACTCTATAGACGAATCTCTTGCCGGATTCTGTACAGATATTAAAGTTACGGTAAACATTGACAACAGCGTAACAGTTGAAGATAACGGACGTGGTATTCCGGTTGATATAAAACCCGAAACAGGTAAATCTGCTTTGGAAATTGTTCATACAGTACTTCATGCCGGCGGCAAATTTGGTGATGGCGGTTATAAAGTATCAGGCGGACTTCACGGTGTTGGTGCTTCTGTTGTAAACGCACTTTCCGAAAAATATATTGTTGAAGTTTCTAGACAAGGCTATGTATGGCGTCAAGAATATATGAGAGGTGAACCTCTTACCCCTGTTGAAAAAGGTGAACCTACTGATAAAACAGGTACAAAAACCACTTGGTGGGCTGACCCTGAAATTTTTACGGAAACAACTGAAATTGATTGTGACGTTATTGCGAACAGACTTCGTGAAATGGCATTTTTGAACAAAGGTTTAAAAATTATTTTTGTTAACGGTCATACAAACAAAGAAGAAGTTTTCCACTATATAGGCGGTATCGGAAGTTATGTTGAATTTTTGAACAAAAACAAAACTGTACTTCATGAAAAACCGATTTATATTGATAAAGTTGTTGATAATATGCAAGTTGAAGTTGCAATGCAATATACAGATGCTTATAACGAAAGTGTCCTTTCATTTGCTAATAATATCAATACCCATTCTGGCGGAACTCACTTGACAGGTTTCAGAAACTCAATTACTCGTGTTTTAAACGATTATGCGAGGAAAAATAATATCTTAAAAGATTCAGAACAAAACCTTTCCGGTGAAGATGTACGTGAAGGTTTGACGGCAATTGTCAGTGTAAAACTGCCAAACCCTGAGTTTGAAGGTCAAACAAAAGAAAAACTCGGTTCTCAAGAAGCTATGGGTGCAGTTCAAGATGCAGTTAGAGATAAACTTCAAGAATGGCTTGAATTTAACCCTAAAATTGCAAAAACAATTTTGGAAAAAACTCTTCAAGCACAACGTGCAAGAGAAGCAGCAAGAAAAGCAAGAGAATTGACAAGAAGAAAAAGTGTTCTTGAAAACTCAACACTTCCGGGTAAATTAGCCGATTGTTCTAACAGAGAACCTGAAAAATGTGAAATTTTCATAGTTGAGGGTGATTCAGCGGGTGGTTCTGCAAAACAAGGCAGAAATAGAATGTTCCAAGCAATTTTGCCGTTAAGAGGTAAAATTCTTAATGTTGAAAAAGCAAGACTGGACAGAATTTATGGAAATAATGAAATCCAGTCAATGGTTCAAGCTTTTGGTATAAACATCAGCAAAAATGGTGAAGAAGTTAATCTTGAAAAACTTCGTTATCACAAAATCATTATTATGACAGATGCGGATGTCGATGGTGCTCACATCAGAACCTTGATGTTGACATTTTTCTTTAGATATGCAAGACCATTGATTGAACAAGGTTATGTTTACATTGCGCAACCGCCGTTGTATAAAATTACAACAGGAAAAAATTCGGAATATTTGTTTAACGAACACGTTCTTGACAAAATGTTAAAAGAAAGAGGAATTAAAAACCTTTCATTATCAAACAAATCAAAAACTAAAGTTAAAACAGGTGAAGATTTACTTGAGTTGATAAAGAACATGTCAGCATTCTACAATTCTTATAATAACCCGATTTTAAACCTTTATCCGGCTGTTGTTTTAAGAGGTCTTGTTCGTTCAAATATTGAAGTTGAAGATTTTGACAACCAAGATAGAATGAATGAAATTATTGAATATCTTAACCATTATCTTAAAGACCACGCAGAAAACTACAATATTAAAGAAGCCGAAAGCTATGTTTGTTCGTTAAAATACAATCCTGAAAATGCTAAATATACAATTCAGTTGAATTTAAACGAAGAAGAACACGTTATGATTAACCAAAACATCATAAAGAGTTCAGAATACAAACGATTAAAAACAGCTTACCCGCTAATCAGAGATTATTTAATTGAAGAAGAACAGAATTTAATTTTGGAAACAGATACAGAACAATACGAAATTACATCGTTTGAAAAACTTCAAAAAATAATTGATGACAGAGGACAAAAAGGCATGACAATCCAACGATTTAAAGGTCTTGGAGAAATGATGCCACAACAGTTGTGGGAAACAACAATGGATCCTGCAACAAGAACATTGTTAAAAGTGAATATCGAAGATGCACAACTTTGTGACCAATTATTTGACATATTAATGGGTGATAAAGTGGAACCGCGACGTGACTTTATTGAATCCAATGCGGTTTACGCAACAAATATTGATACATAAAAAATTAAAGGCTTTTACAAGCCTTTAATTTTTGTGTTAATTAAGAGAGGCATAATAATGAAGAAAGAATTTATATTTTTAGGCCCGCCTGCGTGCGGAAAAGGAACCCAAACAACTAAATTGGCAAAACATCTTGGTTTACCACATATTGACACAGGTTCTTTGTTAAGAGCTGAAATTAAAAATGGAACTCCGGACGGAATTATTGCAAAATCTTTTATTGATAAAGGACACCTTGTTCCGGTTGATTTAGTTGCGAATATTATTCAAAACAGGCTTTCTCAAGACGATTGCAAAAACGGCTACATCTTGGACGGATATCCGAGAAGCACAGAACAAGCAGACAAACTTGAAGTTATTAATAGAACTATTGATAATGAACCTGCAAAATTTATGGCAATTTATTTTGATTTGGAACATGATGTTTTAATCAGCAGAATTGTAAACCGCCGTTCTTGCCCTGCTTGTGGTGAAATTTATAACTTAAAATATCATCCGACAAAAGTCGAAGGTATTTGTGATAAATGCGGAGAAAAATTAGTTCAACGTAAAGATGATAATGAAGAAACAGCAGAAGCACGTTTCGAAACCTATTTTAATGAAACCGCACCTTTGATTGACTATTATAAAAATAAAAATTTATTAGTTACAATAGATGCGAATGGTAGTATAGATGAAGTTTGGCAAAGACTTATTAATAGGATAAAGTTATGATACATAGAAAAAGTAGAGATGAATTTAAAAGAATGCGACATGCCGGTCATATTGTGGCTCTTGTTCATCAAAGAATGAAAGAAATTGTAGAACCTGGAATTTCAACAAAAGAACTCGATAATGAAGCATTTAAAATTATTAAAGAAAACCGTGCAATACCGACATTTTTAGGATATAACGGTTTTCCGGCAACCATTTGCGCTTCAATAAATGAGGAAGTCGTTCACGGAATACCGTCAGATAGTAGAATTTTAAAAGAAGGCGATATTATTAGTATTGATGTTGGAGCAACTTATGGCGGGATGGTCGGTGATAGTGCTTGGACATATCCGGTTGGTAAAATTTCTTCAGAAGTTCAAAAACTTTTATCTGTAACTGAAGAATCTTTATTTGCTGGAATAAGCCAAATGCACGACGGCAACGTACTTGATGATGTTTCTGCTGCAATTGAAAGAGTGGCAAATCGTGAAAAATTTGGAATTGTCCGTCAATATGGTGGTCACGGAGTTGGACACCAGATGCACGAAGATCCGTTTTTGTTCAACTATAGTGTCGGAGACAAAACTTTGTTAAAAACAGGTATGGCAATTGCAATAGAACCAATGTTAAATTTAGGCAGAGATGAAGTTATTGTTGCCGATGATTTGTGGACTGTAAGTACAATTGACGGCAAACCTTCTGCACATTTTGAACACACAGTTATGATTACCGATGATGAACCTGTTTTAATGACAACACTTATGCCATAGGAGAAAAAATGAATTATTACGTTGGCTTGTCACTTTCATCAGGTTCTACCCTTGACACTGGACTGGCTATACTTGATGAAAATAATCAAATAATTTTGGTTGATAAATTTTATAAAATGAACGATATCATTTTCTTTTTTGAAAATTATCCTTCATTGATGAATTCAAAAATTTGTGTGTCATTACCTTGGGATAGAACAATGCTGGAAGGTAAATGGCGGATTTTGTCAAAACCCTATCAACTTGTTTCAACAAATCCCAATATCCCAAACAGAGATAATTGGACTCAACGATATGCAACACGTGGTTCTGATTTTTTAAGAGAACTTAGTGAAAAAGGATTAGAAATTAATAGATTTGAACTGTTTTTAACACGTCAGACTCTGCATTTGAATTCATGTTTTAAAGAACGCTCACCTGCTGATTGCAAATTTTTGCAACAAACTTTGAAACTTGAATACGGATTTGATGAACTTCCGACTAATATGATGCCAATGTCACAACTTGAAGCTATTGTCGGAGCAATGTTAGCTAAAGAAAATGCCAATAATGTAGAAAATATTAAAATCGTCGGTAAATTTAAAGGGCTTAATGTTATTGATATTAAAACTAGTTTATTATCTTGATAATCTCCTTAAAATGTGATAATATAAGTGTATGAGGATACTGGCGTACACGGGTGAATATGGATTTAACAAGGTGAAAAGCCTTGATATGACCGTGTTATGCCGATTTAGGGGGGGG
>CAYUIW010000041.1:0-14065 GCA_964444905.1 uncultured Muribaculaceae bacterium
GATTTGGGTAAATCCGCCATATCCGCGTAGATTATGTACCATAGTTATACCTCTCAGGTTTTTATTTATGTTTCCTCGCCTTCGCTAAGTTTTTTCGCTGCGGCATCAGCAGCTTCTTTTGTGTCGTAAAGATCACCTTGCTGAACTCCTTTTGAGTTAACAACTTGCCATTTGCTGCCTACTTGTTGGACTGTTGCAGCATGATAATTAGATGTAGCAGTTGTATATGTAGCTCTTGTGTCAGAAATTTTCCAGTCATCTTTTAATTTAACAATCTTACCGTTGATATTAAGTTCTTTTGGTAATTTTATTTGATCACCAGCGTTGAAATGAATACCGGCTTTCATTGCTTCATTAAAATCATTGCCATCATAGTTTGCTTTTGCAAGTGCTGTATAAACATCTTTCAAAGTGACACCTTGCGGAATATCATACTTACTTAATGCAAGACTTGACCAAGTATCACCTTTAATGTTTCCATTGGACTGTGCTTGGGCTTTAATTGTGTATGCTTCATACTCTGATTTTATTTCGTTAACATCGTATTTTTCTTTCGGAGCATTATTACCTCCTGCTCCATCAAGTACTTCAGCAGCTTGTTGTTTTATTTTTCCGATTTCATCTGCTTGAGCTTGTTGTTTTTGACTAGGTTTTGTGTTTTTTGCAGCCATACCGTTTATTACTGTCGCAAAATCACCTTTGATGGGCTCTTCGCCTGCTTTTAACGCAGTATATTCACCATTATTATCAACAATTGTATAACCATAAACATCAGCAGCTTTTTGAAGTTCAGCCTTTTGTTTAGCTGTTTTATCTTCTGCTGTAGGTCCTGCCGGTTGCTGTTGCACAGGTGCTTGAGTTTGACGTGTTTGCAACGCACCGCCAATTCCTTGTGCAAGTCCCATAAACAAACCACCCAACATTGCCCAGTTAGTTCCACCGCCTTTTATTTTAGGTGCAGCTTGTTGTTGCGGTTGCCAACGATTTACATATACGTTGTTAACCTGAACAGTTTTTGAAAATGTATTAACATGTCTGATTACCATGATTATACCTCTCTGTATATATAAAGTATATAACTTTAATATACTTGCGCACATGCAAAGAAATGTTTACAAAAATTAATATTTATTTCGCTATGTTAATTATTCCCGCAATAACTATATATCTAACCCTGTGAACATATCAAGCGAGGTAGCATTTTTCAGGATTGGGAAATTATCAATATTATTTTCTTTTAAGAAATCAATTGCCTCATTTCTGGCGAGTTCAAGGATTTTAGCATCCCGTACAATATCGGAAATTATTAAATCCGGTAAACCGCTTTGACGAGTTCCTAAAAATTCTCCCGGACCACGCAGTTGTAAATCTTTTTCTGCAATTACAAAACCGTCATTTGTTTGAGTCATAATATTTAAGCGTTCACGAGTTTCTTGTGATTTTGAATTACTTACAAGTATGCAATATGATTGCAAATTACTCCTGCCTACACGACCTCTTAACTGGTGCAATTGTGAAAGCCCAAACCTTTCGGCATTTTCAATGACCATAACTGTAGCATTCGGAACATCTACACCAACTTCAACAACAGTTGTTGATACAAGAATATCGTATTTGCGTTCTTTAAAATCTTTCATTACATTTTCTTTTTCATCATTTTTTAATTTTCCGTGTAGTAATCCGACTTTAAAATCCGGAAAGATTTCTGTTTGCAATTTTTCAGCTTCAATAGTTGCAGCTTTGGCAGACAATGTTTCACTTTCATCAATTAGCGGATAAACAACATAGGCTTGCCTACCGTAATTTATTTCTCGGCGTACTAAATCCCAAACTCCACGATGTGAGCCCGAAAGGGATGTTTTTATAGGTAATCTGCCTTTTGGCAATTCATTAATTACAGTCATATCCAAGTCACCGTGAACAGTAAGTGCAAGAGTTCGTGGTATCGGAGTTGCAGTCATAGTAAGCATTTGTGGATTTTGTGATTTTTTCTTTAAGATGTTGCGTTGTTTCACGCCAAACCTGTGTTGTTCATCAACTACGATTGCACCAAGATTAGCAAATTCAATATTATCTTGAATTAGTGCATGCGTTCCGACAGCAATATTCATTTGTCCATTTTTTAAATCTGTTTCAAATTTTGTACGAAGTTTTTTTCCATGACTACCTAAAAACAGTCCGACACTCAAACCGAGCGGTGTAAGCCATTGTATCATATTATTATAATGTTGTTGTGCAAGGATTTCTGTCGGTGCCATTATGGCTCCCTGATAACCGTTCTCTACTGCCGCTAAAAGCATAATCGCCGCAACAACTGTTTTCCCGCTTCCTACATCACCTTGCAAAAGTCGCTGCATAGGAGTTCCCGAATGCAAATCGTTCAAAATTTCATTTACGGCATCTTTCTGTCCTTTTGTAAGTTCAAATGGTAAACTGTCAATAAATTTCTGTACTAATCCATCACGTTTTATTTGTAATGCAACGGATTTAAGATTTTGTGCTGTATTTTCGTGAAGTCGGATTAACTTTAATTGAATTAGAAAAAGTTCTTCAAATATAAGTGAGAAACGAGCTTTTTCTAGTAAATCCATTGTTTTGGGGAAATGAATTTGCTCTACTGCATCTTTTTTGTTAAGAAGTCCCAAACGTTCTCTTATTTCATCAGGAACAATATTGTTGATTTCGTTTTTATATAACTGAATTGCGTTATAAATAGCTTTTCGTAATGTTTTAATATTTAAGTCTTCACCAACAGTATAAATTGGTACAATTCTGGCAAGGTTCAAATTACTGTCAGTATTTTCCAAAAATTCACCGGTCATAATTGAATAAGTAGGCTTGTCTATAGTTAATTTATGACTGTAATTATTCATTTTTACAGTTCCTGAAACCATTATTCCGGCATTGAGCGGAAATTGTGACTTAATCCTTTCCAGCATAAATCGGTTACTTTTCGCTTGAAAAAATCCCAGCTCAAACTTGCCGCTTTCGTCTGCTATTGTAACTTTTACCACTGCTAAATTATTTTTACTGTTAAATGCGGAAACCGACTTGATATAACCAAAAACTGTTGTAGTTATCCCTTCTTTCAAATCTTTTATAAGTGTTCGAGAGGAATAATCAACATGTTTTCTTGGTAAATAGAGCATTAAATCTTGTGCGGTGTATATTCCGAGCTTGTTTAATTTATATGCAACTTTTGGACCTACACCTTTTATATACATTACATCTGTTTGATTTGCAGGTTTGGTAATATTAGTCGGTTCAATATTATCTACAGCAATTGTTTGTTCGGATTTAATGACTTTTATAAGTCGTTCAATTGCTCGTCTGCGTTCAGGAACAGATGCGTATGGATAATGTTCAAAAGTTTCGATAAGCACAGCCCATTTGGGATTTTTTTTTGAATGTTTGTAATTCTTTTCTGCTTCTTTTTTTATAAAGCAGGAAAAAGAACTTATTTTTCCATGAATGTCAATATATCGATGTTTTATTTCTACTTCAATAGCAAGTTTTATTTTTTCAAGATTTTCCAATTATGACAGCCTCAAAACTTCATATATATCCATTTTTTTAGACTTACCACGGATAGTAACTTCACTGATTTTGATTACATCTGCAATATCGCTCACATGTGAATATGTTGAACTGCTGATTAACAGGCTTGTTTTATAAACCTTGTTATAGCTTTCAATTCTGCTTGCAATATTAACTGTGTCACCTATAACCGTGTATTCAAGACGTTTTTCGGAACCTATATTCCCGACAAAAGCCTCACCTGTATTAATACCTATACCGATTTCTATTTTAGGTTTACCTTCAAATATCCATTTATCACGCAAACGGTCAACAGTTTTTAACATTTCGTTTGCACATTTTACTGCATTCTGTGCGTGATTAATATCCTGAATAGGTTCTCCGAAAATCGCCATAACAGCATCACCGATAAATTTATTTATTACCCCATTGTATTTAGAAATAATAGGTTCGATTTCCGTAAAATACTCATTTAAGATTACCGAAACTTCTTCCGCCGTAAGTTTTTCACTTATACTTGTAAATCCTCTTATATCAGCAAATAAAACAGTCACATTGGCTTTTTTCCCGCCCAATTTAATATCATCAATATTTTGAACGACATTTTTCATAATATCCTGTGACAGATACTTACCCATTGCTTGTTTGATTTTTTCTTTGTTTCTGCCTTCCAGAATAAATCTGTATGAATAACCAAAAATCATTGTGATAAGTTGTATTATTAGCGGTGTTATTACATTTGGAGCTATACCGTTTCTAAAACACAAGACACTTAACAAAATATAAATAAATGCTATTAATATAAGAGTTCCAAGAGATTGGAAGAATGACAAACGGCTAATTAGAATAAATACAGCAATTGACAATACAATCAGGATTAATAAATCTTGCCCTAATGATGTTTGTTTAATAAATTGATTATTTACGAGATTATCAAGATTTGTAGCTTGAATATCAACCCCGGGATGTTTTTGCAACATTGGCGTTGGCAGCGCATCTTCAAGTCCTAAAGCTGCAGCTTTGGCATTTGCGCCGACAAAAACTATTTTGTCTTTAAATTCATCAGGATTAATTATAGGCGGTTTGCCTTGTTTGATATTGTCAAGTGAATTTATAATATCAACAGCAGAATATTTTGTGTGCGAGTATTCACTTTCCGGTTTTATTTTGTAGTAGTACATCAAATTTTGTATAGCATCAGGTGTTGTTACTGATGGAATTTTTAAATTTGTTTCATTAACAACTATTTTATTATCATAAAGTGTTAAGGACTCTGTATTATACAACATGAGATACATTGTCATTGCAAGTGACGGATAATTTTTGTTGTTCAATGTAACAATTTGGTCAGCAGTTGTAATATAACCACCGCTGTTTTGTGTTGTGTTAACCGAGCCGGTATGTTTTACAACATTAAAATATTCAGCCGGAAATTTGGAAAGACTGTTATATTTGGAGTAAAACACTGATTTACGTTTGTCATCAATGTTTATCCCAAATTTTTTATCAAATTGTTCCTCGTAAATTTTACCGGTATTTTCATCAGAATATCCCTGTACAAGCGGACTAAAACCGACAACAAGATTATCTATATTTTTAACAGTGTTATAAAATTCTTTATCAGATTGCGGATTTTCTTTGTCAGGGCTTGAAATTATGGCATCAAATCCGACTATTTTAGGATGTGCATAAGCATTTAAATATTCAAAAATTTTACCGTATAAATTTCTTTGCCAAGGCCATCTGTATTGCTCTATTGATTTGTCATCAATTACAATTACCACAATGTCATCAGAACCTGTGTTACGTGCAGTTACATTTTGCACCATAAAGTTGTATGCAGATGGTTCAAAAAATTGCCACGAAACAAGAACTACTATTACAGATAAAAATAAATGTATCAGTGCAGATTTTATAAAAAATGATTTTGATTTTAATTTTTTCATGAAAACTTCCTATCCCTGATTTTATGATATAATAAATTTTAAAAAAGGGATAGTATATGAACGAAAATTTAATTAAATCATTAGCGGAACAAAAAATATTTCCGATTATAAGAAGCGGAAACAAAGAGAATGTAGTAGAAACAGTTAATGCACTTGTTGAAGGTGGCTTAAAAATAATGGAAATAAATGTCGAAAATCCTTCAATTTATGAAGCAATAAAAGAAGTTTCAAAGCATGCCTGCATTTGTGCCGGTGGAATTATTACTTCAATGCAAGCTCAAGCAGCAGTTTGTGCAGGTGCAAAAATTATTTCATCGCCAATCTTTCATATGAATCTTGTTAAGCTTTCTAAAGATATGCGTATTCCGTTTATTGCAGGAACTTCAACCGCAAATGAGGCTTATCAGGCATGGAAAGCTCGCATTCCGCTTGTTAAAATTTATCCGATATCAGCACTTGGCGGTCCGCTTTATGTTGAAGATTTATTAAGACCAATGCCGTTTTTAAATGTCCTTCCGCAAGGAAATGTTAAATTATCACAGGTTAAAGATTATATTGAAGCCGGAGCGTTGGCTGTTGGTGTTGGACGTGATTTGTATGAAGGTTATACGCCTGCTGAAATTACTAAACGTGTTAAGGAAGTCATAGCTACACTTTAAGAGGTTTTATGGAAGAAAAACTAGATATAATTGCTATGGGAGAATGTTTGGTTGAACTTTCAACTGACTTAAGCCTGCAAACAGCAGAATGCCTAAATAAATACTTTGGCGGTGATGCTCTTACAACAGCTGTTGCTGCAGCTCGTTTGGGTTCACGGGTCGGATTTATTACAAAACTTGGCAATGATGCTTTTAAAGATTTTTTCATTAAAGCCTGGAAGTCTGAAGGACTTGATATCTCAAATGTAACAAGTGTTGATGAACGCAACGGACTTTATTTAATTGCCAGACCTGATAAACAAGGAAAAGAGTTTGCATATTACAGAAAAAAGATTGCTCCTACAAAACTTTCTATAAATGATATATCAGTAGATTATATAGCAAATTCAAAAGTTGTTTATGCTTCCGGTATCACTCAATCACTTTCGCTTTCTGCCAGAGAAGCAGTTAAATTTGCATTTCAAACAGCTAAAGAAAAAAATATTTTGACAGCTTATGACCCCAATTTTTTACCGCAAATATCAACACTTGATGATGCTCGGGAACATTTTGACGAAATTCTTCCGTATGTTGATATATTGTTTCTTAGTGCAAAGTATGATTTAAACATTCTTGGAATTGAATCGGTTGATGCTGTTATGAAACATTTATGGGACAACGGTGTAAGTATTATAGTGCTTAAATCTGCTCAAGAAAACGGTTATTATACCGGATATAACGGTGTGGTTAAATTTACTGAATTTTATACACATGATGTTTGCGATACAACTTGCTCCGGTGATGTATTTGACGGTGGATTTTTGCACGGTATAACAAGCGGATGCACACCTTTTGAAGCAGCCGAACTGGCATCTATTGTTGCCGGTTTGCAAGCTCAAGGAATTGGTGCAATTAAATCAATACCTTATCACAAAGAGGTTTATTCTATTTTTAGAGGTGAACCGAGTGAATAAAAAAGTTGTTATTTCCGGCTATTACGGATTTGGAAATTTTGGTGATGAGGCAATTTTATCTGTTTTAATTAATCATTTAAAAAAAACAGGCTATGAAATTGTAGTCTTATCTTCTAATCCTCGTGCCACATCTATGAATTATATGGTTAATGCTATTAAGTCATTTAATTTTTATCAGGTTTCAGGTGTTATTAAACAATCTGATATTTTAATCTCCGGTGGTGGAAGTTTATTGCAGGATGTAACCAGTTTAAAAAGTTTAATTTATTATCTTTGGGTAATTTTTACAGCATTAAGGTACAAAAAAAAAGTCATAATTTTTGCACAGGGAATTGGACCGGTTAACAATAAAATTGCACAATTCATAACAGCTCAAATACTTAAAAGGTGCAATTATGTATCAGTACGAGATTTAAAGAGTTATGAGTTAACACAAAAATGGAAAGTAAATTCAGAACTTTTGTGTGACCCGATATTTTCAACAGAAATACCTCCGACCGGTAAAAAAGGTGTTATGGGGGTACAATTACGTGATTTTCCGACAATAACAGATAATTTACTCAATAAACTTGCACGAAAAATTGTTAAAGATTTCCATGATAAAGAAATTGAAGTTTATTCATTCCAAGACAGTATTGATTTAGCAATCTGCCAAAAATTTCAAAATATTATAAAGTCTTTAAATCCTAATATAAAATGTAAAGTTATCCACGGACTTTCGATTGCTGAAATTCTTGCTCATATTTCTAATCTTGAATATATGGTCGGAATGCGTTTCCATGCAATTGTTGCATCATTAATTGCAGGTGTTAAAACGGTTGGTATTAATTATGATATAAAAGTTGAAAAACTGGCGAACGAAGCTGGTTTACCACTCATTTCCATGGATGCATCTGAGGATTTTGACGTAGTATTTGATAGATTAAAACACCAAAACGAAAATGTGTTGCGGAATTTTGCGAAGTCAAAGAAATTTGATTGGACAAATTTTGATAGAGCCTTAATCTAATTATTTATTCAATGCATCATCTAACGCTTTTTCCAGTGTTGCAATTTTAGCTTCAAGAACTTCTACCCTTGATGTACTTGAGGAACTTGTTATTGAACTTTTTTCAAGTTCTCTTTTATAAGCGTTCAATTTTTCTTTCTGCATAAAATAAAATTGTCCTATCCAACTTGCACCTGTGAATATGCCAACAATTAGAATTATTAATGTGTAATTAGCAAGATTTATCGTTTTATGAATTTCGGAAATACCAAATTGTTCGACGCCTTTAAATCCTAATAATTGCAAATTCAAAATAATATCTGCATTTAAAACTGCTGTATAAATAACAGCTAAAACAAATATAAATCCTACTATATTTAATATTCTTCTCATGATATTCTCCTATTTTTATAATATGTTAAAACTTTATTTAACTTTTCATCAGGTTCTATTTCCAGAATTATTTTCTCACTTCCAAATGGCTTTGCAAATTCCAAATGATAAGATTGTAAAACTTGTTCATCTGTTTTTACTCGTCCTTCACCTGCACCATAAAGCGTATCATTATAAACAGGGTGACGTTGATGACTCATATGAACCCTTATTTGGTGAGTTCTGCCGGTTATTAGTGTTAATTCCACATAAGTAGCTTCTTTAAATCTGTCAAGTACTTTTAGAATAGTAGTACTTTCCTTTCCGCCATCTTTAACCGATACTATAGCCATTTTGTACGGAGCTTTTGGATGACGCCCGATTGGTAAATCTATTTTATCGTTATCACCGTTATAATTTCCTTTAAGAATGGCTCTATATTTTTTGACGACTTCGTGATTTTTAATTTGTTCAGCAAGAAATTCATGTGCATTATTATTTTTTGCAATCATTAAAAGTCCTGAAGTATTTCTGTCTAGTCGATGAACAATGCCACGGCGAAATTCACCGTTAATATTTGAAAGATTTTCTCCATATTTATAAAGAAGTGCATTAACAAGAGTATTTTCTCGTTCAGTTGATGTCGGATGAGTAAGCATTCCTGAAGGTTTATTTACAACCAGCATATTTTCATCTTCATAAACAATCTCAAGTGCTATATTTTGAGGTTCAATTTTTAATTCTTCATCTTCAAATTTGTTAAATTCAAGCTTGTCACCTTCTTTTAAAGTATATGCAGGCTTTTTGCAAATACCATTTACAAGGACTTTTCCGGCTTTGATATAACTTTGAATTTTTGAGCGAGAAATATCATCAAACATTCCTGAGATGTAGTTATCAAGCCTTATATTTTCTTCATTTTCATCAATTTGAATTATCATTATTTCTTCTTAAATATTATAAAAATTATTAGTAATACAACGCCGATATTTATCAAAATATCTGAAATATTAAATACCGGAAAATTAAAATTATTAAATTGTACGTAATCTCGTACATAACCGTATGCGATACGCTCGTGAAGATTACCGCCAATTCCTGCACCTAACATCGCTAAAACAAATATTGTTTTCATTGAAATTGTTGATATATGTTTTAAAATATATGCTATAATTCCGCAAATAGCTGCAACTGACAGAATTATTAGTAATTCCCGAGAATCTTGTAAAATACTGAATGCGGCTCCGGTATTTTCGACATAATTTAAAGAAAATATCTCATTTGCATAACTAAAACCGTTTAAAAGTTGTTCTACCAGTAAATCTGATACAAATAGTGTTGCAAATACAAAAAATGCAAAACACACTGTGAAATATAAAAGTTTACTTATCTTTTTCTGCATTGTTTTCCTCTACATTTACTCTTGTTATTATAAACGCAATACCGGTCATATAAACTTTGATTTTTGTACCGATAATTTCCGATTTAGACAAACCAACGGAAGCTACATTGTATTCGTTTTTTCCGTCAGTGTTTGCATAAAACATTCTTTCCAATATATTATCATCAGGAATTTTTCTGAATGTCTCATCAGATTTATCTTGCGGATAAGTGATTTTCTCTCGTCCGATTGAGGCAACAGCCAAAGTATTCGGAGGCAAATCAATTGTTAAAGCTGATGTATAATATTCGTTTGGTTTAACACATAAAGGCGCATTCAAATCCATATTTACAAATCTGGTATCACCATACTTCAAAAAAGATTTTTCATTGTTTACTTTTTCTCCCGTAAATTTCCATTTACCGTTATTTTTTGCAAGAAAATAAGTTCCGTTAGAAAAAGATGTTAATTCACTGTTGATTTTTAAATCATTATCAAAATGCAAAGTAGTTGCAACAGCTGTTTCAAACACGGAAACTTTTGCTGTATTCTCGTTAAATTCGATATTAGTTATTTCGGTTGTGTATGAAATATTTTCATATGAGTTCCAAGTATCTTCAATGAGCTTAAAGTAAATGGTTTTATCGAAACCATCACTGCTCATAAACTTTTCATCATATAATTCAGAAAGCGCATCGAGATTGTGTTTTTGTGCATATTTTAAATGTTGATTAAATATTTTTTTAATTTCATTTTTTAAATGACGCTCAGAATGAGTTTGTTGACTTGATGAAATTTCGTTGCTCAAGAAAGCGGCATTTGCAGGACAAAAGTTTATTACAACGAATATGCATATTGTTAAAGCTGTAAAAAATCTCTTCATAGCTTTTATTATATGTTAAAATACTAATATTGTAAATTATTATTTTATTTTGAATTATTTAAATTTTCTTTATGCTAGTATTACAATTAACAGGGAGAGAAAAAATAATGAAAGAAAGTTATTTTCCACAGGAAACAGAAAAAAAATGGCAAAAAATATGGGAAGAAACAGGTGCTTTCAAAACACCTGATGTGAGTGACAAACCCAAATATTATGCATTGTCTATGTTACCGTATCCATCCGGTAAGCTTCATATGGGGCATGTAAGAAACTATACGATTACTGATGTAATTGCTCGTTTCAAAAAGATGAACGGTTTTAACGTTCTACATCCTATGGGTTGGGATAGTTTTGGACTTCCGGCTGAAAATGCTGCAATGAAACACGGTGCAGACCCTGAAGAATGGACTGTGGAAAATATTGCATACATGACAAAACAGTTAAAAATGCTCGGACTTTCTTACGATTGGGACAGAGAAGTTACAACCTGTAAACCTGATTATTACAAATGGACACAATGGCTTTTCTTACAACTTTATAAAAAAGGACTTGCATATAAGAAAGAAGCAGCTGTTAACTGGTGCAACGAATGCGGTACTGTTCTTGCTAATGAACAGGTTATTGACGGTAAATGTTGGCGTTGCGACAGCGTTGTGGAAAAGAAATATCTTTCACAATGGTTCTTTAAAATTACCGAATACGCTGAAGATTTGTTAAAAGACCTTGACCTGTTAAAAGGATGGGGAGATAACGTAAAAACTATGCAAGCTAATTGGATTGGTAAATCTGAAGGTGCAATTTTTAGGTTTAAAGTCGTTGAAAAGGATATGGAAATTCCTGTTTACACAACTCGTCCTGATACAGTCCACGGAATTACTTATCTGGTTGTAGCTCCGGAATATAAAGACATTGAAGCTTTAACAACGCCGGAACAAAAAGATGCGGTTGAAGCATATAGAGCAAATGCAAGAAAAATGACAGAAATTGAACGACTTTCAAATGATAGAATTAAAACAGGTGTTCCGTTAGGTACACATGCTATAAACCCGTTTACTGGTGAAAAATTCCCGCTTTGGACAGCGGATTATGCTCTTGCAGAATACGGAACAGGTGCTGTAATGGCAGTTCCTACTCATGATGAACGTGATTTTGATTTTGCAAAGAAATATAATTTGCCGATGAAAGTTGTTATTCAGGCAGCTCTGCAGATCAGCAGCTCGGATGCTCAGCAAATTAGCTACTCGGCAGATCAGAAGTTAAGTAGCTCGGAAGTTCAAACGTTAACGGAAGCCTATACCGAACTGGGTGTTCTTGTAAATTCTAACGAATTTAACGGAATGAATAATGAAGAAGCTAAAAAAGCTATTACACAAAAAGCTGTTGATTGCGGTTTTGGTGAGTTTAAAACACAATACAGACTTAGAGATTGGTTGGTTTCAAGACAAAGATATTGGGGCGCTCCAATTCCTGTTGTGTATTGTGAAAAATGCGGTATTCAACCTGTTCCTGAAAATCAATTGCCTGTGCTTTTACCAAAAGATGTTGATTTGAGTGTTGTTGGTAAATCACCGTTAACAACTTCTAAATCTTTTGTTGAAACAACTTGTCCGGTTTGCGGCGGTAAAGCCAGACGTGAAACTGATACAATGGATACATTTGTATGTTCAAGTTGGTACTACATGCGTTATGCAGATGCAAAAAATGATAAAATGCCGTTTTCAAAAGAATTAATTAACCACTGGTTACCTGTTGATCAGTATGTTGGCGGTATTGAACACGCAATTTTGCACTTGCTTTATTCAAGATTTTTCACAAAAGCTTTAAGAGATTTAGGTTTATTGGATTTTGATGAACCGTTCAAAAATCTTTTGACCCAAGGTATGGTTTTAAAAGACGGTTCAAAAATGTCTAAATCTAAAGGTAATACGGTTGATCCTGATGAAATATTTGAAAACTACGGTGCTGATACCGCAAGATTATTTATATTATCAGATTCACCACCGGCAAGAGATTTTGATTGGTCAGATGCTGGCGTAGAAGGCTGTTACAAGTTCCTAAACAGAGTTTGGAGATTAATAGCTGTTAATGCAAATGATATTAATTTGAGCAATCAAGAATTTAGTACAACTAATTTAGCCAAAGATAATGATGATTTGGTTCGTGTTGTTCACATGGCGATTAAAGGTATTACTAATGATATTTCAAACGATTTTCAATTTAATACAGTAATCTCCAAATATAGAGAACTTGTAAATGCAATTTATGATTGGCGTGGCAAAAAATCAACTCTGAATGATGAAGATAAGTCCGTAATGAGTTTTGCAATTGCAACATTACTTAAGTTGATGTCACCTGTAGCGGTTCACTTGACAGAAGAAGCTTGGAATGAACTTGGTGGACAAGGTTCTATTCATGCAACTGATTGGCCGGTTTGGGATGAAAATCTTGCTAAAGCAAGCTCAATTACTTTAGTTGTTCAGGTTAACGGTAAAGTTAAAGATAAAATTGAAGTTGACGAAGCACTTTCTCAAGATGAAATGAAAGAAGTGGCTCTTAACAGTTCAAGAATTAAAGAATTTACCGATGGACATGATATTGTAAAAGTTATCGTGGTTCCGAAAAAGCTTGTAAATATCGTTATTAAATAACTAATCATATAAAAGACCCTCTCTATTGTGAGAGGGTCTTTTATTGACTTCTGTCATTCTGAGGCTTTGGCTGAATTTTAACAGGATTTTATACACATATTGCACAAGTGATAGTAATATGGTAGAGTAAACATATGAATAGCAGACCTAATGTATTAAATATATATATAACAATTATAAATAGGGTGGAAAGCCTTGATATGACCGTGTTATGCCGATTTAGGGGGGGGGTAAACCCGCTTGTAGTCTGGGTTTTAGACTGTTTTCTCCTCTATTTTCGCCATATTTATTGTTTTTCGACACCGGATAAATACGGTGGATTTTTGCTATGCGATTGCGGATCATGCTTGTCCGCAATGACGATAATAATGAAATAGTACAAGAAAAGGTAAAAAATATGAGAAAAATAAACTCAGAATAATAAATAAAAAGACATTCCCTCCCCACAAGTGGGGAGGGGTAGGGTGGGGAAATTTCTACAGGACAAGTAGCCCCCTCTCCCTAACCCTCCCCCGCAGGTCGAGGGAACAAAAAAATTGGTATTACTAAAAATTACGGAGGTATAAAAATGACTAAAAAATTTGCGTTTACTTTAGCAGAGGTTTTGATAACCTTAGCGATTATTGGAGTAGTGGCGGTGATTACTATTCCGACTATGGTTGCAGGTAATAAAGAAAAAGCATGGAATACTGCTGCTA
>CAYUIW010000042.1:0-13429 GCA_964444905.1 uncultured Muribaculaceae bacterium
TAAACCGGCTGAAACTCGTATGGGTTCAGGAAAAGGTAACCTTGAATACTGGGTTGCTGTAGTAAAACCAAACAGAATTCTTTTTGAACTTGAATATTTTGATAGAAATGTTGCAGTTCATGCACTTGAACTTGCTGCACAAAAACTTCCTATCAAAGTTAAAGTTGTAGAGAAAAACGCTCAATAATATAAGGAAACTATAAAATGAAATTAAGTGAAATGCGAGAAAAAACAGTTGATGAGCTTCAAAATCAAATTGTTGATTGGAAAAAAGATTTGTTCAACTACAGATTACAACTTTCAACTCACAAATTGGAAAATACAGCTTTGATTTCCAAAACAAAAACATTGATAGCTCAAGCAAAAACAATTATAAAGGAAAAAACAAATGCCTAAAAAAGAAAAACAAGGAATGGTAATCAGCAATAAAATGGACAAAACTGTTGTTGTAAAAGTTGCAGATTATGAACCACATCCAAAATACAAAAAGATTATAGAATCTAACAAAAATTACAAAGCGCACGATGCTCAAAACGTATGTAACGAAGGCGATATCGTAAGAATTGTAGAATCAAAACCAATTTCTGGCGATAAACGTTGGACAGTTGCAGAAATAGTTGAAAAAGCAAGATAGTGCACTGACAACATTACCTTTGAGTAATGAGAGGTCGATTTAAACAAAACTAAAGGAACAGAAAAATGATACAACAAGAAACTAGATTAGAAGTAGCTGATAACACAGGCGCAAAAGAACTTTTGTGTATCCGTGTTATGGGAAGCTCAAACAAAAAATTTGCAGCAGTTGGTGATGAAATCGTTGCGACAGTAAAAGATGCAACACCTAATATGGCTGTAAAAAAATCTGAAGTTGTTAGAGCTGTTGTAGTAAGAACCAAAGCTGATATCAAACGTAATGACGGTTCAGTAATCAGATTTGATGAAAACGCAGCAGTAATTATCAACAAAGATGGAAACCCTAGAGGAACACGTGTTTTCGGACCTATCGCACGTGAGTTAAGAGATAAAGGTTATATGAAAATAATCTCTCTTGCTCCGGAAGTTATCTAATTTTCATCGAGTATAAACGGTAACAAATAAAGGAACATAAAAATGACAGAAAACAATAAAAAAAGCTTGCATGTGAAAACCGGCGACAGAGTTGTTGTAACAGCAGGCAAAGACAAAGGAAAAATCGGTAACGTAAAAAAAGCTTACGTTAAAGAAGGTAAAGTTTCTGTAGAAGGCGCAAATATGGTTACTAAAGCACAAAAACCTCAGCCTGCAGCAGGAATTCAAGGCGGATTAATCAAAGTTGAAGCAGCTATTGACGCTTCTAAAGTAATGATTGTTTGTCCGGCTTGCGAAAAACCGACTAAAGTTAAACATAGCGTAGTTGACGGCAAAAAAGTTCGTGTTTGTAAAAAATGCGGAGAACAGCTAGATGCTTAATGTGTAATCGTAGATTACGACATTAATACCAATAGTAAAGGAAAGAAAAATGACAAAAACAGAAAGTTTAAAGAAAAAATACGATGAAGAAGTAAAATCAGCTTTGAAAGAAAAGTTTGGTTATGAAAACGAACACCAAATTCCAAAACTTCACAAAATCGTTTTAAACATGGGTGTTGGTGAAGCTTCACACAACTCCAAAATAGCAGATACAATTGAAGCACAATTGACCAAAATTGCAGGACAGAAAGCAGTAGTTACAAAAGCTAAAAAATCAATCGCTTCTTACAAATTAAGAGAAGGTATGCCGGTTGGTGCTATGGTAACATTGCGTGGCGAAAGAATGTATGATTTCTTGCAAAAATTGATTTGTGTAGTACTTCCGAGAATTCGTGACTTCCGTGGTATCAGCCCGAAAAGTTTTGACGGTCGCGGTAACTATACATTAGGATTGAAAGAACAAGCATTGTTCCCAGAAATCACTTATGAAGAAGTTGACCTTGTAAAAGGTATGAACGTATCAGTAATCACAACTGCCGAAACTGATGATGAAGCAAGAGAATTGTTAAGATTACTCGGTATGCCGTTCAAAGGACTTAAATAATTTGAAATTCTTCGGTTAGTGTAATTCCTAGCGTTAGTGAAGAATTACATTACAAGCCAAAGAATGACAGTAAACGAAAATAATTACAAATAACATAAAGGAGAAATTCATGGCTAAAAAAGCGATGATAAACAAAGAAGAAACAAGAAGATTACTTGCTGCAAAGGGCAAATACCCAACAGTAAGACTTCATAACAGATGCAGCATCTGCGGAAGACCTCACGGATTCCATAGAGACTTCGGCTTGTGCAGAATTTGTTTAAGAAAAATGGCTCACCAAGGTTTGTTACCTGGTGTAACAAAAGCAAGCTGGTAGTAAGCTGAGAATATCTCTTAGTAAGCGAGCAGTAGTTTTTTGTGCCTAAATATTATTAGAACGAGAGTCCTTTATAGCGGACTCTCGTTGCTATTTAAAATTATTTAACATAAACTTGCATGAAAAAAACATTTATGCTAAATTAATTGTACAGTTCCAGACTGCTGAAATAAGTTTCTATATGAAGCGACATTAATTCAGTAAGTGGTGTAATAGATAATAAGGATACTGCCTTGTAACTGTAAGGTAAGTCCAAGAGGTAAAATTATGACAACAGATCCGATAGCAGATATGCTTACACGAATCAGAAATGCAAACATGGCATCTCATGAAACAGTTTCAATGCCTTCATCAAAATTGAAAGTTGAATTGGCTAAATTACTTAAATCAGAAGGTTTTATTACTGATTATGAAGTAAAAGAAGACGGAAAATTCAAAGTTCTTTCAATTACATTGAAATACGATGAAAAACGCAAACCGGTTATTACAAAACTTGCAAGAGTTTCAAAACCTGGTTTGAGAAGCTATTCAAAAGCTAAAAACTTGCCACAAGTATTAGGTGGTATGGGTGTAGCAATTGTTTCAACAAGCAAAGGTTTGTTAACAGACAGAAAAGCTCGTAAAGAAAACATCGGTGGCGAAGTTCTTTGCTACATTTACTAGAATTTTACGTAGTGCGCCGGTGAGTACGAAGTACGAACCCAGCACGAAGGAACACGGAGCTAGTGAATGACAGTTTTATGTAATAAAACGAAATGAATGAAAGCGAAGTGTGAAGTAATAATTCTAAGCACAACAAAGATAAGCATAATTGGTAGAAAAGTTTATCAGATACACACAATATACCAAAAGGAGAAATTAAAAATGTCACGTATAGGTAAAAAACCAATCGAAATTCCGCAAGGAGTAGAAATTAAAATCGACGGACAAACTGTTACAGCAAAAGGTCCTTTGGGCGAAGAAACAGTAGTTGTACGTCCTGAAATTGGCATAAAAATTGAAGACAATCATATTATTATGTCAAAAGTCGGTGAAACAAGAGAAACTGATGCTTTGTTCGGTTTATTCAGAACTTTAGTTGCTAACGCTGTTCATGGTGTTAAAGAAGGTTTTGAAAAGAAATTGGAAATCCAAGGTGTTGGTTACCGTGCTAACATGGAAGGTAAAAACCTTAATTTAGCATTGGGTTATTCACACCCTGTAGTTATTGAACCGCCGGCTGGAATTACTATTTCAGTAGAAGCTAACACAAAAATTTCAGTTAAAGGTTCAAACAAACAAACTGTAGGCGATGTCGCAGCTGAAATCAGAGGCAAACGTCCACCTGAAGTTTACAAAGGAAAAGGTATCAGATACGAAGGTGAATACATCAGACGTAAAGCCGGTAAAGCTGGTAAAAAATAAGGTGTAACAAATGAAAGTAAGTTTTTCAGGAATAAATGATATTAGATTTCCTTACGGAACAAAAGATTCTCAAATAGAGGAAACATATAATTTAATAAAGGATTATACTGATAAGAAATACAAACTTGATAATAACCCTGTTTTTAATATTGAAATTAAAGATAGATTTTCTTATCAAAAATCTGATGAAAAACTTGCGGACAAAGGTATTCGTTTGATATCATCTTTTGAAAATCCATATATTGTCGCGGATGTATTAAATCAGATTGATGAAAATTTACTCCAACAGTATATAGATCAGACCAAAACAGAACTTATATTAAATGCATAAAGCCCGCATAAACCCTTAAAGGTGGTTCTTTAAGAAGGTTTGGGTAATGAAAGGATAATAAAATGATTAAACAAAAAACTAGAAAACCACAAGTACAAAAAAGACACAGATCAATCAGAACAAAGTTGTCAGGAACAGCTGAATTTCCTAGATTGGCAGTTTATAGAAGTACAAAACACATTTACGCACAATTGATTGATGATGAAAACAAAGTAACAATTTGTTCAGCATCATCAGTTGACAAAGACCTTAAAGAAAAATTAGCTCACGGTGGTAACATTGACGCTGCAAAAGTTGTTGGTGAAGCTATCGCTAACAAAGCTAAAGAAAAAGGTGTTGAATGCGTAGTATTCGATAGAGGCGGATTCTTGTATCACGGACGTATCGCAGCTTTAGCTGATGCGGCTCGTGAAGCAGGCTTGATGTTCTAGCGCGAGTGAGCTGAGGGCGAAGGACACGTACGGCGGCGTGGAGCCGGCGGAGTCGTCCGTAGACCCGTTAATAGCGAACGAGCAAGACAAAGCCGAGCAGTGCCACGAGCGTGAGCGGTGGCATTTATCGCGAGGCGTAGTGCGAGTGAACTGAGCGCGAAAAAAATAAAAAAGGCACTTCGTAAGAAGTGCCTTTTTTTATTAAAAAATAATTAATTATTCAACAGTTTTTGCTATTTTATATTATGATAATAATAGGAGATAATTATGCAATACAAAGATTATTATGATATATTGGGCGTAAAAAGAGAGGCAACAGAGTCGGAAATTAAATCCGCATATCGAAAACTTGCCCGCAAATACCACCCCGACGTTAATAAAACAAAAGAAGCCGAAAGTAAATTTAAAGATATAAATGAAGCTTATGAAGTTCTTGGCGACAAACAAAAACGTCAAAGATATGATAGTTTGGGCTCAAATTGGCAAGGTGGAGCTGATTATACACCACCTCCGGGATTTGAACATTTTAATTTTGGCGGCGGTCAGGGATATCAAAGTTTTAACTTTGGCGGTCAAGATTTAGGTGGATTTTCAGACTTTTTTAGTTCACTGTTTGGTGATATGATTGGCGGAGCACAAACAAGACAACAATCCGGCGGATTTGGCGGATTCGATTTTGGCGGTGCAGCACAACAAAGTGCCAGAACTTCACGTAAGCAAAAGCCTTCTCAAGATTTGGATGTCACAATGACATTGAATGTTACGGCTAAAGACTTATTTGAACAAAAACCGGTTACAGTTAGATTTAATCAAATGGAACGTTGCAAACAATGTCCCCAAAACGGCGGTTTCTGTTCGGCTTGCGGAGGAACTGGTATTCGTTCTGAACAAAAATCAATTAAGGTTAAAATACCTGCTGATGTAAAAGAAGGTCAAAAAATCAGGGTTAAAGGCGAAGGTAAAACTGATGATTATGGTCAAAAGGGTGATTTATACCTAATTCTTCATATGAAAGATAGCCAGTATGAATTTAATGGACACGATTTGACAAAAGAAGTTGAAATAACACCTTCGGAGGCTGTTCTGGGTGTAAAAAAAGATATTGAAACCTTACATGGTAAAATAGGAATTAAAATTCCTTCTAAAACATCTACAGGTCAAACATTACGACTTAAAGGACTTGGCTTGCCCCAAAAAGGTGGCGGGTTTGGTAATTTAAATGTTAAAATCAAAATCGTAATACCTAAAAATTTGACAGACAAACAAATAGAACTATATAAGCAAATAAATGCTTTAGAAAAATAGTTAGTCTGTTGATTTTGACATTATTGAATAACATTACGTAATGATTGAACAACTACGGGGTCCCATTTGGAATCATTTTGCATAATGCTGATAGCTTCTTCAACGGGCAATGCTTTTCTATATGGTCTATCGGAAGTCATTGCGCTAAAAGCATCTGCTGCAGCAATAATTCTTGAACCAAACGGGATTGATTGTCCTTTTAAACCTTCAGGTTTTCCTGTTCCGTCATAACGTTCAGTTTGATAGTTAACGTATGGTACAACTTCTGATAAAAAGTTTATATTCATCAAAACGTTAACACCTGTTGTGATATGTTCTTGAACTTGTTTTAATTCTTCTGGTGAAAGTTTACCGTTTGTTGCAAAAATTCTTTCAGGCAAAGTGATTTTACCGATATTTTGTAGCATACCGGCATAATATATTAAGTCAGTTGTCTTTTCATTCAAACCTAAATCACGACAAATAAGACGTGCTAAATTTGCAGTATTTTTTGAGTGAGAAACTTTATAACCGCCTTTGGTATCAACTGCTTTTGCAAGTTCTTGGACAAAATTTTGTTGATAATCGCACAAATCACCGATAAGTGCTGTAAGTTCGGCTCTTAAATGCTGCATGTCTGTAATATTTGAAGTTTCATCTTCAATAAGTTTGTTAGTTTCGTCAACAAGCCCTTGTAAAGCTATTGACGATGCAAATAGTTGTGCAATACTTTCTACTAATTTTAAAAACTCATATTGAACAGGTTTTGCTTCAGTGTTTTGAATAGCAATAACTCCGGTAATATGTGATGACGAACGCATTGCAACATATGTCATGTCATCTTCAGTTACATAATCGTGTCCTGTAAAATCAATAGCAAGTTCGTGTCCCATATTTTCATCAGATGTTCCGGCTATCATCATTTTGTTATCTTTTAATAAATAAATTCGGCATGCTTTGGCATCTACCATTTGTTTTACCGTATTTGCAATAGATGTATAAATGGCATGCTCTTCATTTTCATCAACAGTTAAAACACTTAAAGTATTTTGTGATGAATAAATTGATATCAACTCTTTTAATTGGTTTTTAAGTCGGTTTTGCTTATCTTTAGAGCTGGAACTTATTTTTTTAGCTAAATCTTCAGATATAAGATGTTCTGATATAAAATCTCCTAAATTTAATGCAAAAATCTCTTCTAACGGGTCGTTATCCATAAGATATTCAGACTGACCAAATAGCGAAACACCATTTTTTATTTCTTCATTTTTCATTAAGATATCCTTCTATACATGCCTTTAATAATACTTACGGCACAAGTTTATAAAAACTTTAATATTTTTTGTAAAATTTCCTACTTTAGTATGGTATAATAAATTCAAGCAGGAGAATTTATGCCAAAAATAAGTGTTATTATACCGGTTTATAATTGCAAATTGTATATAGAGAGGTGTCTGGAAAGTTTGTTAAATCAAACATTACAAGATTTGGAAATAATTCTGGTTGATGATGGTTCAAATGACAATAGTATGGAATTAATTGAAAAATTTTCTGATAACAGAATAAAAGTTTTTTCTCAAGAAAATCAAGGACAAAGCAAAGCTCGTAATACCGGTCTTGATATTGCAACAGGTGAATTTATAGGATTTATAGATGCAGATGATTGGGTTGATTTGGATTTCTATGAAAAATTGTATAGTGCTGCAACAAGTAATAATGCAGATATTGCAATGGCTGATTTTATCAGAAAAGGCCCGAATAAACATAAAATAAGATTGAATTTATCTGAGCAAAAAATTTATACTACAATTGAAGACAAAATTAAAATTTCAAATGCGTTAAAAGAGGGTTGTATCTGGAATAAAATTTATAAGCGTGAAATTTTAAATAATTTGAGATTTAATGAGGGTATGTATTTTGAAGACGGTCCTTTTACGTTGAAAGCTTTATTTAATTCAAATAAACTTGTAACTGTTGTCGGTACTTTTTATTATTATTACCAAAACCCAAAATCTACTGTTAAAACAATGAATGCTAAAAAGCAAAATGACAAAATAAAAAGTCGTCAGGAAATGCTTCAGTTTATAAAGGAAAATAATATAGAAATTGAAGACAGAAGTTTTTGGGCAGTCCATAAAAAATCTAAATTCTTAACGGTAATGGAAAGTATTAAGTCAAAAAAATACCTGCTATTTAACGTTTTACCAATATGGAGCAAATAATGATAAATATATGTTTTTCATCAGATAACAATTATGCACAGCACTTAGTCGTAACTCTTGCATCGGTGCTTGCAAACAATGACGATAAGCTTCATGTTTATGTTTTGGACGGAGGAATTTCCGATGAAAATAAACAAAAAATTCTTTCGCTCAAAAAAGATTATGATTTTGAAATTGAATTTATACAAATTGACAAAAGCATGTTCGATAAATGCCCTGTCGGTAAGAAAAACCACGTGACCCTTGCAACGTATTACAGACTTTTGCTTGCAGAAATATGTCCGAATGTTGATAAAATTTTGTACTTGGATGTTGATTTAGTAATTCGCTCAAGTCTTAGAGAACTTTTTGAAATCGATATGACAGGGAAATACTTTGCAGGTGTTTCCGATTGTGAAGAACATGTAAATGCATCCAGACTTGGGCTTAAAAAATATTGTAATGCGGGTGTAATTCTTTTAAATCTTCAAAAATGGCGTGAAGATAATATTACGGAAAAATTTTTCCAATGGATATCTGAAAATGAAGATAAAATTATTCTCCATGACCAAGATATTATTAATTGTGTTTTACAAGATGGCATGCTAAAAGTTGATAATGTATGGAATGTTCAAGTTTCGAAATATGATACGTCAAAAGAGTTTGTAAAATTACTTCCGCAAGCAAAGATTATTCATTATGTAGGAAAACATAAGCCGTGGCATGCCAATTTCAAACAATATGCTAAGGACGAATATTTTAAATATTTAAAACTTACACAATGGAGAAATTATATTTATAAATACAATTTTATCCTTGCTTTTATGACACCTTTTTTGATTGCAGAAAAACTCGTACACTTTGTATTTTCAATAGAAAAACAGAATGGACAAAAAATATTGCAAATTATGGGGTTAAAATTCAAACTTAATAACCGATAGCCCATTTAAACGGTGTTGATGAAATATGTTTAGTATCTACTTCTGCATCAGTCTGTACAGCAGAAACTTCAACGACCTTGTCAGCTTTTTGCAACAAATTATATTGCATCATTTTGGTATCAACATTATTAAATGATTTAAGTCTGTCGAGATTGTTTTGCAATTCTGTATTTTCATCATTAAGTGCAATAATTTGACGATTTAATAAGTTTAAAGTAAGTTCACTTGTCATTACAAAGTAGTAGCTTACGAATGCGGTAAGAATAGCTACCATTAATAGCCCGCAGAGAGATTTATTAACTTTTCTTATAGCCATGTCTTTCACCGTACTTTCTTTATAAAAATAACCTTCTATAACTGGTGTTTCATTATGTATCGGATTTTCGACATATCCCTGATAAGATTTTTCTTCTAATTGTTCTGCTTTTACCGGACTCAACTTTTTCTACCCCAACAACTATTTACACTACCTTCGAATGCATCTTGCTATTCTCAATTTTGCACTTCTTGAAGGTGGATTTTCTCCAATCTCCTTATCACTTGCCATTATTGGTTTTTTATTAACGAGTTCCAATATAGGCGGCGGGCAATTGCAAATCATTTGAGTCTTATCGCAATGACAACGCTGTGAGTGATATTTGAACAAGTGTTTCACAATCCTGTCTTCAAGAGAGTGAAAACTTATTACACTTATTATAGCACCAAACGATAATAAATCCAACACATCATTTAATGTATTTTTAACATTTTGTAACTCATGATTTACTTCAATTCTAATAGCCTGAAACACACGTGTGGCAGGGTGTATAGAGGATTTTACTTTTGGTGTGCAGTTAACTATTAAGTCTGTCAGTTCTTTTGTTGTTTTAATTTTTTTTATACGACGAGTTTCAACAATTGTTTTTGCAATTCTTTTAGAAAAACGTTCTTCACCATATTCAGAAAATATTCTAACAAGCTCATTTTCTGAATAATCATTTACAACATTATAAGCCGAAAAATCAGCGGACATATCAAATCTCATATCTAACGGTGCATCTTTGGAAAAAGAAAACCCTCGTTCTGCTTTTGTTAATTGGTGATATGATGCACCCAAATCAAACAGAACTCCACCGGTAATTTTCTCAATGCCGAGCTTGTGAAGTTCTTCTTTGATATTTGCATAAGAACTTTTGATAATTGTTAAATTCTTGTAGTTTTTAAGTCTTTCAGAGGCAGCATTTATTGCCTCATTGTCAATATCAAAGGCAATCAACTTCCCATCTGGTGAAATCTGTTTTAAGATAACTTCACTGTGCCCGCCTCCGCCAAGAGTGCAATCTACGTAGATAAGTCCGTTTTTGCATTCAAGTGCATCAACAGCTTCATTTTTCATGACTGTATAATGTTTAAATTCTTCCATATGATAATTTTAGCATTAAAAGACGAAACCGTCGAGTCCATATGAATCAAATATTTCAATAAATTTTTCGTAAGTGCAGCTAAGCCCTTTGTTATTGGAATCAATAATATGAATAATTTCGTTTAATTCTGACATTCGCCGTTCTGATAATCTGGCGAGAATTTCGGGCATTTCTTCGTCAGTATTTATATCTTGCGTAGATGCATTGTCAATGCATTGCATTAGCATTAAAAATATATTTTTTCTGAAACCCATTTTCTTTATATCCTGTAAGATGCAGTTATATGTTTATATACGACAAAACAGCCGTAAAAATTTAAACTTTACGACTGCTTTGTAATAAATGTTTACAAAATTACTTAATTGCTTTTTTAATGCGATTAAATGTTTTGTCTTTTCCGATAATTGCAAGAACTGCTGTCATATCAGCTCCGCAAATGCGTCCGGTTACGGCAGCTCTTATTGCCCACATTGTAACTTTTGGTTTGATACCTTTTTCTTTATAAAAGCCTCTGAATACTTCAAGTTTTTCATGCAAGTTTTCTTCTGTCCATTCCCAATCGTTTGCTTGTTCAAGGAATGTTTTCAAAACTTCTTGAGAAGTTTCAGTTTCAACAGTTTCTTTAGCTTTTTCGTCCATTTCGACATCTTCACCAAAGAAATACGGAACTGCATCTGTAATATCAGAAAGCAATGTTAACGGTTCGTATGTAATTTCAACCATACGAGTATATTGTTCATCAGTCAATTCATTTAGATTGTATTCTGTTAAATACGGTTTTAATCTTTCTTTTAATTCAGGAATAGAAAGCATTTTGATGTAATGACTGTTCATCCAGTTCAATTTATCATATTCGAAAATTGAGTTTGAAGATGAAATTTCATTAATTCTAAAGTCTTGAGCGATTTCATCAACGGTTTTGATTTCTTGCCCGTCAGATGGTGACCAACCGAGAAGTGCAACAAAGTTAATTAATGCATCTGTTAAATAACCTTTTTCAACAAATTCAGAAACAGCAGTTGCGCCGTGTCTTTTTGAAAGCTTACTTCTGTCAGGGGCAAGAATCATTCCCAAGTGCCCGAATCTCGGTACTTCTGCACCTAAAGCTTCAAAAATAAGAATTTGTTTAAATGTATTTGAAATATGGTCTTCGCCACGAATTACGTGTGAAATTTTCATCAACATATCATCAATTACAACTGCGAAATTGTATGTCGGAGAACCGTTTGACTTCATGATAACGAAATCACCGAGCAAATCAGTATCAACATGCAATTCACCTTTTACAAGGTCGTCGAATGTTAACATAGAAGTTTCGTGGAAAGCTTTTTGAGCTTTTGCGATATTGAATCTTATCGCAGGTTTTCTGCCTTCAGCTCTTAATTTTTCTTTTTCTTCTTCTGTTAAGTTTTCGCATTTTTTTGTATATACGTAAGGTTTTTTGTTTTGTGCGGCTTCTGCTTTTTCTGCCTCCAATTCTTCCTGTGTGCAGAAACATTCATAAGCAAAACCTTTGTCCAAAAGTTCTTGAACGTATTTCGGATAAATATCAAATCTTTCAGACTGAGTATAAGGACCATAAGGACCTCCTACATCAGGACCTTCATCCCAGTTTAATCCTAAAGCTTTTAAGCTGTCAAAAATATTGTCAATGTATTCTTGACTTGTACGTTCTGCATCGGTATCTTCAATTCTTAAAACGAATTTACCGTTATTTTTCTTTGCAAATAAATAGTTAAAAAGCGCAGTTCTGGCGGTTCCAACGTGAAGGTTTCCGCTTGGAGATGGCGCAATTCTTACTCTAACTTCTGTCATTTTTCTTCCTTCTTTCTGTATTTCAGCACATTCAGAATATCACAGACACATACTTATTTCAAGAACAAAAGTTATTTTGTGAATTATTAAGTATTGTAACATTTGATAAACAGGTGTAAATCCTTGCCAAATCCTGCTTTTAAAAATTAGTATATATTTTCTATATAAAAAAATAGCACTTTTTTAAAGCAAAATGTTTTTATAATAGTATCAGAGCAAACACGAATGATAAAGGAGAATATATGGCACGAGTATTAATTTCTATGCCCGAAGAATTTTTGAACAAAATCGATCAGGTAGCTGATGGAGAAAATCGTTCACGCAGTGAGTTGATTAGAGAAGCTCTGCGCACTTATATTTACAAACAAAAAGTGCGAGAATCAACCACAGCAGGTAAAAATGCAGAATTGTTGGAAGCACTTTTGCAATAGGTTCGTTGGAAAATAAAGGAAAAAGGTTTTAAAAAAGCGTTGTATTAACAACGCTTTTTTATATTATGGAACCGGATCATAACCTCCAGGGTTAAGCGGATGACAACGACAAATTCGTTTTATGCCAAGCCAGCCGCCTTTTATAATACCGTATTTTTGTATCGCTTGCTTCATATACTCCGAACACGTTGGTGTAAATCTGCATACCGGAGGTGTAAGCTTTGAAATTCTTTGGTAAACATTTATACAAAAAATAAATATGTTTTGTAAAATTTTCATACCATAATTTTAACATAAAGGTATTTATAAAAAATTATTATTGCAGACATACCGCCTGTATGTTGCTGCCGTGGCGGTAGCCGTCGTTCCAGTGCGTGTAGGTAGGGTAGAAGCTGCGGTAGTATGCGCCGTAGCTGCTGTACTCCTCACCTGACCAAACGTAGAAGTAGTTAGATGAGTTTAGAGTAAAGCCTAGAGATGTTGCCTTTGCAGTGTCCATTGTTAGGTTAGATACATTTTTTTTAGCCTGTACTTGGTCTGTGTTATAAATATAATTTGCAATCTCTGCTAACTGTGCCAATGATGCCATTTTATTTGTTCCACCGCATGTTTTTACAGTTCCAGCCCAATAATCATCGGTACCTCTACTAGAGTTTAAACAATAAGTTATTCCATACTTACTCATAAATGCTAAGTCTTCTGCATTTGTTGTTTCACCATTTTCATCACACCCCTTCCAAACATGTGGTGTCGGATTAAACGGAGCACCAAAACAAGTGCTATTCGATTTAAATGCACAACTTCCGAGCATAGAATTTA
>CAYUIW010000043.1:0-12730 GCA_964444905.1 uncultured Muribaculaceae bacterium
TAACTGATTGTTTTTCAGATAAAGTTTATTGGGATGTAATAGATATTTCTAAAAATGGAACAGTATCTGAAGAAGTTGATGTTAGTAATGTTAAGACAGCAGCTGATTTAGGGCAAGATGATTGGGGTACTGAAGTTTTGGGATTTCAATTAAATAATGGTACTAGTGGACTTATTGCATATAATCCTGATTGTAGGCAAGACCAGTTTAGTAATCAGATTACCGGTACAAGTTGCGTAGCGGTTGTTTATGACACATCCGGATTTAGCAAGCCGAATACAAACGGTAAAGATATGAGAGCTATCAATGCAGAACTTGGTGGAAATTGTGCGTTTAAATCCGGTAGTACATGTTTTGGAACTCCGTTTTTCCCGACTCCAATGACATATGCAGAATGCGCAGGAGAAAATGCAACAAGCTCTGGAACTACAACAACCGCAGGAGCAGAAGCAAGCGCATTAGGTATAAAAGAATGTTATTATGAAAACGATTACTGGGCAGGCACAGTAAAAGCTTGTGGTGGAACACAAAACATGCCAACCATGGCACAGTTGGCTGAAATAGCAAACTACATTTACAACACAGATAAAGTACAAGCAAAAAACGATGTATCAAACCTAACAATGGACACAAACAAGGTATCCTCTCTAGGCTTTACTCTAAACTCTTCAAATACGTTCTACGTTTGGTCAAATGAGCAGCTCCGCAACTTCGGCGCAAACATTCGCTACTTCCTCTCTGACGGTGCGTACTGGTACGACAACTCAAGCCGCTCTTACGATTACTTACAGGCGGTGTGTCTTCAGTAAATTTTATCAAATCAGAAAGCCTCCTAAACGGAGGCTTTCTGCTAAACCATGCCTTCTTTAACAGCTTTGACCGCAGCTTGTACTCGGTCATTTACGCACATCTTTTGCAAAATTGAGCAAACATGAGCTTTCGCTGTATGAACGCTTACAATTAATTCTTTTGCTATTTCTGTGTTACTTTTTCCTGTAACAAGGTGTTTTAAAACTTCAAATTCTCTTTCTGTAAGCGGAATTCTGCCTTCTGAAGAAACTTTTGTAGAGAGAAATCCCACATTATCGACTTTTGGTAAAGAATTTAGCGCTAATTGAGCAACCACGGGATCAATCCAACAAACACCTTGAGCAACATCTCTAACAACGTCAGCAAGTTTTTGTGGGTCAATATCTTTTAGGCAATACGCATTTGCACCGGAACTTAATGCTGCTATAACTTCTTCTTCTCTGTCATGTGAAGTTAGGGCAATAATTTTTATATCTTGTGAAAACTCTCTAATTTTTACCATGGCTTCAATACCGTTCATTCCTGGGAGTCCCAAATCCATAAGCACAACATCAGGTTTTGTTCGTTCTATTATTTTAAGTCCTTCAATTGCATCTTCGGATTCACCTACAACATTCATATCCTCGTTTGCGTTAAGTGCACAACGCAAACCTACTCTGGTTAATTTGAAATCTTCAACAATTACCAGTTTGATAGTCTTGATTTTTTCTGCTTCACATACATTTGTCATTTGTAATACCTCTTTCTCTAGTTAAGATAATTTAAGAATACCCACAAAGAGAAATAAATTACCCGCTTGGGCAGTCTTAACTTTTTGGGATTATTAATTACAAAAAATATATTTCATGATATAATTCAAACACTAGGGAGGATGTGTATGCTAGATTTTTTATTCGGCAAAAAACAAGTTGAACCGCAAAAAGACGTATTAATCAATGATATTTATGAAAAACTTTGTAAATTATATGAAGTTGAAAATATTAATGTGGACAGAAAAAAATATTTAACAGATACAATTGCTGAATACGGGTATCTGCCATATCCTTATTTTAAAGCGCTGGAAGAACTCACTCCTGCGGAAACTCTTTTTGCACTTCGTCAAAAATGGATTGCTAACGGAGTTTTTAAAGAAGATAAATTTACATTTTCTAATGATAAAATCAGTGTTCTTGCCAGAAACAATATAAAAAATTCCGATTGGTTAAAAAAAGAAGGGCATGACATAAAACTTATAAATCTTGCAGGACTCGGCAACAGAAAGGATGAAGCCGGTAAATTTATAGATTGGCTTAAACAACTTTTAATTCTTCCGACTGGCAATCTTGAAAATAATATATTTAATACAACTATATATTTAATTCCGTTTCATCCGAGAGAATTTGGTTGTGCATATTTACCAAAGAGTTCGAGTGTTAGTAAAAATCTTTTAGATAAAGAAATTCAAGATGCTACGGGACTTGATGAAAAAGGGCAGGTTCAAACTTTTATCACATTGGCGCAATTGGCAGGACACCCTGTAATTTATGATATATTGCCGCAGACAGGACGATTTTCAAAAGCTGTCCTTGCAAACCCTCATATTGCAAGATGGTTTGATATAACGGCTTTACAAAAAGAACTTGACAAAAAGGTTGAAGATGTTGCTCAATTAATGACGGATGTTTTTGATACGGAAGACCTTGATGTAGTTAAAGGAATATATAAACAAAACACTTCAACGGGTGAACTCAGCGAATATTATAAAAATATATATAACAATTTTGAAACTCGCATGGATGAATTTAAAAAAGAATATTCAAACAAGATGTTGGAAAAATTACCTCAAATAAAAATTCAAAAAAGAGTTCGTGAAATTGTCGCAAAAATCGAAAACGTTAAAGTTGAAAAAAAATTAACAGAAAATGATATAACTAAACAACTTGATATAATTCAAGAACTTATAAAAGAAGGTTTGTGGCCTGCTCCGGGGGGAGCATGGTGTTCAGCCGGTGTTCCGATTTATGACAAAATGAGTGAATGCGGCGGTTATCCGACTTTTAAGCATTACGATTACAAAGGTGAAGATGTTACAAATTTCGCAAATCTTGATTGCCAAACCCCTTATTATTTTACTTTTTTGGAAAGCGGCAGTTACAACACTCCGGTTGTGGAATATTTTATTAACCAAATGAAAAATCTGCAAAAAGAGTATAATTTTGATGGGTTTAGAGTTGACCATATCGACCATATTGTTGATAATGTTTCGGAATGTAAAGGAACTCCGATAAGTTACAGAGCGCCTCGAGTTGTTCTTGGAAAACTTAACAGAGCTATGAAAGCGCAAGTTCCGCATTTTGCAACACTTGCCGAATACATGTTGTGGGATAAATTTTATAAAGAATATCACGAAGATATGGATTTTGACGTACTGTGGGGTAATGATATTATTTCTCAGTTTGAAAAAAATCCTGAAAAAATCTTGGATGATAATCAGTATTTAACAAATTATAATGTAAAATTCAAACAAGGACATTATTTATCTATATTAAAAACATATAATAATCAGGACGGAGAATTTAGATGTATTGACCAATACCCAGGACAACTCGGTGAAGACGGTGCATTATTCAAGTGGTTTAAATATAAATTTTTACCCGGAGGAAAATTTGCACAACGTCCCATGTTATATGTTGACGGTGATGAAAGCTTTACACAGAACGGCATTGAACATGCTATCGGTGAAGAAGTTTCCATGCACAGAGATGAAAATTATGAATTTTACAAAAAATTTAATGCAATTGATATGTTTGTTAAGAACAACCCGATTATTACAGACGGGGAAGCTCAAATTATGGTTCAGGATGAAGACGGGTTTGCAGCTTGGTTAATAACAAAAGAACCTTTGAAGACAGCATATCTTGCTGTTGCCAACTATAAATATCCGATTGAAAACGTCTGTAAAACAGATGATAACGGCAATTCTTACCGTGAATGGGAAGAAGGTAAAAGTATTTTTGATAAAACAATATATTTGCCGGTAGATTATACTATAGTTGGAGAATTTGTGTTTGATAAAGATAAGTTTACAAAACAAATTTGTGAAAACTGTGAACATGAAATTCAGCTAAAAGCCTTGTCAAATGGACAATTCAGAATTTTTGAACTTGAACGAATTTAGAAATTTTTGTTAAAATCATTCAAATGGTTGACACTTTTCAAAAAAAATGATAATATAATGACCATAGTAAAGATAAATTGTTCATAGCTTTATTAGTAAAAAAGAAAGGTGAAAAGATTATGACAAAAAGATTCGGTTTTACTTTGGCAGAAGTATTGATTACTTTGGGTATCATTGGTGTAGTTGCTGCTATGACTATTCCTACATTGATTTCCAACACAAACGGTGCTCAGTTCAAAACAGCTTACAAAAAAGCTTTATCAACTTTGAACCAAGCTGCTGTTATGAACGTAGCTCTTGAAGATTATGACTTTTCTTCATTAGTTAAAGCTGATGCTGACAGCCAAGATGGTTCTGTTAACAGATCAATGGCTTACATTTTGAAACAAAGAATGCAATCAGCTACTGATATTACAGACTCTTACACATTCCCATCATCAGTTAAATTCTCAGCTGAATATACTTGTTCATCAACTGATATTTCTGCTGCAGGTGAAGGCGATCCTTGTAAAGACAAATCAGCTGGCGATGAAGTAACTAAAGAAACTACAGTAACACCTTCAGCTACTGATTATGCAGTATATGCATTTGCTGATGGTACTTCATTTGCTTACAACATCAATGCTGAAAGTTGTACAAACAAAGGTACTGATGATTGTATCGGTTGGATTGACGTAAACGGTGCTACTAACCCGAACCAAGTAATCGCTTGTACTTCAGGTTCTGAAGGCGGTACTGGTGATGACGTTTGTGAAGTATCAGCATCTGGTATCACTGACGTATATCCTGTTTACTTCTACGGTCAAACTGTAGAACCTGCATCTGATGCAGCTAGAGCAGTATTATTCGGTAAATAATCGAATTCTAAAGCTTTAAAAAAGACGGAACAAATGTTCCGTCTTTTTTTATATAAAAAATCGTAAAAAACTTGCCAGATTAGGCTTTTTGCAATATCCTAATATTATGATTAAACAATTAAGATTAAAAGATTATATCTTAATAGACGAGTTAACCGCTAATTTTGATAAGGGATTGAATATCATTACCGGTGAAACCGGTGCAGGCAAAAGTATTTTGATTAATGCAATTGATTTGGTTTTCGCTCCCAGAGTTTCAAAAGAAGTTATTAAAACCGGCAAAGACAAAGCTGTTATTGAATTGGTTTTGGAAAATACCAAACATGATTTGTCCTCATTTTTTGATAAAAACGGAATAGATAATTGTGGTACTGAAATAGTAGTATCAAAAGAAATTACACAGAACGGGGTTCGCTCACGGATTAACGGTACTTTAGTCAGTGCCGATACCATTTGCAGCCTGCGCTCAATTTTTGTAGATATTCACTCACAACATCAAACTTATTCGTTCTTACAACCCAAATATCACATCACATTACTTGATGAATACGGCAAATTATCCTATGGAAGTTTGCTAAAAGAATATCGTGATATGTTCAAAACTTATCTTGAATATATTTCTCAACTTGATAATGCAAAAAATTCTGCGAATTTAACAGAATCTCAAATCGAATTTTTAAAATTTCAAATTAATGAAATTGAAACTGCTGAAATTAAGAGTGAAACCGAGGACGAAGAACTTACACAAGAGTTGGAAGTTCTGGAAAATGCGGAAAAACTAAAGGAACTTACCGGTGCTTCATACTGGGCTATAAATGGTGATGACGGTTCTATTGTTGATGCTTTAAATAAAATTAAAGCAGATATCTCGAAAGCTGCATCATTTGACCCAAAACTTGAAGAAATCGAGCAAAGTATAATTGATGCTTGCGAAATCTTAAGAGAAGCAGGAAGTGATTTAAATTCATACAGTCGCAATCTGGAAAATGATACAGAACGCTTGAACAATATTCAAGAACGTTTATTTTTGTTGGATAAATTGAAGCGCAAATATGGTAATTCTCTTGCAGAAGTCTTAAAAACATATGAAACTCTGGCTCAAGAACTTTCCTCAATAGAATTTTCTACGCAAAATATTGAAGAATTGGAAAATAAAATTTCTGTTTTAAAATCAGAATTGACTGATAAAGCCAAAGTTATAAGCGGAAAAAGAACTGATTTCGCAAAAGTTTTGTCTGTCCAAATTCAAGATAAACTTGCATTTCTTGAATTACCCAAATCACGCTTTGAAATTTCTGTTAACCCCAAAGAACTTTCCGCTGATGGCATGGACGAAGTTGAATTTCTAATATCAACAAATGTTTCAGAAGATTTGAAACCATTGGCTAAAGTCGCATCAGGTGGCGAAATTTCACGAGTTATGCTCGCAATTAAGACAATTTTTGCAAACAGTGATAATATTGACACTGTTATATTCGATGAAATAGACACCGGCATTTCCGGCAAAGCTTCTCAAAGTGTAGCAGATGAAATAGTCGAACTTGCAAAATCTCATCAAATTATTCTAATTACACATCAGGCAATTATCGCATCAAAATCAGACAAACATTTCTATGTAAGGAAATCTCAAACAAATTCTACTACAGTTGAAGTTTACGTCCTGACCGGAGATAATAAAATAAAGGCACTGGCAGAGCTCGCAGGTGGTGAAATTAATGAACAATCCATTGAGTTTGCACGGTCACTCGTTAGTCTTCAATAAACTCTCTAAAGTGCTGAAATTCTTGTTTGTCACGGATTTTCTTCAACGCACAATTTTCGAGTTGTCTTATGCGCTCTTTTGAATATCCCATAATTTCGCCAAGTTGTTCAAGAGTTTTTGGAGTTTCACCATTAATCCCAAAACGACATGTAATAATTTTCTTTTCACGTTCGCTCAATGTAGAAAGTAAATCCTCAATACTTCCATTTACAATATTGTTGCGAGTTTGAGTTTCCGGTGAATTGTAGCTTGTATCTTCAACATAATCTCCAATATTTAAATCGTCAGTCACAGGTGTTTCCAGACTGATAGGTTCTTTTATAATCGCTTTTTTGATAGCGGCAAGTTTTTTTACCGGAATTTCCATAAGTTCCGCAATTTCACTGTCTTTTGGTTCTCTACCAAGTGAAAAACTCAGTTGCGAATAATATTTTTTATATTTTCTGATTTTATCTGCCATATGAACAGGAATTCTGATAGTACGTGAATTATTTGCGATTGCACGCAAAATAGTTTGTTTAATCCACCAAGTTGCATATGTTGAGAATTTGAAATTTTTGGAATAATCAAATTTTTCCGCAGCCTTGATTAATCCTAATGAACCTTCTTGAACCAAATCCATAAACAAAACACCTTGCCCGATATATTTTTTTGCAATACTTACAACAAGTCTGAGATTGGCTTGTATAAGCTTTCTTTTGGCTATTTCTACTTGAGTCCCTTCTTTAATTTGCTTTCCGAGCAACTTTTCTTCTTTTGAAGAAAGCAGTTTAATTTTGCCGATATCTTTCAAATACATTTGCAAAATATCATCGTCATGGGCAATTGCACTGAATGTTTTTGGATTTTGTAAATCAACATTATTATTATCATGCACCATTTCATCTTCAGTTGCGGTAAATTTTAAATCTTTAAACAAAGTATCACAGCTAAAAGTCATTAAAAATCCTCTCTCTTTCTATACTAATAAACTTGACGATAATAAATTAAATTTGTTTCAAATAATTGTTGACAAATAATTTTGTTCTTGATAATATAAATATTGCCGAAAGACAAGAGGGCGTTTAGCTCAGTTGGTAGAGCGTCTCCCTTACAAGGAGAGGGTCAGAAGTTCGAGTCTTCTAACGCCCACCATTTTGAAAAAAACGAGGTCAAAAGACCTCTTTTTTGTTGCAGTGATTGAATTTCGAGAGTTCGAGGATTTTTGGCAAAATAGCAAAGTGTGATGTTTGCCCCATGCATGAGCATGCTTATATGTATAGCTAATCGTTCAACAAGTAATGAGTGTGTTTGTAAATTAATTTTATATAAAGATATGGTTTTAAAGTGTTTATGTTATATAATATACTCAAAAGAGGTTACGATGATGCAACAAACTTTAGAGAGAAAACAGATTAAAAATATAGATTTTAACTGCGATTTAGCACAAAGTTTCGGAATATACAAAAACAGTTCCGAATACAGACTTTTGGATTATGTCAGCTCCGTTAACATTTCATGCGGATTTCATGCAGGAGATCCAATGTCAATCAGAGAAGCTTTATTGCAAGCCAAAGAAAAAAATGTGGTAATTGGTGCACATATTGGTTTTGATGATATTCAAGGATTTGGATATCGTCCGATGACACTTGCTGAAGATGAAATTGAGGCTCTTGTTATGTATCAGGTTGGAGCTTTGATGTCTTTTGCTAAATCTTACGGACTTGAAATAGAACATGTACGTCCTCACGGTGCTATGTATAAAATGGCTGCTGAAGATTTTAGTTTTGCTTGTTCAATAGCAAAAGCTGTCAAGAAATGCTCTCAATGGCTTGTTTATTACGGTGCGGCAGGTGATGTTACAGCAAAAGTTGGTGAATATGTTAATTTGCCGATAGCACACGAAATAAGTCTTGAAAAATCCTATAAAATTGACGGAACCGTTGATTTTTCAGCAAAAGATATTGAAAATACAAATGTTTCAATTGGAAGATTAAAAGAATTATTAAATAATTCCCAAGTGATGAATAACGAATGCGGAAAAACTGTTGTAAAAGCTGATACAATTCACTTTACAAACAGAATTTCCAACGCTTTGGATTTGATTTCACAGGCAAGAGAAATAATTACACCTGTTCCGGTTAATTATAAAAATGCTTGTGCATCAGGTTGGGTTGAATAAAGAAGGAAAATGATGAATAGATTTACAACAAATGTAAAAATCCCTAAAGATGCAGGTTGGCTTGTTCCGGGATTACAGGTAAAAAGATGGTTCGCACTAATATTGTTGGGTGCTGTTTTTATAACTATCGGAATTTTGATTTTAATCGATATAAAACCGATTTTTTATACCATGGAATTTATAAGACAAATTGCAAGCAAAGTTTCTACGGAATGGCTTGCGTTTGCCATTGTTATGTTTGGTTCTGCAATGTTTTTTAAAGGTTGGCAGAAAACAAATTTATCAATTTTAGATTTAGGTAACGGTAAAGATAATTCTGTATTGCTGGAAAATCTTTACAGAAGAAGGAAACTTAATCGTGGTCCTAAAATTGTTGCTGTTGGTGGCGGTACCGGACTTTCTATGTTATTAAAGGGTATTAAACATATAACAAATAATATCACTGCTGTTGTAACCGTTGGTGACGACGGTGGAAGTTCCGGAAGACTTCGTGAAGAAATGGGAATTTTGCCACCCGGTGATATAAGAAACTGTATTGCTGCACTTGCTGATGATGAAGATTTGGTTACAAAACTCTTCCAATACAGGTTTAAAACAGGTGAAGGGCTTGAAGGGCACAGTTTTGGAAACTTGTTTTTAACTGCACTCTGTTCAATTACGGGTGACATGGTTCGTGCGGTAAAAGAATCTTCAAATGTTTTATCTATTAGAGGACGTGTTTTACCTTCAACTTTGGATGATATGAAACTTGTTGCCGAAATGGAAGACGGTAGAATTATCAGAGGTGAATCTAATATTCCGGAAGCTCATGGCAGAATTAAAAGACTTTATACCGACCCAAAACACTGTAAAGCTCTTGAAGATGTTATTGCAGCAATACGAGATGCCGAATTGATAATATTAGGGCCCGGAAGTCTTTATACAAGTGTAATCCCAAATCTTCTTGTTGATGAAATTGCACAAGAAATTGCTAAATCAAAAGCGAAAAAAATATATGTTTGTAATATTATGTCACAACCCGGTGAAACTGACGGATACAGGGTTTCTGACCATGTTAACGCATTAATGCAACATGCTAACAGTAAAAAAATTATTGATGCGGTGTTGGTAAATGATTATTTACCTAAAAATTTGGCTAAAAAATATGAACTTGCAGGCTCTTTCCCTGTCAAACTCGACTATGAAAATGTAAGAAAATTGGGTGCCAGAGTATTTTGCAAAAAACTTATTGAAGATAGCAAAGAAGGACTTGTAAGACACAGCTCACATCGTGTTGCAAGAGCTATTTATTATTGGTACAGAAAAGTTCAAAAGGGCGGAGTTTCAGCTTGTGAAGAAAAACAGGAGTGTAAATTATAATGATAAAAAAAGTAACAGTTAATACATTACAAAAAATGAAAGACAACGGTGAAAAAATTTCTATGCTTACGGCATATGATTGCTCTACCGCAAGATATTTTGATGAAGCCGGTATAGATATGCTTCTTGTTGGTGACAGTCTTGCAATGGTAATTCTCGGATATGAATCCACTTGTTATTGCGGTATGGAAGAAATGTCAATTTTTACAAAAGCCGTTGCCAGAGGAGCAAAACGTGCAATGGTTGTTGCAGATATGCCGTTTATGAGTGATATAACTGTTGAAGGTGCTGTTAAAAATGCATGTAATTTAATAAAATGTGGTGCCGGTGCTGTTAAAATTGAAGGTTTTAGCGAACATGGTTTGGAAGTTGTAAAACGTTGTGTCCAAGCAGGTGTCCCCGTCATTCCGCATATCGGATTCACCCCGCAATCATTAAACACAATCGGTGGATATAACATCCAAGGTAAATCTTTTGATGCAACACTAAAACTTCTTGATGAAGCTAAACAACTTGTAGAAGCTGGTGCATTTGCAATTTTATTGGAAATGGTTCCTGAAGAATGTGCTCAATATATTACTGAAAATTTACCTGTTCCGACTATTTCATGTGGTGCAGGAAGATATTGCTCAGGTCAAGTTATTGTTTCTGATGATATGTTGGGTAAATTTGCGGATTTTAAACCTAAATTTGTTCGCAGATATTTTGATTTGAAATCCGTTCTGGTTGATTGTGCAAAAAAATATAACGATGACGTTAAAAGCGGAAGTTTTCCGTCAGAAGAAGAAGTTTATAAACTAAGTGAAGAAGAATTAAATCAGTTAAATTTACACAGAGGAGTAAAATGTTAATACATACAATAGCCGAAGTTAGAGAGCAAATTAAAAATTGGAAAAAAGAAGGATTAACTGTTGGACTTGTTCCAACTATGGGTGCATTGCACGCAGGGCATAAAAGCCTTATTGATAAATGTGTTGAAAACTGTGATAGAACAGTCGTTTCGGTATTTGTAAATCCAATACAATTTGGTCCGAATGAAGATTTGGATAAATACCCGCGAACTCTTGATGCGGATTATAAATTGTGTAAAGATGCAGGTGTTGATATTGTTTTTGCACCAAGTCCTAAAGAAATGTATGGCGAAGGACATATTTTGTCAAACGATTTTTTGACTTATGTAATCCCCCCGTATTTTTATGTTGACAAATTATGTGGCAAATCACGAGTTGGACACTTTGACGGTGTATGTACAGTTGTAAATAAATTATTCAATATTGTTCAGCCTGATTTTGCATTTTTCGGACAAAAAGATGCACAACAATTGATTATTATCAAAAAAATGGTGCATGACTTGAACATTCCGATAGAAATTGTTCCGTGTCCGATAGTTCGTGAAGCCTCCGGCTTGGCACTAAGTTCAAGAAATAAGTACTTGTCAGCTGAAGATAAAGAACAGGCTTTAGCTTTGAGCAAAATTCTGTTTAACATAAAAGCGTGTTATGCAAAAGGTATAACCAATGTAGAAGCATTGAAAGAAACTGTTTATTCATATTTAAATTCTCATCATGAACTTGAATATCTTGAATTTCGTGACGAAAATGATTTGGAAGAAAAAACAATTGCAGACGATAATACAAGAGTGTTTATCGCTGTAAAAATCGGTAATGTAAGACTTATTGATAATATTTTGTTACATTAAGTTTGACATTTGTCTTTGTTTTAAATATTATACTTATACAACCGCAGACAGTTGGTGAGGTTGGACATTATGTCAAACTTCTTAAAAAGTGCCAGCCGAGGTTACACAAGTCGAAAATAGTATCAACTTATGTAAGATTTTGCGGTTATCTATGGAAAGCAAAGTCTTTTTTGTTTACATAGTTTTTAGGTCGATACAAAATAGTAAAGGAACAAAAAATGGCAACAAAAGCATTCAAATCTGAAAAAATAGATGCGTTAAAAGCAAAAATTGAAAAAGCTCAAGTGGCTATTGTTACAGAGTACAAAGGTTATACCGTTGAAGAAATCACAAAACTTAGACGTGCTATTCAAAAAGACGGTGGCGACTATACAGTTGTAAAAAATACTTTGGCTAAGATTGCTGTTAAAGATACTCCATATGAAATCCTTACAGAAAAATTAACAGGACCGATTGCTCTTGCATTTGGTTTTGAAGATCCTGTAAGCCCTGCAAAAGCAGTATCTAAGTTTATCAAAGAATCTAAAAAAGGCGTTATTATCGGCGCAGCTTTAGACGGTAAATTATTAACAGAAGCTGAAACAAAAGCACTTGCAGAACTTCCGTCAAAAGACGAACTTTACGCAAAAATGCTTGGTTGTGTCAACTCACCTGCAACAGGTATTGTTGGCTCTATCAATGCAGTTATGGCTCAACTTACAAGAGCTATGGCAGCTGTCAGAGATCAAAAGGCAGCATAACAGATTTTGGCAAATATCTTATAGCCAATAATCTAAAAATCGTATTACAAAAATTAACAACATAAAGGAGAAAAAAATGAGCGTAGAAGCAATTTTAGAATCAATTGAAAAATTAACATTATTAGAAGCAGCTGAATTAGTAAAAGCTATGGAAGAAAAATTCGGCGTATCTGCAGCAGCTCCTG
>CAYUIW010000044.1:0-12482 GCA_964444905.1 uncultured Muribaculaceae bacterium
CCATAGCATGCATTAACAAATAGTTTTGGTCGTTAGCTTCCAAACCTACTTTGTTCGAAACACGTGCTGCCATAGGAACAGCTGAAACACCTGCTGAACCGATAAGCGGGTTGATTTTGTTTTTTGAGAATAAGTTCATAATCTTCGCAAACACAACACCACCTGCAGTTGCAAGTCCAAACGCTGTTATACCTAATACAAGGATAAACAATGTTTGAAGTGTCAAGAACTGATCTGCAGAAAGTTTTGAACCAACTGACAAACCAAGGAAGATTGTAACTATATTAATCAAAGCGTTTTGCATTGTATCTGATAATCTTTCAACAACACCGCATTCTTTACATAAGTTACCAAATGTCAATGCACCAATTAGAGGACATGCATCAGGTAAGAAAATTACGCAAAGTCCAAGAACCAAAAGCGGGAACACTATTTTTTCACGTTTAGTAACGTTTCTCAATTGTGACATTTGAATTTTACGTTCTTCTTCTGTTGTTAAAAGTTTCATAATAGGCGGTTGGATTACAGGAACCAAAGCCATATATGAATATGCAGCTACTGCAATTGCACCCAACAATTCAGGAGCAAGTTTTGAAGTTACATAAATTGATGTAGGACCGTCAGCACCACCAATAATACCGATAGCTGCTGATTGTGGTAATGTAAATCCAAATACACATAAAGCTAAAAGCAATGCACCAAATATACCAAATTGTGCCGCACCACCAAGCAATGCTGTTTTCGGGTTAGCAATCAACGGACCAAAGTCTGTCATTGCACCTACACCCATAAAGATAATCAACGGGAACAAACCCTGATGAATACCTGCTTCATAAACAATTCCTAAAAATCCGTGCGGACCTGCAATATCTGCAACCGGAATGTTTGATAACAAACCGCCAAATGCAATTGGGACAAGCAATAACGGTTCATATTGTTTTTTAATACCTAACCAAAGCAAGAATAAACAAATTATAAGCATAATCGGTGAACCGAATTGATGCAAGAATTGTTCAAACCCGTTTGTTATTGAAGGATCTACAGGTTGTACGAAATTCGCAATACCTGTTGATTCCCAAAGTTTTATTAAACTGTCTTGAATATTCATTTTCTACTTCTCCTATCCGACAGTAACCAAAACTTGTCCTGTTTGAACATGGTTACCGACTTCAATTTCAACAGATTTTACTGTACCGCCAACCGGTGATTTAATTTCTGTTTCCATTTTCATAGCTTCTATTACAGCAAGAACATCACCTTCTGCAATGCTGTCACCTTCTTCTACCAAAACTTTAAGAACAGTTCCTGGCAAAGCAGCTTTAACAGGAGTACCTTCTCCGCCTTCAACATGCTTAGCTTCTATACCGTCTTTAATGCTAAAGTCATATAATTTTCCGTTAACTGTAGCTTTTTCGCCTTCAATTGCAACAGCGTATTTTTTACCGTTAACAGTAACTGTATAACCGTTTGAAGCATCAGCAGATTTTTCTGCTTTTTGTTCACATTTTCTAACACCGATTGTAGCTTTACCTTGCAAGAACAAAATACCTTTTTCTTTACAAGCAGCTGCAATAAAGATATTTTCTTCAGTTTCTTCAAGCCCTGCATCTTTAAGCATTTTGCGAGCAGCCTCAATACCTTTTGAAGTGTCTTTATCGTTAATATCAACAACTTTTTCAGTAGTCGGTTGAAGATTTAATTGTTCAGAAGCGAGTTTAACAACTTCAGCATCAGGTTCGCATGGAGTTTTACCAAAATATCCGAGAACCATTTTGCCGTAACCTTCTGCTATTTTCTTCCATTTGCCAAACATTACGTTATTGAATGCTTGTTGGAAATAGAATTGTGAAACAGGTGTAACAGATGTACCGAAACCGCCTTTTTCAACAACTTCTTTCATTGCTGCAACAACTTCAGGATATTTATCCATAATGCCGTTATCTCTAAGCATTTGAGTATTTGCAGTCAAAGCTCCGCCAGGTAACGGTGATTGGATAATCATCGGGTTAACTGCAAGAGCTTCAGGTGGCAAGAAATAATCTTTCATGCAATCTTTGAAAACTTCTTCTGTTTCAAGAATTTTTTCAATATCGATACCCAAATCGTATTCAGTACCTTTTAGGGCATGCCACATTGAAACGATATCCGGTTGAGCTGTTCCGCCTGAAACAGGTTTCATTGAAAGGTCAATACCGTCAGCACCACCATCAAGAGCTGCTAAATAAGCTGCCAATCCGGTACCAGCAGTTTCGTGAGAGTGGAATCTGATATGCGCATCAGCACCCAAAATTTCTCTTGTACGTTTAATAGTTTCGTAAACTTTTCTAGGTGAAGAAGTTCCTGAAGCATCTTTGAATGCTAAGCTATCAAACGGAATACCCGCATCAAGAATACTTCTCAAAACTTTTTCATAGAAATCAACATCGTGAGCACCTTGGCATCCGATTGGTAATTCCATCATTGTAATTGTAACTTCGTGTTTCAAGCCGTTATCTTTAATACATTGACCTGAGTAAATCAAGTTGTTAACATCATTCAAAGCATCAAAGTTTCTAACTGTTGTAACACCGTGTTTTTTGAACATCTTAGCATGCAAGTTGATGATATCTCTCGGTTGAGAATCCAATCCAACAACATTAACACCACGTGCCAATGATTGAAGATTTACATCAGGTCCAACTGCAGCTCTGATTTTGTCCATTGTTTCAAATGCGTTTTCGTTGCAGTAGAAAATAGGTGATTGAAATCTTGCACCACCTGCAACTTCAAAATGATTAATACCTGCTGCTACAGCTGATTGTAATGCAGGAATAAAATCATCAACGAATACTCTTGCGCCGTAAACAGATTGAAATCCATCTCTGAACGAAGTATCCATAACTTTAATAAGTTTTTTTCCCATAGTTATATTTCCTTTCGTAATTAACTGTGTCTTGCTTTTAATACTGCCAAAGCAACGGCAATGGCATCATCATCTGATGATTTTCTTGATGGTTTTTCAACAACAAAAATTTGTTCTGGGAATAGTTGGTTTAAATATCCAACAACTTTTGACATAATTCCCATTGCAAAAACCAGAATACATAAGAAAGCTAAAACAAATCCTACGCCCATAAGCATAATAAATAAGCCTTCTCCTAATAATGTGTCTAGCATAATATATCTCCTATCGTAAGTACAAATTCTTTTCCGTTATTTTCAAGAACCAATTCGCCTGCATTATTTACTGCTTTGGCAAAACCGGTAGAAGTTTCTTTAAATCCTTGAACGGTAATTTCTTTGTCAAGGAAAGAAGCTCTCGAAATATAATCAGATTTAATATATTCAAAACCTTTTTCAAAAAAATTGTCATAATTTGCAAAAAATTTATCCAACAATTTTTGGATAAACTCATTAGCGTTTATATTGTAGCCTATTTCTAAATTTAATGCAGTTGCAATTTTATCCGGAATAGCATTAACATCATCTTGATTAGCGTTTAAATTAACACCAATACCTAAAATAAGACCTTTAAAATTATTACCTTGCATAACTGTTTCGGATAAAATTCCTGCGATTTTTTTACCGTCAACAAGAACATCATTCGGCCACTTAATTTGAGATTTTACACCATATTCTTCCAATAATTCGGCAAGAACAACCGATAAGTATTGAGTAAGATTTGAATATTTTTCATCAAATGAATTTGAAGGTTTTAAAATAATTGATAAAAATACATTTTCCGCTCCCAAATCAACCCATTTTCTTGACAAACGACCACGACCGGAAGTTTGACGAAGAGCATGAACAACAGTCCTATCCCCAAAAGCATCCAAGTTCTTTTTGGCGTAAATGTTGGTTGAATCTACTTCTTCAAGCGTTATAATTTTCATCGCTCCCTCAAATTTCATATATAATAATTGTACAATAAACAAAAAATATTTGCCAATTTTTTTTTCTTGCGTTAAAATAAGTTCACGAAGAGGAGAAAAATGAGCGAAACTGGACACTGGGTATATAATACAGTAATAAACGGACATAGCTTGTCATTCAATCTTGATACGATTTTTACTATGTGGTTTGCAATGGCAGTAGTTTTAATATTCGCATTTGTTGCCACACGTAAACTCTCAATCATCCCGAACAAACTTCAAGCAATATCCGAAAGTTTAATGCAATTTTTCTGGGGAACACTTGATACAATGATTCCAACTGACAACAGAAAACATGTTCCGCTTGTAGCTTCATTATTTTTGTTTATTTTAATCGCAAATCTTATGGGACAATTACCTTTAAGAATTATACACTTAAAAAGCGGTGAACTTGCTTCACCAACAAATGATTTAAATTTAACAGCCGCAATGGCTATAATAGTATTAATTTATTATGTAGCAATGGGTATTAAGAAAAAAGGTGCCAAATTTTTCTTGCATGAACTTAGTTTCACAGGAATAATTATGGGACTTGTTGAACTTTTAGAAATGATTACCAGACCTCTAAGTTTGGCAATCCGTCTTTTTGCAAATATTTTTGCAGGAGAAATTTTGGTAACGGTAGCTTTGGGTGTATTTGCCTATTTCTTACCGCTTCCAATAATGTTATTTGAAATATTGGTTGCTTTTATTCAAGCAACAGTATTTATGATGTTAACTATAGCGTATGTTTCATCAGCAACAGGTGATGAACATTAAAAAATAAGGAGATAAAAATGGAAGAATTAAAAACAATTTCAGATTTAGCACAACTTGGTGGCGGGGTAGCAATCGGTTTTGGTGCAATCGGTGCAGGACTTGGTATCGGATTTGCAACTAAAGGATTAATGGATGCAATTTCAAGACAACCTGAAGTTTCCGGTAAAGCTTTCGGTTTCTTTCTTTTAGGTGCAGCGTTATCAGAAGCATGTGCATTGTATGCATTCGTTATTGCTGCTAAATTAGTCGGTTTAATGTAGCACGAACAAGTATAATAGGAATAACTATGGAATTTAATGCAACATTTTTAATATCAGCAATAAGCTTTCTTGTATTCGTATATCTTATGAACAAGATTTTTTACGCACCTCTAACAAATATTATTGATGAACGTGCAAAACTTATTGATGATACTTTAAAATCAGCAAAAAATTCAAATGATAAAGCCTTGGAACTTTTACAAGAACGTGAAAATGAATTAAACAACGCAACTGAAAACGGTAAAAAAATAGTTGCACAAAGTGTAGAAATAGCCGTATCACAAGCCCAACAATTGATACAAAATGCTAAAAATAATTTTACAAGCGAAGTTGCAATCAAAAAAACTGAATTACAGAATGAAAGCGACCTTGTAAGTGCACAACTTGATTATACCGTAACGAACTTAGCAGAAGAAATTTCTTCAAAAATTCTTGGATACAAGACCAAAATTTCAGGATAAAATATGGCAGATTTTTGGAACACAATTGTACAATCAAATACTTTTAATTTCGCAATATTAGTTATAATTTTAGCGGTAATATTTGCTAAAATTAATTTGCCGGAAATTATAGAAAAAATTCGCAGTGAAATTTCCGGTGCAATAGAAAATGCACAAACGGAAAAAGAAACGGCCGACAAAAAACTTAAAAATGCAAAGAAAGTTTTAAAAAATCTTGATAATGAAATTAAAGAAAAAATTGACGGTGCAAAACTTAATGCAAAAACTCAATCCGACAAAATTATACAAGATTCAGATTTGCAAGTTAAACGTATTGAAACCGGTATCAAGAAAACTATTAATGCAATTGAAAAGAAAATTTCTACCCAATTAACAGAAGAAACTGCTAAAAAATCACTTGAACTCGCCAAAAAACATATTTTGGCACAACTGGATGACAATCTTCATCAAAAATTCATAGATGAAAGCATAGAGGAATTAGACAAAATATGGTAAACTCCTTAGCAAAAACATACGCAGAAGCATTAATAAAAGCTGCACAAGATAGTGCAACCTCTTTTGATGAGATATTAAAAGAGCTTAATGAAATTTCCGAAACTCTTAAAAATTCGTCTGAACTTCGCTATGTACTTGAAACTCCAGCCGTTTCCACAGAACAAAAAATTTCAATTACAAATGATATTTTTAAATCAAATTTGTCGCCTGTTGTATTAAATTTTTTCAAAATTCTTATTGAGAAAAAAAGATTTAACGAATTTGAACAAATTATTGTTTCCTATATCGATAAAGTTGATGAAATTAAAGGCATTAAAAGAGTTACCGTCGTTTCAGCAATTGATTTGACAGATGAAAACAAGAAAAAAATTACAGATAAACTTCAATCCAAATTACAAAAAACAATACACGCAAGTTGGCAAACCGATAAAGACATTATTGGCGGACTTATAATAAAAATTGATGATGATATTATTGACACGAGCGTAAAAAATAAACTTGATAACTTAACCAAAATTATTATAAAGGGGAACTTATGATACAACCTGATGAAATTAGTTCTATTATTAAAAACAGAATAGAAAACTATGAACTTCAAACAGAAATTTCGAATACCGGCAGTGTACTGGAAGTCGGTGACGGTATTGCCAGAATTTACGGACTAAGAAACGTTATGGCAAGTGAACTTGTGGTGTTTGAAGACGGCAAAGATACTCTCGGAATTACAATGAACCTTGACGAAGACAACGTGGGTGTTGTAATTCTTGGTGATTATACTCAAATAAAAGAAGGTATGACTGTAAAAACGACCGGACGAATTGCATCTGTTCCGGTTGGCGATAATCTTATCGGAAGGATTATAGACCCGACAGGGAAACAACTTGACGGTAAAGGTGATATTGAATTTATAAAAACACGTCCTATTGAACGTGTTGCCCCGGGGATCGTTGCCAGAAAATCAGTCCATGAACCTTTACAAACAGGTTTAACTGCCATTGACGGATTAACTCCAATAGGCAGAGGACAACGTGAACTTATTATTGGCGACCGCCAAACAGGTAAAACCGCAATTGCAATAGATACAATTATCAATCAAAAAAATACTGATGTAATTTGTATTTATGTCACAATTGGTCAAAAAGCTTCTACAGTCGCACAACTTGCTAAAACACTTGAAGACCGTGGTGCAATGGACTATACAATTATTGTTTCAGCTACAGCAGATAATTCAGCTCCCCTTCAATATATCGCACCATTTGCAGGTGTTGCAATAGCAGAAGAATTTATGGAACAGGGAAAATCTGTTTTAATAGTTTATGATGATCTTTCTAAACATGCTCAAGCCTATCGTGCAATGAGTTTGCTTTTAAAAAGACCACCGGGACGTGAAGCTTACCCAGGAGATGTATTCTATCTCCACTCAAGACTACTTGAACGTGCCGTAAAATTGAATGATGAACTCGGTGGCGGAAGTATTACAGCTTTGCCGATTATCGAAACTCAAGCAGGAGATGTTTCCGCATATATTCCAACAAACGTAATTTCTATTACGGATGGTCAAATATTTTTGGAAACAAACTTATTCAACGCAGGTGTAAGACCGGCTATCAATGCAGGTATTTCAGTATCACGTGTTGGCGGTGCCGCTCAAACTAAAGCTATCAAACAAGTCGCAGGACAGCTAAGACTTGATTTGGCACAGTTCAGAGAACTGGAAGCATTTGCACAATTTGCTTCTGACCTTGACCAAGCAACAAAAAATCAATTATTACGTGGTGAAAAACTTACAGAAGTTCTGAAACAACCACAATATAATCCGTTAAGTGTTGCTGAACAAGTTTCAATTTTATTTGCAGCAAATGAAGGAATCCTTGACGATATTAAAACAACAGATATTTCAAGATTTAAAAAAGAATGGTTTATTCATCTGGGTGCAAATCTAAAAGCTCTCTCCGACAACCTTAATGACGGAAGTGCATTATCCGACGATGACAAAAAAGAATTGAAAGAGGCTCTTAATAACTTTAAGAAAACATTTTAATTATGGCTAATTTAAAAGATATAAAAAACAGAATACAAAGTGTAGAAAGCACAAAAAAAATTACCAGAGCAATGAAAATGGTTGCTGCTGCAAAAGTTAAACGTGCTGAAAATGCGGTAAAATCGTCAAGACCATTTACGGCAGAATTGAATACCATGTTTGCGAAACTTTTAAATTCTTCAGGTAATTTAAGCGATTGCAATATAAAAATCAAAAAAGCAATTGACAATTATCCGTGTCTTCTCAAAACAAGACCTGTTGATGAAATCGGAATTCTTGTGATAACATCCAACAAAGGACTTGCAGGAGCATATAATGCAAATATTATTCGAAAAACCGTAAAACTTGTTGAAGAATATTCTACACAAGGAATAAAGAGTAAACTTTTTATCGTAGGACAAAAAGGGATTTCTGTTTTAAAGAAAAAATGCAAACACTTAAATTGTGAAATTGTTGGTGAATATTTTAATGCAGCAAATGACCCAACACCCGCAAGCGCATTAGTTATTACAGAAGATATAGCAAAATACTTTGTCGAAGAAAAAATTGACAGGATTGAAATTGTTACAACTCGTTTTAAAAATATGATGAGCTATTTTGTTGAAGATTGGGTAGTTCTTCCTGTTAACCCGCCTGAAACCACGCACACAATTGACCCGCTTATGGAATTTGAACCTAATCTGCATTTTATTTTGCAAAAAATAGTTCCGTTGTATATTACAAATATAATCTATCAGGCTTTATTGGAAGCTCAAGCATCTGAATTGGCATCAAGAATGACCGCCATGTCAGCTGCAACCACAAACGCAGAAAAAATGCTTCAAGAATTATCCATTCAATATAACAAAACTCGTCAAACGGCAATTACGCAAGAACTTATTGAAGTTGTATCAGGGGCGAATGCTCAAATATAAGGATTTATTGGATAAGTTCACATACAGTAAAAATTGAATTCTAATTTTTACCTGTTGAACCAAATCCGCCTTCTCCACGAACAGTTTCCGTAAGCTCAGTAACAACTTTAATTTCTGCTTGTTCAACACGAGCTATAACCATTTGCGCAATTCTTTCCTGAGGCTGAATTGTATATGTTTCATTCGAAAGATTAACCATAGGGATGCAAACTTCACCTCTATAATCTTCATCAATTGTCCCTACACAATTTATAAGAGTAATTCCATGTTTTATAGAAAGTCCGGAACGAGGTCTTACTTGTGCTTCATAACCATGTTCGAGTTCAATTTTTAAACCGGTAGGAACAAGAGTTCTTTCAAGAGGTTGCAATGTAATTGGTTCATCTATTGCTGCACATAAATCCATTCCCGCAGCACCTTCTGTTTGATATTGCGGAATTGTTTTGTTATGTGGCAATTTTTCTATTTTTAATACTGTCATAATCTCTCCTGAAAATAATTATAATATATTCTATACTTTTTTCAATTTATGAAATTATGTAACAAAACATATAAAATCTGAAACTTAAACTGAAAACAATTTTTTATAAAAATATTCGAGAAAGAGAGGCTTTTATGACAAACTTATTAACCAGAGAAATTACTATTTCTGAAATTGTTGAATTTCTTAAAAAACATTTTAGAAATAATGAGTATGTAGATTTTAATTTAGATTTTTCTTCTCTTGAAAATTGTGAACTAGTTGAATTTGATGCAGAATTAAATGAACCGAACATTGTTCTGGAAGAAATAAATTGTAACCTACAGGATATGAATTTTATTTCATTAGCAGCTTAATAAAAAAGTCGGGTTAAACCCGACTTTTTTATTTAAGTTCAGCTTCAATTTTTTCAAGTATCTCTTCCAGTTTGGAAGCATCTTTCACGCCGCCTTGTGCAAAGTTCGGGCGACCGCCGCCATTTGCACCTGTAGCTCTTGCAATTTCGCCAACAATTTTACCTGCGTTTACGCCTTTTTTAACAAAACTGTCGGAAACTTTTGCAACGACCATTCTGCTATTAGCAAGAATAATTATACTTTCACCAAGTTTGTTTGCAAGAAGTTCAATCCCTGCTTTTATAGCATCCGCATCAAAATCTTCCACTTTTGAAATAAATACTTTTCCGCCGTCAATATCTTGTGCACGTGAAATAAATGTTGCAAACTTACTACGAGCATGTTCTTCTTTTACTTTTGTAAGTTCTTTTTGAAGTTCTTTGTTTTCTTCAAGAAGTTTTTCAACACGTTCAACTATTTCATTATAATGAGATTTAAACATTATTGACAACTTATCCATTTCTTTAACTTTCGCATTCATAAATCCAAATGCGGCTTTAGATACAACAAGTTCAATACGTCTGGTTCCGGCCGCAATTGCACCTTCTGAAACTATTTTAACAAGACGTAAATCACGTGTGTTTCTGGCATGAGTACCTGCGCAAAATTCTTTTGAAATGCAAGTTTCGTTACCAATTGAAACAACTCTTACTTCATCCTCGTATTTTTCACCAAATAAAGCTGTTGCACCTGTCAATTTGGCTTTTTCGATGTCCATAACCTCAGTTGAAATTTTCAGACCTTTAGCAACCCAATTATTAAGAATTTCTTCAACTTTAAAAATTTCTTCAACAGTCATTGCCCGAGAGAAAGTAAAGTCAAAACGCATACGATTTTCTTCTACTTGAGAACCAGCTTGATGAACTTCATCTCCAAGAACTTTAATCAATGCGGCTTGCAACAAGTGGGCAGATGAATGGTGAAGTCTAATTTCTTCACGACGTGAAACATCAATTTTTGCATGCACTTGTTCACCAACAGTAATTTCACCGTTAATAACTTCAGAACGATGAACGAACAATTTATTAACTTTGAATGTCGTTAAGACTTCTGCTTTAAGATTTTCATTTTCAATTATACCGCTGTCACCGACTTGTCCGCCACACTCAGCATAGAAAGGAGTTTTGTCTAAAATTATATCGACATAACCATCACCTTCAACTATATCAAGAATTTTTGCATCGCATTCATTTTGTTCATAACCGACAAAATCAGTAGAGCCTACTTTTTCTTCAATTTTTGCATATTTAATATCGCCGGTAACGCTTATTTTTTCGGTTGCGGCTTTTGCACGATTTTTTTGTTCCTGCATAGCAGATTTAAAACCTGCTTCATCAACATTTAACCCGTTTTCTTCAGCGATTTCTTTTGTAAGCTCAAACGGAAAACCATATGTATCATATAGTTTAAATGCACTTTCACCATCTATATCTTTTTTATTATCAATAAATTCGTCAAGCATTTTATAACCACGGTCAAGTGTTTTATTAAAACGTTCTTCCTCACGTTTAATAGTTTCTTGAATTTTTGTTTTATTTTTAACAAGGTCAGGATATGCTTTTCCGTAATTTTCAACAATAACATCGACTAATTTGTATAGGAACGGTAACTCCATCCCGAGAATTTTACCATGACGTAATGCTCTACGTAAAATCATTCTAAGAACATAACTTCTGCCTTCGTTACCGGGGATTACACCATCCGAAATAAGAAAACTTACACATCTTGCATGATCTGTAATAATGCGAAGTGAAATATCTGTTTTTTCAGATTTATTATAAGGAACTCCACACATTTTGGAAACTTCATCCATAATTGGTTTCAGAAGGTCTGTTTCAAAAGTTGAAGCAACACCCTGACAAACCATTGTAATACGTTCCAAACCCATGCCTGTATCAACATTTTTGCTTTCAAGCGGAGATTGATTTCCTTCTTCATCTTGATAAAGCTCTGTGAATACAAGGTTCCAAATTTCAACCCATCTGTCGCATTCGCAAGTATCTATACCGCAGTTCGGATGGTCGCATTTGTATTGTTCACCTAAATCGTAATGGATTTCAGAACAAGGTCCGCAAGAACCTGATGCACCAGGAGGGCCCCAGAAGTTATCTTTTTTACCTTTACGTTTAATACGTTCAGCAGGAACACCAATTGAACGCCAAATTTCATAAGCCTCATCATCAGTTTCAAATATTGTAATCCAAAGCCTGTCTTTATCAAGTTTTAAAACTTCTGTTACGAATTCCCAAGCCCAAGGGATAATTTCTTTTTTGTAATAATCACCGAAAGAAAAATTCCCGAGCATTTCAAAGAATGTATGGTGACGTGGAGTACGTCCTACATTTTCGATATCACTGTCTTTACCACCTGCACGAGCACATTTTTGACAAGAAGTTGCACGTGCGGGGTCATAAGGCGATTTTACAATACCCAAAAAGATTGGTAAAAACTGTAACATGCCTGCTGTAGTTAAAAGAACAGTAGGGTTGTCAGGCACAAGACTTGAACTTTCAACAACAGTGTGCTGATGTTTATTTTTAAAGTAATCTAAATATAATTGTCTAATTTCATTTCCGGTTAGCATAATCTTTTTCCTTTTGTTAATAATATTGTAAAAAAATTATAGCATAAAAGAATGATTTATAAAAATCAGTTGCAAGATTTTTTTTTCGTGATAATATTGAAACGTAACCACGATTTTGTGGGGACAAAAGCCCTGGTAGCTCAGCTGGATAGAGCAACCGCCTTCTAAGCGGTAGGTCATG
>CAYUIW010000045.1:0-11628 GCA_964444905.1 uncultured Muribaculaceae bacterium
GTGGAATTCCAATGATTGATTTAATTCAAGAAGGAAACTTAGGTTTGATGATTGCTGCCGACAAATTTAATTACAAACTCGGCTACAAGTTTGCAACATATGCGAGCTGGTGGATTAAACAATCAATGTTCAAAGCTCTTTCAGAACAATCTCATTGCATGAAAATTCCTGTTTATATTCAAGAAACTCTTTCTAAATTTTCTAAAGTTAAATCCGAAATGGAAAAAACATCAGGTGCTCAAGTAAAAAATGATGAAGTCGCAAAACAAATGAATATTGCACCGGATAAAATTGATACATTCTTGTCTGCTTATACAAAAACCATATCAATAGAAAGCGGTCTTGAAAAAGCTGACGGCAAAGAAATGAATGTTGCCGATATTATTGCTGATGAAAGAACTTCAGTTGGTGAAGATGTTGAATTTGAAAGCCTCAAAAATGATATCGAAATGGTTGTTTCCACACTCAAAGACCGTGAACAAGAAGTTGTCAAAATGCGTTACGGACTAGGCGATACAACTCGTCATACACTGGAAGAAATCGGAAATATTTATGGTGTAACAAAAGAATGCATTCGACAAACAGAATTGCGTGCGCTTAAAAAACTCAAAATTAGCGGACAATCTCTTTTATCGGTTTATGTTTCATAATTCATACAACTCTTAACAACTTGACCATTAAAATATAAGTTTTAAAATAGTAGTATGAAGAAGATATTATTAATAATTTTAATATCACTTGCACTACCCTGTTTTGCCTATGATGAAGATTTAAAACTGCAAAATATCTTTATCACGGACACAACAGAAGCAGAAGAATATCTTGAACCTTCAAATATTACCTTGAAGGGTTATGCAGAGTATCTTGAAGACACTGAAGCAGTAACCCTAACCGATGATAATGATGAGTTTGTTCTTAACTTAAAAGTGCCACAAAAAATAACATCCAAACGCTTGGTAGAAGAACACGCAAAAATTCTTGCTCAAAAACCTGTTAAATATTCAAAATACGGTGCAGAAGAATATCAGGTAATTCCCAAAGGCAGTAACGCAATCGTTTCTTCCGGCGGACTTTCTTTCGGAACATCTTTTGATCAAGATGTTGATTACGCTCAATTTGAGCAAACTGCCGGTGTGTTTACACGTTATGATAAGGGCAGATTTGGGCTTAAAACAAGTTATGAAAGAACTATAGGAAGTACAAATAACAGCTATATCGACAATATTTATTTAACCCCTGAATTTAGAATTAATAATATTGTTTCTATCAAAGAAGAACTTTCGTCAAATATAACATACCGCAGAAAAAAAGCAGAACTTATTTTGTCCATTAAACCTTTTGCAAATACAAAAGATGACAGGCTTAATCTTGAACTTAGTGCCGGACAAACTTACTATGAAGATACTGCTTTCACAAGAAATCGATTAAAATTCAATACAAAATTTAAATTGTAAAATTATTTGTATTCATTAAAAATTTTAGATATAATAAAGATAATTATGGCTAAAAAAAGTAACAAAAAAACAGAAAAAATATCTACAGCTAAATCAAGAAAAGAATTCCGCAAAAAAGAGTTCTATTATTCTTTTCTTACAATTGTTTTGCTTTTTTGTCTAATCCAAATCGGTTGCGGTGCGATTTTGAATATTTCAAAAATTATTGCATATAAAGCTAAAGTTATAACACTTAAAAAAACGCTTAATGATGCGGAAACATATAACAAAGATTTGAAAGAAGAAATTAAAATGTTTTCATCAACGCAAAGCCTTGAAGGTATTGCCAGAAATAACCTAAAAATGGCCGGTGAAGATGAAGTTCTTATTATAATAAATAATAATCCAACAGAAAACCAAACAAAAAAAAGTAAAAAAAAGACCGGAGAAAAACATGTTGAGTGAAGAAAGAGAAGTTTTGGAATATATAAAAGAAGCTTTCAGGCTTCGTTCTGAAAATCTTTATAAACAAGCGGTTGAAATGCTTTACAAAGCATTAACTCTTGACAATGACAATATCGAAATTCTTTATCAACTCGGAGAATTGTATGTTTTAATGCATAATCCGACAAAAGCGCTCGGATATCTGGAAAAAGTTCTTTCTAAACAACCTCAGCACATTGAGTGTTTAAAGCTTGTTTCTCGTATTCATATGGAAAACAACGAATATGAAAATGCTTTAATTTTTGCCTTAAAAGTTTTTGAACTTGAAAAGAAATCTGAAAACCTCATACCGCTTATTAAAATTTACGGGAATTTAAAAATGTTCGAAAAAATTGATGCGTTTTCAGAATATGCTGACGAAAACACAAATTATGAAATAGCCAAAATATTATACAAAAACGGAAAAATTAATGAAGCTGAAAATAAACTACAACAATGCGGGCAATCAGAAAATGCCAAAATTCTTCTCGGTAAAATTTATTTTGACAAAAATGATTTAGATAAATCTCGTGAAATTTTTTCAAGTTTTCCAAACAGTTCAGAAAATCCGGATATTTTAAATTATAAAGGACTTTTTGAACTTGAAGACATGAAGTTCATTGATGCGATAAAATGTTTTTCAAAAGCAACAAATTTGGATAAAAATAATCCGATTTATTTTTATAATCTGGCAAATGCATATTTTTTCAACGGTTGGATGAAAGAAGCACAAAATGCTTATGCAAAAGCAATATATTTGGCTCCTAATAATATGGATTACAGATATTCTCTTGCTTATTTGTATTATGAAACAAAAGATTTTGACAAATGTAAAAAGGAAGTCGAAACAATCCTTACAGCCGAAAATAATCATTCCAGAGCAAAAGTGTTGAAGGCTTTGCTTTTAAACAATGAAAAAAGTTTTATGGAAGCCAAAAACATTTTGGAATCTTGCATTGAAAATGACGACAATTTTACGCTTGTTTCCCTTGCTAAAACATACGTCGGACTTGATATGTTTAAAAAAGCCGAAGAAATCCTTCTGAAATTAACTGAAAAAAATCCTGATAATTTTGATTACATAAGTGATTTATCGGATGTTTATATTAAAGAAAACGATTTTGCCAAAGCACTGGAACCTGCGCAAAAATTAATAAAACAAAATCCAAACTATATTTATGGTTATGTACTTGCAGCAAAAGCTTCTTATCTAATCGGTGATATGCAAAATACAAAAAAATATGCACAAGAAGCGATTTCTTTGGACATGAACTGTTCTGACGGATATTATTATCTTGCAATGGTAAGATTTAATGAAAAAGATTACGATGAAGCTATTGAATGTATGAAACGTGCTATAATTTATAATGCCGCAAATCCTGAATATTACGCTCAAATGAGTAAAATTTATAAAGAAAAAGATGATATTAAAACTGCACTTGATTATATTTCAGAAGCTGAAAGTATAGCGCATTCAGCCGAATATCAAAGCTTATACAAAGAACTCGCAGCTTTAAGACGTAAACTGTAGGGATTATTCGCTAAAATATTTGCCTTTAAAAAATATATCTGTATAATATTTAATATAGAAAAATTTATGGGAGAGATTAGCAAATATATGAAAAAGATATTATTATTTTTAGTTTTTGGAATAACTTTGACAGCTCCTTCAATAGCAGCGGATGATGATTTTATTGTTCCTGCAAATTATCCGAAAAAATACACTGCCGAATACATAAAACGAATAACACCGGAATATAAAGCCGTTGGTAAAGATGAAGTTTTTTATGTTGCTCTTGATATGTTAAAAGGAACAAGTGGCGAATTTTCACGCAAAGCAATTTTAGGCAATAATTTAACGGAACGTCCCGTCAAATTGGAATTCAAAGATTTATCACAAATCAATAAAGACTATGCCTCTTTTGATGCCTTAGGCTGGAAAAAAGGGAAAAAATTGTTTATTTTTATAAATCCTCGTCATAAAGATGCCCCTCCGGGAGCTTTAGCAGCACTTCTTGCACACGAAGCTTTACATCAAGACGAATACAATTCTATTGCTGAAGAAACCTATGCTTGGACAATGGAAGCATCCGTATGGTGCGAAATTTTGCGTGAATATCCGGAAAGTGAAGACAAACTTCACCCGCTTGTAGTACGAGAAGATACATTGAAAAAACTTTTTGAAAAAGGAAATTACACAAGTAAATATATAAGAAAAACGGTTTCTCAAAATAAAGGATATGAAAATTTGCCGGCAACATCTCCGGGATTTGAAGATTTATAACATAAATAATCGGGTTACTAGAAAAGTATATTGATTATGAAAATCTCTTGATGTTAAATTATGGTATGAAGAAGAAACAACTAATCATTTTCATATTTATTGTAATTGCACTGTTTGCTTTGAACGGGTTATTTATGAACGCAAACCACCTGTTCGGAAATAACGGCAACAATAATGAAATGATAAATAAAGAACATGTTTCTTCTCAAAAGCTTTTTGATTCCGTTTGGCAAACTGTTAGAGAAAATTATTATGATGCTTCATTGAACGAACAGTCTTGGTATCGTTGGAAAGACCATTATCACGGCAAAATTAAAACCGATGAAGATGCAAAAGTTGCTATAAATACTATGCTTGAAAGTCTTAACGATCCATATTCAAGATATATGTCAAAAACAGAATATGCAGATCAAAATACTTCCATAAATTCAAAAATTACAGGCATAGGCGTAAATATAGCAAATGTTTCAGGGAAAATACAAATAATAAATGTTATGGAAGGAACTCCGGCTCAATATGCAAATATTCAAAACGGTGATTTTATTTTCGCAATTGACGGAAAAGATATAAACGGTCTTTCATTATCCGATGTCGCAAATATGGTAAGAGGTCCGGAAAACACCTTTGTTGAACTTACTATACTTAGAGGAAAAGATAAATTTACCAAAAAAGTTATACGTAAAGAAATCAAAATTAAAACAGTAAAAAGTTCCGTTGATAAAAATATCGGTTATATTCAAATAATGACTTTTATCGGAGCTACAACCCCTAATGAATTTTTAGAAGCTCTTGAAAAAACAAAAAAAACAGAAGGATTAATCCTTGATTTGCGAGGAAACACCGGCGGACTACTACCAAATGCGATATTTATTGCAAATCTTTTTATTCCGGAAGGGAATTTGGTAAGCATAGTTGGCAGAAACGGTTATAAATACGATATTGCGGCGCAAGATACCGAATTTACCGTGAATAAGCCTATGATAGTTCTTGTTGACGGTGCCAGTGCAAGCGCCAGTGAAATTCTTTCGGGAGCTTTAAAAGATTATAAAAAAGCAAAACTTCTTGGTTCGCAAACATATGGGAAAGGCATGGTGCAAAAAATAATTCCGCTTCCTAATGAAACAGGATTGAATTTAACCGTTGCGAAATATTTAACACCAAGCGGTACTGATATAAATAAAAAAGGAATTTCTCCTGATATTGAAGTAAATTTCACAATGGAAGATGTTAAAAAACAAAATGATGTTCAATTAACAACCGCAAAAAGTATTCTTAATGAAATGCTAAGCAGAAATATTGCAACCGCTCAATAAATTTATTTATTGAAACGCAAATATTCTTCTACAAATCCATCCAAATCACCATCCATAACGGCATCAACATTTCCGACTTCAAAATTAGTTCTATGGTCTTTGACCATTTTATACGGATGGAACACATAAGAACGAATTTGTGAACCGAAATTTATATCAACATTTTCACCTTTAAGTTCAGCAAGTTTCTTTTCATGTTCAGCCTGACGCATGGCAAGAAGTTTTGACGCAAGCATTTGCATTGCATTTTCTTTGTTCTGCAATTGAGAACGTTCCTGCTGACATTTAATGACAATTCCAGTAGGTTTATGCAAAATTCGGACTGCTGTTTCTACCTTATTTACATTTTGTCCGCCCGCACCGCCGGAACGCATAGTATCAACTTCCAAATCTTCCGGTGGAATATTTATTGTTTTTTCATAATCTTCGATTATAGGTGAAACTTCAAGTGATGCAAAACTTGTTTGGCGTTTTCCATTTGCATTAAACGGTGAAATTCTGACGAGCCTGTGCACACCTCTTTCCGCTTTTGAATATCCGAAAGCATATTTACCGGTAATTTTTATGGTTGCAGATTTAATACCGGCTTCTTCACCGTCAAGCTTATCCAAAAGTTCAACTTTCCAACCACGATTTTCAGCCCAACGAATATACATTCTTAAAAGCATACTCGCCCAATCTTGAGCATCAGTTCCGCCTGCACCTGCATTAATTGTCAAAATTGCATCAGCATCATCATATTCTCCACTGAGCATTTGCCTGAGTTCAAATTTATCAATTTCTTTTAAAATAACAGTAATTGTATCGTAACTTTCTTGGATTAACTCACCATCTTCCATTTCCAAAGAGATTTCCGCATCATCAACAGCATTCTGCCAGCGGTTAATTAACTCAAGATTTTCTTTAATTTCTTTGATTTCAGCACCCACTTTAGACACTTTATTTTTGTCACTCCAAATATCAGGTGACTGCATTTGATTTTCCAAATCAGCAAGTTTTGAATTCAACTTGTCACAGTCAAAGATACTCCTTTATCTTTGAAATTCGTGGTTTTATAGTAGTTAAGCACTGTTTTAATTCTATTTCCATAGTAAAATTTTACAATAAACTTTATTATATTGCAATTTAACAAAAAAATGTTATACTTATCTATATATTGACTAGTAAAGGAGCTTATTATGTTAGGAATTAAAGATGCCGTAAAGAGAATTTATTCAGGTGAAAATGCACTTGTAAAACATATAATTTTGTTTATTTTAACGGGACTTCCGGTTATGCTTTCCACCCCATTGAACGAAATCAGCAACCGTCCTGAAATTGGAATGATGACATTTGTGTTATCTTTACTGGCTTTGGTATTATGTGCTGTTATCGGGATTTACCTTGGCGGGTATTTGTATGGATTTATGAGAAATTCATTTGACGAAACAAGAGAAGAAATTCTTCCTGAATTTGATAAAAGTTGGTTTAAAATATTCTTCAAAGGATTACCGATTCAGTTAACTTGGATAGGGTATTTTATAGCAATCATAATTATTTCAGTAATTGTAGGTATAATACTTTCTTACGTAGTACCGGTGAAAGTTGCGGCAATTACAACATATGTGTTAATCAGTGTTTTTGTTATTGCAGCAAGCCTTGGGTTAACATTTGTTTTTGCTAAATTTTCTCAAAATTATGACAGAGCAGGTCTTTACAATTTTGTATTACCTTTCAAACTTTTCGGAAAAACGTATAAAAGCGTACTTTTACTTGTATTAAAACTCATTCCGATATTTATTGTTGTTGGAATTATTAATCTGCTTGGCACAGGTACAAATGTTTTGTCTTATATATTTGCGGCACTTGGTGGGTACCTTGCAACAATAGCGCAGTACATAACAAGTTTCTGCTACGTACAGATTTATAAAGACGAAATAGATAAGTAATAACAAAAAGACACTCCATTGGAGTGTCTTTTTATAAATTAAGAAATAAATATTTTATTCCATAGCTTGAAGCTGTTTTTTCTTGATATTGTGCATAACTGCATCAACAAGAAGCTCATACGATTTCATATTTTCCACATTAGGGAATTCTGCTTTGAGCTGTTCTCTGACCATTGCTTCCAGCTTTCTTTCGTCAGACATTGATTGCAATTCAACTCCACTCACCATACTTATGTACTCTTGTGAAGATTTATTTGCGTATTTATTAGAGAAGTTTAACCATCTTAGTTTTGGGCTTACTTCGTCTTTTAATTTTTTAACTATTTTCAAATTTTTAAATCGGTCTAACATCACTACCTCAATTTTGTTTTCTTGTAATATTTTAAAGTAACCTCAAAAAAAATATTTACTGTTTTTGTTCGATTGTTTACAAAACTTTATAAAAAACTCTGAAAAACAATTATAGCTTGCTAAAATCTGCGAGCACTTCATATTTTTTCTTTAGCATAGAGAGCAATAATTGACGATTTTTCTTAACATTTTCATCTTTGTCCATGACCAGAACATCTTCGAAGAATTTTTCCACAGTTGGATTAATTGCTTCAAGAGAAGAAAGATAAGATTTGTAGTCAACAGTTTCTGCCAGTGAATTAACAGCATCATACAAGCTTTTTTCAGCAGGTTCTTTGAACAATTTCGTATCAACTTCGCCTAAAATTTCTTCTTTCAAAATACGTACAACTCTGTTTGCACTTTCTAACATTTGCGGACAATCGAGAGTTGAAACTATTTTTACACGTTCGACATAGTCAGTCAAATCTTCAAGCGGATTTTTGACAGCTGCACATGCTTCAAGAACATTCTTTTTGTAAGAATCGGAAAGCATGATAATCAAACGTTGAATGAAAAATTCGTTAACTTCATCAGCACAATCTTTTTGGATTGGAAGGAGTTTTACTGATTTTTCTATATATTTAGCGAGATTAATTTTTAAATTTGCATCCAATACTGTTCTCATAACACCGAGAGCGGCACGTCTTACGCCAAGCGGGTCAGAAGAGCCTGTCGGTTTTTTGCCGTCAGCAAATACTGCACAAATAGTGTCGAGTTTATCAGCGATGCCGACAATTTGACCTTCGATCCCTTTAGCTGTTTCACTTTCGGCATTGAGTGGGAAGTAATGTTCTTTTATTCCTTCCGCAACTTTTTCGTCTTCTTTTGAAACTCTTGCGTAGTCTGCTCCGATAAAACCTTGCAATTCAGTAAATTCAAACACCAACTGTGTTGTTAAATCAGCTTTGCAAAGTAATGCGGTTCTTTCAATTGTAGGGGAAGAAACATTCAAATCTTCTGCAATATTTTTTGATAATGAAATAATTCTTTGAGTTTTGTCATAAACAGAACCCATACCTTTTTGGAAAGTTACGCCTTTAAGGTCTTCCACATAATCAACAAGCGGTTTTTTAGTATCTTCTGTAAAGAAGAATACCGCATCATCAAGTCTTGCTTTAATTACACGGACATTACCGGCTTTAATATTAGCAAATTCATCACCGATATAGTTTGTCATGGTGATAAACTTATTGATAAGCTTGCCGTCTTTGTATAATGCGAAATATCTTTGATGAACAGCCATAACCGTAACGGTAACTTCTTCCGGAATTTGAAGATATTTAGGATCAAATTCACAAACCGCCGCTACCGGATATTCAGTAATAAATGTAACTTCATCGAGCAAATCATCCGTATAATGCACAACGGCACCGAGTTTATCCGCTTCTTTTTTAGCTTTGTCAATAATAATTTGACGTCTTTCGTTTTGGTCAACAATAACACAAGCATTGCGCATTGTTTCTACGTAATCATCAGGATGCCCGATAATGACTTTTTGTTGAGCGAATCTGTGACCACGTGAATAGATTGAAGATTCTTTATCAATAATTTTTATTTTAACTTCTTCTCTGTCAAGGATAGAAACAATCCATCTAATCGGACGTGAGAATTTTTCTTCATTATAAGCCCATCTCATGAAGTGAGAACCTTGAAGTTTCATAACAATTGATGGAACATTTTTTTGCAGAAGTTCAACGATTGATTGACCTTTTACAACGATTTTTGCGTGTACATAATCATTTTCGATATATAAATCTTCGGGTTTAAGGCCGTTTTTATTCAAAAAACCTTCGCCGGCACGGGTGAGGTTGCCGTTTTCATCGTAAGCCACTTTTTTAATCGGACCTTTAACAATTTTTTCTTCATCCGGACTTTTTGCACTCAAACCGCCTACAATAACAGCAAGACGACGAGGTGTTGCATAGACATCAACATTGTCGTAAGCGAGTTTATTTGCATTCAAAAAGTTTTCAAAACCTTGTTTCAATTGGCTTATAGCTGACGGTATAAACCTATAGGGTAATTCTTCTGTTCCAATTTCCAATAAATATTTACTCATGTTTAATCCTCTGTTTTTAATTATATTATAGCGAAAACATAACAATATGCAAAACTGACAAATAAAAATAAGTGAATAAGTTCGTTACAACTCCCCCCTCACCCTATAGGAAATTCCCGTCATTGCGGACAAGCGAAGCGTGTTCCGCAATCGCATAACCTACACAGTCTGACGATAATTTTTAAATAAGGAAAAGGCACCGTGCTTGCACGGTGCCGCTAACATCCGGGGGGATGTTATTAAAATCTTTGTTCTAATCTCTCTATACGTTTTTCTAAATCTTTAATCTTTTTGTCTTTTGCATTTTCTTGCTTGATTAAAGTATCTAATTTAAGCTCAACGACCTTAAGTTCTTCAATTACACCTTGTACGAGCTTGTCGAGTTGCTTTACGGCGTTAAGCATTACGTAGAAAATGTTACCTTGACTTAAGGTCAAATATCCGTCGCCATTTTTCACAACCGCATCGGGCACAACTTTTTGCACATCTTGCGCAATCATACCAACACGCAAAGTCTTGTCTTTGTCTGATTTATAAACAAAATTATACGGTACAAGTTCTCTAAGTGCCTCTAATCCTGTTGTATATTTGGATTTGATGTCTTTCAATCGTTTGTCCGAATATACAGATATTGCAGAAACACCGGATACAATTGAAGTTGTTGTTGACCTTCCCAAATATACAACATTAGTAGTTGATGAATCTTCTGCAGTTGGTCCAGAATAAGATCCTAAACATGTTTTATTTGAGCCTGTCACATAAAAACAAGCATAATCTCCGATAGCGGTGTTATAACTACCTGTTGTATTTCGATACAAAGCTGATACCCCCCCGATAGCGGTGTTATAACCACCTGTTGTATTTTGATACAAAGCTGCCTTTCCGATAGCGGTGTTGTATTCACCGATTGTATTGCCGTACAATGCCGTATCTCCCATTGCAGTGTTATTACTGCCGGTTGTATTAGAGTTTAATGCCAAACGCCCCATTGCAGTGTTGTAACCACCGGTTGTATTATTCTGCAATGTTTGATATCCCATTGCGGTGTTGTAATTACCGGTTGTATTATTCTGCAACGCCCAACCACCAACTGCAGTGGTATACGTTCCACTCGTATTTGTAGCTAAAGTATTATAACCAACAGCGGTATTAACACTAGCCGTATTCTTAGCTAATGCATTATATCCCACCGCGGTACTACCAGAAGCAGTCGTATTAGTCTGTAATGCTTGATTCCCCATTGCGGTGTTATATTTACCGGTTGTATTGCTGTACAATGCTTGTAATCCAGTTGCTGTGTTACTTTCGCCCTCTGTATTGTTAAGCAATGAATTAGTACCAATAGCTGTATTATGATAGCCTGTTGTGTTATAATACAATGCTCCACTACCAACAGCTGTATTACCGTAACCTGTTGAGTTTTTAATCAATGCTGAATATCCGTTTGCAGTGTTGAAATTACCAGTTGTATTTTCCCCCAATGCTTGTAATCCAGTTGCTGTGTTAGAAATGCCGGTTGTATTATTCGCCAATGCCAGATGTCCAGTTGCTGTGTTATTATTGCCGGTCGTATTATTTGCCAATGCACTACTACCAACAGCTGTATTATATTCTCCGTTAGTATTGGCACTCAAGGTGTTATAGCCGACAGCGGTGTTATCTCTACCATCATCGCTTGTCGCTAAAGCATTGTAACCAATCGCAGTGTTGTTATGTCCGTCACTTTCTGAATTTA
>CAYUIW010000046.1:0-11494 GCA_964444905.1 uncultured Muribaculaceae bacterium
TGACTGTGCCGACATTGATTACCAATAATCAAGAAAAAGGTTGGAACACTGCTTCTAAAGTTTTTGAAGCAAAATTAGAACAAGCATTAAAAGTTATGAATACTCAAGGTACTTTAGCAGGTTACAGAACTACTAAAGATTTTGTGGATGAATTATCTAATCATTTAAAAATAGTTAAAGTTTGTGACAGTGACAAATTAACTGATTGTTTTTCAGATACAGTATGGTGGGGTTCAGGTGAAGCAACTCCCGAAGAAGTAGATATTACAACAGTTAAAACAGCAAAACATTTTGGGCAAAAGGATTGGGATACAGAAGTATTGGGATTTCAGCTTAACAATGGTACAAATGGACTGATTGCATACAATCCAGATTGCAGACAAGACCAGTTCTCAAACCAGATTGAAGGTAAAAGCTGTGTTGCAGTATTGTATGATACATCAGGATTCAGCAAGCCGAATACAAGTGGCAAGGACTTGCGAGCAATCAATGTATTAAGTTTGGGAAGTAAATGTGCATTTGAGATTGGTGGAACTTGTTATGGTGCTCCGTTTACACCGACACCAATGACATATGCAGAATGCGCAGGAGAAAATGCAACAAGTTCAGGAACTAAAACAGCCGCAGGAGCAGAAGCATCTAAATTAGGTATAAAAGAATGTTATTATGAAAACGATTATTGGGCAGGTGCTGTAAAAGCATGCGGTGGAGTACAAAATATGCCGACAATGGCACAGTTAGCAGTGATAGGGAACTACATCTACAACACAGACAAAGTTAAAGCTACAAATTCTGTATATAACCTAACAATGAACACTACAAAAGCAACCTCTCTAGGCTTTACATTAAACTCAAGTAACGCGTTCTTCGTTTGGTCAGGTGAGGATACCAGCGACAACGACGCATACTTCCGCAGCTTCAACTCTACCTACACGAGCTGGTACGAAAACGGCCGCGTCTACAGCTACGGACAAGCGGTATGTCTAGGTGATTAATATCTAACAAAAAAAGAGGCTCATTTGAGCCTCTTTTTTTGACTTTGTTATAAAAATCCTTAATTTATATGATACTAAAGTTTATTCAATTGTGTAGAATAAATTAGAGGGTAGGATTATTATGTTTTCAGAAATGATACAAAAAATGTTAAACAGCGGAGGACAATCAGCAGCGATGCAGCGTGCTGCGCAAATGAACCGTTATGTTAATAATTTTTATACGAATACTCTCAATCAAACGAATAATATAAATTCAATACAACCGCCATCCTCTGCCGGAGTTCAGTCGTTTGAAAAAGTTTTATCAAATACTCAAAAAGTGAATTTTGGTAATTTACTATTAAACCCTGAATCCTTAAATGTAAATGCGCAACTTGCTAAGACAAATTCTACGGACAAGATTAATACTGCGATGATGCAAGCAGCTGCAGCAAGTAACATTGGCAATATAAATAATGCTTCTAAAAGTCAAATCATAAATATGATTGAGCAAATTTCTCAAAAACATGGTGTTGATGACAAGCTTGTGAAAGCTTTAATAAAACAGGAAAGCGGCTTTAATCCGAACGCTAAATCAAAAGCCGGGGCTATGGGATTAATGCAGTTAATGCCTTCAACGGCAAAAGGATTAGGTGTAAATGACGCATATAATCCGGTGCAAAATGTTGATGGTGGAGTTCGATATTTAAAATCAATGCTCAACAAGTATAACGGCAATATAATATTGGCACTTGCTGCATATAATGCCGGACCTGCAGCTGTTGACAAGTATGACGGAGTTCCGCCTTATAAAGAAACACAAAATTATGTAAAAAATATTTTGGCAAATTATTTGTAATAAACTTTTAGGTTAGAGAAAATTTTGCACATTCTATAGACATAAAAAAAAGAGCCTTATAATTAAGACCCTTTGGAATAACTTTCGTACATTCCTCGTAAATAGTGTGAAGTGTAGTGTGTGTGCTTAAAATTTGTTTGATTCCTCAATTTTAAGCTTACCTCGTGTTACATATATATAAAAAATTTTTAGTATATATTATTGCCATACTTTTTGTATAAAATTTTTATTTGTTACATAACTTCACAAAGTAGTGTAAATATCTTTGTATTTACTAAAAAAAAGGGTATTATATTAGCACATAAGGAGAAATTATGAACATATTAATCTCAAATGATGACGGAATTGCAGCTAACGGTATAAGAGCTTTGACCGAAGAGTTGGCAAAGGAAAATAATGTTTATGTTGTAGCACCGGACAGGGAAAGAAGTGCTGCCGGCCATTCATTAACACTTCATACACCTTTACGTGTTGAAGAAATTGAAGAATCTAAAATTGGAGCAAAACGCACTTGGGTTACAAACGGAACTCCAGGAGATTGTGTAAAGCTTGCAATTAATGCGATTTTGGCACCTGATGAGCAACCGGATTTTGTTATTACTGGTATTAACCATGGTCCAAACTTGGGGTCTGATATTTTATATTCCGGTACTGTCAGTTGTGCAATGGAAGGTGCGATGCTTGGAGTTCCTGCAATTGCGGTTTCTTTGGCAAGTATGCAATCCGAATATGAAGATTTTAAATTTACGGCAAAATTTATTGCTGCATTATTACCAAAATTGAAAGAATTTGATTTCCCTCCTAAAAGCCTTTTAAACATCAATGTTCCATCATTAGAAGAAGATGACATTTTGGGAATTGCAATTACCGAACTTGGTAAAAAAATGTTTACGGATAATTATGAAAAACGTATTGACCCAAGAGGAAAAGTTTATTATTGGATGGCAGGTGAATTGATTAATGAACCATCAACTGCAAACACTGATATAGCAGCAGTAAGAAATAATAAGATTTCGATAACTCCGGTTACTTATGAAATGACAAGAACAGAAACTATGGCAGATTTAGAAAATGTTCTTTGTAAATCGGATACTTGTCGTTGGTATTAAATATATATTACAACGTATGCATAAACTAATCCCTAAAATTAGACAATATGTCTATTTTAGGTTTTTTTTTCTAAAAATGCATGTCAAAACTTGGCGGCATACCGTTCATTTTTTCATCTTCCATACGCATTGCCGAACCAATTGTAAATCCTTGCGCATTCAATCTATTTATTTGATAAGTTAAATCACCGTTGAATACTTGTTCATTTTCTTCTAAAAATTTGAAAAGCGGGTCAGCAGGTGCTTTTGCAATGTTGCCTAAAGTTTCACCGGCTTGTTTAAGTGTTCTTTCCGGAACTTTTACGTTTAACCCAAAAGGTTTGTATGGTCTGTTAAATGAAAATCCTGCTTCTGCCATGTTATTTCCCTATAAACTAAGTACATTTAATTTATCGGCAAGTTTGCAGAAAAAATTTAATGATTTAAGAATAAAAGTCTAAAAAGTTTACATTTGTTTATATTTATTAAATTTCTTTTTAAGCATTGAAACTTTAGAATCTTCGACATTATTTAATTGAGCTTTATACTTGTTTAAATCAATACGTCCTTCTTTCTCTAAAGTTTGGAGGTGACCTAAAGCATCTTCATATTCGACTTCACCCAAATGATTTAACTTAACGAGATTTTGAGCATATTTGTACTGATTTTCAATAGGAAATTTACTTAGATATACATATAAAGGTTCATTGCCGCGCATTGCATTAATCCCACGCTTTGCCAATGCACAGTTAACCATAGAATCTTGACCGCCCTTAGATTTTGCTTTCATATGTTCAATAGATACAAGTGCCGGATTAAAAAGTCTATCACCGATAATATCGGGTTCGGCATTATTTAATTTAAGAATAAATGCATCTAAGTTTTCTGATGATGTTGGCAATTTATAAGAAAGTTCCAAAATTTTCTTTGTTAATTCTTTATCCGGTACATCATGTAAGATTTCTGATAAATCATAAACAAAAGTTTTGTTACTAAACGGTATTCGTACGATTTTATCATTTAACATATCAATGTTACTATTACAAAGTTGGATTAATCTACTATATCCTCCAGCTTTTGCAATATCTCTAATTGTTTCAATAATTTTTGTTTGAATATGCTTTGGTTTTGTTTCATACAGATTAAAGAAGTTGTTATAAGAAGCAGATTTCTTTTTACCAATAATTTTTGTATTATCCTTAAAGCCGAAAACATTTTTTATAAGTTCTTCAGACAGTCGTTTGTTATTTTCTTTTGGATTTTCATCGGATAATAATTGGAGTAATTTTGACATTTGTCTTTTACTATTAGAACCCGATACTTTTCCTATCAACTTATTCGCTTTATATACAAATTCTTTCATGCTGAATTTTTGACTTATTGGCTCATCGTAAAGTCTTCTGTCTGTTTTTTGCATAAAATCATAGAACGGTTCGATAAATTTTTCCGGAAGTTGGGCACCAAGTGTTTTTATTTCATCAAAAATCGGCTGCTGTTTCTTCCTTAAGTTTTTTCGACATTTTATATACCAACTGTTAAATAGTTGTGTCAAATCAAGTTTTGGATTTTCTTTTGCTGATTCTTCTATTAATTCAAAAATTTTCAATTCATTATTATCAAGATATATTTTGTAAGGTTTAAGCACTTGAACCACTTTTTTAATAGGACCTTGAAAATATCCTTTATTTTTCATTTCAGCCAAAGTTTCATTTTCCAACATTGGACCGCCAGTATATAAGTCTGTCATATATCGGCTTAGTTTTTTAAAATCCTTGCCGGTCATAATAGAACCGCCAGAAAAACTTACGGTATCGCAAGGAAGAGATTTTCTCAGAATAAGAAACTTATTCTGAGAATAATCATTATGATTATTCTCAATTCTTGTCTTATTGAAAAAACTTACTGGTGATATTCGCATGTTTTTTATAAACCTCCTAAATAAAAAATTTGCCGGTTTCGTAACAAAACGTAACCGGCATTACCTATCCCATTGGCGGAGGCTGAATATACAAAGGTTTCAGCTCTGCCCAATTTCCATTTCCCGTTTTTAATTTATCAAGAATAAGCTCTGACAAAATCTCACCAAGCGGAAAATTATTTTCTTGATAAGATGTTCCACCTAATAAAGATTTTAATTTATTGTCAGTAATTACATTATATTTACCGGATTTTACGAGTTCTTGAACCTTTTCCAGTTCAATAGCACCTTTAATTTCTCCGTCACAATATAAATAAGCCTTGTTTTTTCTTGCATCAAGAGCAACAAGTGGATTTTTGTCATTAATTTTAGCAAGAATTTCCAGTGATGATACTCCTACAGCCTTAATATTTAATTGTTGAGCCATTACTCTTGCTACCGTTGTACAAGCACGAATACCGGTAAAACTTCCCGGACCGATGTTTATACCAATCGCATCAAGTTCTTGCGGTTTGGTATTATTTTCGTGCAAAATTCTTGATATGGTCGAAATTAAAAAGGCTGAATGATACTTACTTTCTGTATTTTCTACAATTTCAGATGTCAAAATTGCACTTTCGGTTCTTAAAACCACGTACATTTTATCAAGACAAGTATCAAATGCTAAAATTTTCAATTTCTCAATCCCTTTACAATTTCAATATTATCATGACCAAAAGCCATGAATGAATATTTTCGAGCTTCATCTTCATCATATGTAACATTTATTTTTATATGATTAAAAGGAATTTCATCCTGTGAAAATTCAGCCCATTCAACAAAAGTCGCCTGTCTGCCTTCAGAATATTCTCTTAATTCATCAAGAATAGTCGCAACCCCTTCATTTTCAAGTCGATACAAATCAAAATGATAAATAGGTAGTTTTGCTGTGTGGTATTCATTAAGAATTACAAAACTCGGACTGGTAACTTTTTCCTGAACTCCGAGAGCATCAGCTACAAGTTTTACAAATGCGGTCTTGCCGGCACCAATTTCTCCATAAAGACTTACAAAACAGCCTTTTGCTTCAATTAGTTGAGCGAATCTTTGCGCAAGCTCTTTTGTTTCTTCAAGATTTTTACAAATTCTTTCATACGTATTATTCATAAATAACAACCCTGTTTCTTCCTGTTTCTTTTGCTTTATATAAAGCTTTATCGGCATTTTTTAATAAATCTTCATCCGTATTATCAGAATTAAACTCATAAACGCCTAAACTTATTGTAACATGGATTTCTTTATCTTCTGCTTCCGAATTTACGTCCTCTATGTTAATAACCGTATTTTCTACAGATTTTCTCAAACGTTCTGCAACCATTTTTGCTTCTTCGGTTCTCGTAAACGGTAACAAGATTACAAACTCTTCTCCGCCGTAACGCCCTGCAATATCATATTCACGCAATTGTGAACGAATAACTTTGGAAACAGTTTTAAGAACCAAATCACCAACTGCATGTCCGTAGGTATCATTTACCCGCTTAAAGAAATCAACATCTGTCATTATTCCGCAAAGAGGTGTTTTTTGTCGGCGAGAACTTGAAACTTCTTGCTTGATACGCTCTTCAAGTTGTCGTCTGTTATAAAAACCTGTTAAAGCATCCAATGTTGCGTGTTTTAGAATTTCCGCATAAACATTTGCCCTGTTAATTGTTGTAGCTGATTGATTAGCCAGTTCATCCAAATATTCAATTTCTTTATAAGTAAGCTTTTCATCCATGTTTTTGGTTATTATGTAACCAAGGAGTTTGCTTTCATATATTAACGGAAAAACACCCAATTCATTTGTTGTAACCCGCTTCAATGGTCTTGCATTTATAATGTCAAAAACTTTTTTGTCTTTACAAGCCGTAGGCCAAACAAGTTTTAATTGTTCATTATCATTCAGAAACAGATATATAAGATGGTTTTGTACAAACTTATCTATCATTTCACCAACGAGCGGTATAATATATCTAAGCTCATATTGAGTTTCTATAATTTTTGCAATATTTTTCATTGAATTTTGAAAATCAACATTTCTTTGCATTTTCTCCGAAAGAACCAGATTTTGTACTTTTAAAGAAATCATATATAATGCTGTTTGCAAAAATTCTTCCAATTCTGAATTTGAGTTTTTAAATTCGATATAACCGATTGTTTTATGGAATTTATAAAGCGGGAAATGAGGGTTAGTACTATTATAATTTTCATTCAACACCAAATTAAAACCTTTTGCGTTGAATGATTTTTCAAAAAACTCTCCAAGAACAGTTACAACAGATTTTTCGCTGTAACTTTCGTTAAGCAGTTGTGAAAGTTCTTTAATTTTTTCTATCATTAACCCAATTTTTCCATAATTTCATCTGAAATATCGAAATTAGCATAGACATTTTGGACATCATCGTGTTCTTCAATACGTTCAAGAAGTTTCATAATCTGTCCGGCAACAGCTTCATCCGTTACTTCAATTGTGTTTTGAGGTATTCTTGTAAGCTCTGCAGTTGTACTTTTAAACCCTTCAGCTTCAAGACCTTCTACAACCTGTTGGAAGTTTTCAACAGAAGTTATAACTTTATATTCGTCATCTTCTTCCTGAATATCTTCAGCATCAAGAGAAATTGCAGCTTCAAAAAGTTTTTCATAATCTGTAGATTTTGCAAAAGAAATGCTGCCTTTCGGGTCAAACATCCAACCTACACATCCTGTAGCCCCAAGGCTTCCGCCAAATTTAGTGAAATAACTTCTTATGTCACCTGCTGTACGGTTTCTGTTATCAGTCATAGCTTCAATTACGACAGCAACGCCACCCGGAGCATAACCTTCATAAATCAATTCTTCGTAATTTTCTGCACCTGACGTACCTGCACCTTTTTCAATTGCACGTTTGATATTGTCGTTAGGAAGTCCTGCAGCTTTAGCTTTTTCAATTGCAGTTCTTAATCTGAAATTACCTGCCGGATCAGCCCCGCCCAAGCGTGCTGATACTATTAATTCACGTGAATATTTTTGAAATACAACTGCACGTTGTGAATCGACTTTTGCTTTTTTATGTTTGATTGTTGACCATTTTGAGTGTCCTGACATAATTTTTACCTCGTTATAAATCTATTTCTGCAAATATTGTACCACAGAAATATTACTATAGCATTTCTGTATGTAAATCTGTGCCGCCTGTCATAATTAAATCGTATTTTAGCGCAACATTTTTAACTGTTTTAACCGTATGAAATTTTATTATGCCTCGATGTCGTTCATACGGATAAAAAACTTCTACCCCATCAAGTCCGTATGATTTAAGTTTTTTTATAAATCTGTCAAGACTTAATGCCCAACAACATGCCGGATGCGCAATTACTGCAATTCCTCCGGCTTTATGAATTGCGTTGATTAATTTTTTAATATCACGTTTTGCAAAAATTCGCACCATGTCAAGCTCTGTTTCTTTTTTTGTCTTAGCCAGAAACGGTTTCAGTTCTTCCGAATTTACATCAATTCCGTATGCAAGTAAATGCATAAATACATACCCGCACCACACATCAAATTCGACAGCCGGAATTAAATAATCAGGAATTTCGTTTTCAAAATAACCTTCTACTGTATTATGGTCAGAAATCGCAATAGCTTTATATGATTTTCCCTGTCTTACAATTTCCTCAAAATCGCCTCTTCCGTCCGAAAATGTTGTGTGAATATGCAAATTTACACGCTTATTTTTGTAATCTTCTTCCGTAAAACTTTTTATTAATTCTTTGTAATCTATCATTGTTTTTTTAAATATATTTGTAATAAAATTATTATACATCAAAGGAGAGAAAATGGCTAAATTCAAAATAAAAGATAGTGTGTGGAATGTAATTGCCGAAGGACTGAAAATATATTTTTCAAATATTATAAAATTTACTCATTACATGCTTTTTCCAGTATTTGGTCAAATAATTGGGTTAGCTTTGATTTTTGGATTAACCGGCTGGATAGGACACAGTAAACTTTTGATGTTTAACAACTTTACTGTTCTCGCTTTGGCTCTTTTATTAGCATCATTACCCGGATTTGCTATATTTTTGAAAGCTTTTTGGGATTATTTAGTTGCTTACGGTGCCCTAAACTCAATGATAGAAGCAGTTATTTCAACAGGAAAGCTTTATGATTTAAAGGCACATACGCAAGTTGTTACAAACCGCTCTGTTAAATTTATCGCACTTTTATTGGTGATAAGTGTTTTATCTTTAATTGCAATATTTCCGCCTTTTTGGGCTCTCGGTGTAATATTTTTTGTATATTTTATTCTTGTATTTCAAGTATTTACATTTGAAGAAGATAAATCAATTTACGAATGTTTCAGACGTAGCCTTTATTTGGTAAAAGGAAACTTTGGCAGAACAGTTTCAATTATGCTTGTAGTAATTGTTATTTGCCATATTGTAATAACATTTGCCGCTACATTTTTATGCGATATAACAAAAATTTCATACCTCTTAAAAGGTATTTTGGAAAATTGGGCACTTAACCTTCCTTTAAATGAAGTCAATGAAACACTTTCTGTTTACAAACTTCCTGCTATTACACCACTTGAAATAGCAAGACAAATTTTGTCATCATTGATTTTGTTTACAGTTACGGGCCTAACTCTTCCTTTAAGGAGTTCGGTTTGGACCGTTTGGTACAAAAATCTTGTGAACGCTAAAAACGATAAAACTAAAAAGATTGAGAAATAGATGTTTATTTGTAAAAATTGTAAATCTGCTGATAAATTTGAATTAATGTTCTCACCTGATTATAAAGGAGACAAACATTTTAAGCAGCGTTATAATGATAAAAAAGAAATAGAAATTACTGTTGACGGATACACTTTCACACCGGATTTACAATTTATGAATGAACATGCCGTATGTCGTTATTGCGGGCAAATATATATGTGGGATTACGATTATAGAGGATAAATTTATGCGACAAAACAGAAAAAATGACGAAACACGTCCTATTAAATTCACAAGAAACTATACAAAACACGCTATGGGTTCGGTTCTTGTTGAATTTGGCGACACAAAAGTTATTGTAACAGCATCAGTTGAAAATGCCAAACCTAAATGGATGCCAAAAGAGGAAGCTCGTGGCTGGGTTACAGCTGAATACTCACTATTGCCTTCTGCAACAAATACAAGATGCCAACGTGAACGCACTAAAATTTCCGGCAGAACTCAGGAAATTCAAAGACTTATAGGCAGAAGTCTTAGAGCTTGTATTGACATGACTAAAATACCTGATTTGACAATAACAATTGATGCCGATGTAATTCAAGCTGATGGCGGAACAAGAACTGCAAGTATTTGCGGCGGGTTTGTTGCATTGTCTGATGCTGTTGAAAAGCTTATACAAGACGGAACCTTAAAAGAAAATCCTATAATAGAACCTGTAGCAGCAATTTCCGCAGGAATTGTTGACGGTGAAGTTCGACTTGATTTAAATTATGAAGAAGACTCTCACGCACAAGCAGATTCCAATGTCGTCTTAACAAAAAGCGGTAAAATCGTTGAATTTCAAACGACAGCAGAAGGTGATGCTTACGAATTTGATAAAATGATTGAAATTTTTAACATTGCTAAAAAAGGTATTGACGAAATCATCAAAAAATATTAAAATACATATAAAATAAGGGGAATTTATGAAGAAGGTTTTGACAGTTCTTGCAACAATGATAGTTTTTACAGGTGTTCAGGCATATGCTGCTGAATGGACAAATCCGGTTACTTCGTTTTTTGACAAATTATGGCAAAAAAGTGATGACGTAAATGCAAAAATCGATGCACAGCAAGAAAAATTTGAACAACAACAAAAAAAATTCGAAGCGCAGCAAAAAGCTCGTGATGAAAAAATTCTGGAACAACAAAAAGCCAGAAAAGAAGCTTACGAAGCTCAACAAAAACGTTTAGAACAGAAAAAACAACAGCTAAAACAATTGTTAGAAGAATAAGGAGAACAAACAATGAAAAAAACATTAGCACTATTAACAGCGGTTATTTTCGCAGCATCTTCTGTATCTGCTGCAACTTTGGGACAATGGGCTGACCAAACTTCTAAAAAAATCAACCAAAAAGAAGCTGCTGTAAACAAAAAAATAACTGATAAAGAAAACGCTTACAAAAAACAACAAGCTGAAGCTCAAGCTAAAAAAGAAGCAGAAAAAGCTAAATACGAAAAAGCTAAAAAACAATATCAAGAAGATGCAAAGGCAAGACAAGAAGCTCAAAAAGCAAAACAAGATGCAGCTAAAAAGAAAATTGAAAAGAAAAAACAACTATGGAATCAATTAATTAGTGAATAATTTAAAATACCTCCATAGGTACAAAGTGACTTCTATATTAGTAGAGGTCACTTTTTGTTAATACAAATAACTAATAGAGATTTAATTCTTAGCGCTTAATGTCTTGAAAAAGTGGGGGAGATGTGATAGAATTAGTGTATGAGGAAGTTTATGAACACGGGTGAATATGGATTTGACAAAGTGGAAAGCCTTGGTATGACCGTGTTATGCCGATTTAGGGGGGGGTAAACCCGCTTGTAGTCTGGGTTTTAGGCTGCTTCCTCCTCTATTTTCGCCTCATTTATTGTTTTTCGACACCGGATAACGGTGTTATTG
>CAYUIW010000047.1:0-11451 GCA_964444905.1 uncultured Muribaculaceae bacterium
CGCTGACTATGTTAAAAACATGATTACAGGTGCAGCTCAAATGGATGGCGCAATCCTTGTTGTTGCTGCTACAGATGGTGCTATGCCTCAAACTCGTGAACACATCTTGTTAGCTCGTCAGGTTGGCGTTCCTAACTTGGTTGTATTCTTGAACAAATGTGATATGGTTGATGACCCTGAATTGTTAGAACTTGTTGAAATGGAAGTTAGAGAACTTCTTTCTTCTTACGAATTCGACGGTGACAACATTCCGTTCATCCACGGTTCTGCTTTGAAAGCTCTTGAAGCTGTTCAAGCTAATCCGAACATCGCTAGAGGTCAAGATCAATGGGTTGACAAAATCTGGGAATTGATGGATGCTGTTGACTCTTACTTCCCAACTCCTGAACGTGATTTAGACAAACCGTTCTTGATGCCGGTTGAAGACGTATTCTCTATCACTGGTCGTGGTACTGTTGCTACAGGCCGTGTAGAACGTGGTATCGTTAAAGTTGGTGACGAAGTTGAATTAGTTGGTCTTGGTGAAACTAAGAAAACAACTGTTACAGGTGTTGAAATGTTCAGAAAACAACTTGACCAAGGTCAAGCTGGTGACAACATTGGTGCTTTGCTTCGTGGTATTGACAAAACTGAAATCCAACGTGGTCAAGTTTTGGCTAAACCTGGTTCAATTCACCCACACACTAAATTCACAGCTAACGTTTACGTTTTGACAAAAGAAGAAGGCGGACGTCATACACCGTTCTTCCCTGGTTACAGACCACAATTCTACATCAGAACAACTGACGTTACTGGTTCTATCCAATTTGAAGGTCAAATGGTAATGCCTGGTGATAACGTTGTTATGACAGTTGAATTGATTGCACCTGTTGCTATCGAAGAAGGTATGAGATTCGCTATCCGTGAAGGCGGACGTACCGTTGGTGCCGGTGTTGTTGATAAAATTATTGAATAATTGAAGTGCTTCAGGCACAATCAACAATATAACAAAAAATAAAGGACTTGAAGAAATTCAAGTCCTTTTTAAATACATTAACCAAGAAGAGCTTCAACAATTTTTGCATTAGTTTGTGCTTGTCTTGCGTTGATAAGATATTTCTTTAACGTTTTTGAAACAAGTTCGCTGTTTCTTGCTCCTTTCAATTCTTCAATTGCTTTTGCAGGAATTGCAAATACAGTGTTTGAATTGTTTTCTGTTAAGTTAAAATATTCTTCAATTGTTGCTGTTGTATAACCCTTCATTTTTCCCCTAGCCTTTTTTCCCTTTTTTCCAAGATGCTTTCGACCTATCCTAACAATGCTTCCAGTAATTCAGCATTTGTTGCTGCTTTAGTATTGTTTCGGATTTGTGATTTGTACATATATGTTCTTAATGCTTCTCTGATAAGCTCTGAACGTGTGCGGTTTTCGTTTGATGCTACTGAATCGATTTCGTCCAGAAATTTTTCAGGCATTGAAATTAGTACTCTTGCCATAGTCGTGACTCCTTTTTTCCCTTAGTATTTGTGTTCCCCTTGTATTTATATAAACAAATTTGCGCATGAGAAATTGCCTTTGTTGAACAAAAGTATGTAACATATCTTTACAAAATCGCTAAAACCTTCTAACATAGTAGTTTTTGTCGTTTTTTAATTCTGCTTTGATTAAGTTTAATTCTTCATCATTTATATTTTTAGAAAGAATTTTGGCAGTTTTTTCACGGATAGTATATTCATTTATGTCTTTTGTTTGAAGAATAATAGCTTTTAAATCTTTTAAATCAATATAATCAATAAATTCAGAAATTACTTCAAGACACCAATATAGCTTGAATGCTTCTTTGTTAACTTTGTATTTGCCGTCTTGAAAATCAAATTCTTTTACAATATAGGCAAGATGCTTTGATAGTGTAATTAATTTTTTAGTAAAATATTCGCAAAAAGAAACCTCGTTTTTTAAATTTTGAATAGCGGAAATAATATTTCTGCACACATTCCCGTTTACATCTATAATTGCATCAAGCAAAATATCATAAATTTCTTCTTGAAGGAAATATTGCGCAAAATTAGGATTTTGTAGAAATTCATTGATTTTTAAAGAAACGGCTTCTCTGATTTTGCCGTCTTGTCCTGTAAGATTTTTAGTCAAAATAATCGCTTCCGAAAAATTGTTTATTGAAGTGAGCTTAAGAGCAGAAATTTGTTTCTGAACGATATTACCGTTTTTAAGCAGTTCAAGCAGTTCATTTTGAGAAAAGTCCCTTTCAAACAATTTTAATGCTTGATTGAAGTTTTCATCATAGGTTTCATAATAACCATTATTCTGATTTATATCATTATTGTTCATATATTATAAATATAACATAAAGTTTAATGAAATTTGCACTTTATACAGTTTTAATGTAATATATAAATAAGGAGATTTACCCATGTCGGAAATAATAGCATTTTTTAAAGAAATATTTATGATGAAGCAGAATGATAAAATGAAAGTTGGCTTATGTCAGTTCAAGCAAGAAGAACCTGTTTCACAACCCCGCAAATTAGTTTTAAAAGCATCAAAAGATATTAAAATATCTGATTTAATGCGTAGAGCAAGCTAAGCACAAATTTTTTGTTGTACATTGTTGTCTGCGAAATCTTTTAACGCTTTAAACACAAAAGGATGAAGATTACCATTTTGGACATCTTTATAGATAATAGCTAAAGCTTTGTTTTTATCCATTGCCGGTTTATAAACACGAGTTTCCGTTAAAGCAGAGTATTTATCGGCAACATTTAAAATTTGCAAATTAATATCAGCCAAAAAATCGGACGGGACTTTTGGATAGCCGGTATGGCTTGAATTTTGATGATGATATTTTACAAGATGAAGAGTTCTTGTATCAATATCGGTATTTTTCAAAAGTTCATACCCGAGCTCAGAATGACGGTGCATAATTTCTTTTTCTTTATCATTAAGTTTACCATTTTTATTTAGGACTTCTGCGGGAATGAGAACTTTGCCCAAGTCGTGCAAATATGCTGCCTCCTTGACGGATTTTACATTAACATGTTCTCGCAAACCTTTTTGCAAATTTGCAATAATTCCTGTTGCAATATTTTGAGTATCTTTTGCATGATTTTCACAGAGCTCTTTAAGTTCGGTGAGGTTTAGTTTTACCGGAGCATTCATTTCTTTCAGAATGGCTTTAATTTTAGGATTTGTCATTAAAGTTTTTTTAATGTGTTCTTCTGTTGTAAAACGGGCAGGTGAAGTGCTTTCAAAGGTATCAGAATTACTCCCGAACCCTACACGAAACGGTGAAATGCCAAAATTTGAGTTAATTCCGCTCACACTAAGCGGTTTGTTAATACCTATTCCCATTTTCCACACTAAAATGACTACACTACTATATTTATATAAAGTGTTTTAGTGAAGTTGAATTGCATAAAAATAGTTTTTTATGAACAAATGTTAATGTTTTTATGTTAATATAATAATATTATGAAAAAGATTGAAAAAGTTTTAATTTGCGGAATAGGAGCCGTAGGCAGTATTTATGCCGATAAAATCCAAAACTATAACCCTGATAATTTGAAAATTTTGGTTGATAAAGACCGTCTAAAGCGTTACAGTGAAAATCCGATTATTTTCAACGGTAAAGAGCTTAATTTTAATTATATTTTGCCGGATAATACGGATTTTAAAGCTGATTTAATTATAATAGCCACAAAGTTTGACGGGCTTGAAACAGCCACCGAAAACATAAAGAATTTTGTAAAAGACGATACTATAATAATGTCACTGTTGAATGGTGTAACATCAGAAACTGTTCTTGCAGATAAATATGGATGGGATAAACTAGTTTTATCATATTTTATAGGTCACAGTGCAATGCGTAGCGGAAGAGTAGTTACCCAAGACGGTGTTGGTCAAATTGTTTTTGGCGGCAAAAACGGACACGATGAAAACGAAGCTTGTGTCAAAGAATTTTTTGACAGAGTAAATATAAAATATACAGTTCCTGATGACATGGAGCATGCTCTTTGGCGTAAATTTATGCTTAATGTAAGTACTAATCAGCCGTCTGCAATTCTGAATATGACATTTGGGCAAATGCAACGAAATGAAAAATTTATTGAATTTTCTAAAAAGCTTATGCAAGAAGTTCAAACCGCAGCTAAAGCAGAAGGTGTTAAAAATACCGAATTGATGATTGATGAAGCTATGGTTGATTTCAATAAAATGGTTGAAAACGGTAAAACTTCGACTTTGCAAGATGTTTTATCTCACAAAAAAACCGAAGTTGATATGTTCGCAGGCACAATGATTAAATTTGGTGAAAAACACGGTTTCGCAACACCGTATAACAAATTAATGAAAGAAATGATTGAAATTATTCATCATAATTATTAAGAAGTTCTTCTTCGTATTCAAGATTTTGTTCTTTTATTTGTTCAATATCATCAATAATTTCATCAGCTTGTTCTTTTGCTTCAATCAGCGTTGTGTTTTGAAGTTTACCGTGCGAATTTTGGATAATAGTCATTTGCAAAAAACAACCTACAATTAGGCTTATTAACAAAAATGCTATTAATAATTCTATTATACCGCCTGCTTTTTTCATTTTAATTTATTCTTCTTTATAAAAAATGTAACTGCATCATCAATGTTGTCAGGAGTTGTTAAAGAATCATCTTTTTCTGTATTGTTATAATTATTGCCTACAAAAAATTTGTTATAAACAGTAAGTCCGGCAAAAATTATAAAAGAAGATAATGCGACTCCACCCATTGCGTACAAAAATTTTAAAGCTGTTTGCTTTATTGACACCGGTGCACAAAAAGCAGCCGGTGCGGTAATAAGAATTACCGCACATACTGTAAATATATTTTTAAGAAACGACTTCTTCAACTTTTGCCTCACTTGTTTTTTTAGCACGTGGTTTGCGTGTTGTTGTACGTTTTCTTTTAGGTTTTTCTTCTTTTTGTTCTACTGTAGCAACTTCCGGAGTTTCAACTTTTTCTGCTGGAATTTCCTGGACAGGAGTTTTTTCTTCTGATTGTTCTACAATAGTCGGCGCAATTTCTTCATTTGGCTTAAGAACAGTTTCCGCTGTTGGAATATCATTTTCTGTTTTGGCATTTTTGTTAAATTTGCGTTTGCCGTTATTTTTGCGATTATTGCGCTTAGATGTTTCTTTTTGTGCTTCTGCTGATGGATTTTCGACTTCAATTTGAGGTGTTTGCGGTTGTTCTTCAACAACAGGAACCGGAGTTTCAGCAGGTTTTTCCGAATTGTTGTTTTTATTATTCTTCTTGAAGTTAGAAATAGGTAATTTATTTTTAGCTGCTTTAGCTCTGTATTCACCTTCCGCAGTTGGAGTTGCGAAGTTGAAATCAATCATTGAATAACCACTGCCTTGACAATGCGGGCATTTTTTAGTGAAGATTTCAGAAAGTGATTGTCCTTGTCTGTGGCGGGTAAGCTCAACCAATCCTAAATCTGAAAGTTGACCTACTTGAGGTTTAGCTTTGTCAGGTTCAAGAGCAATTTCGAGTTCTTCAAGCATTGCCAATTTATCTGCACGTGACATCATATCGATAAAGTCGATAATGACCATTCCGCCAATATTTCTCAAACGAAGCTGACGAGCAATTTCGTGAACCGCTTCAATATTTGTTTTTAGAATGGTTTCGTCTTGAGTTGCAGAACTTGTAAATTTTCCGCTGTTAACGTCAATTACTGTCAAAGCTTCTGTTTGCTGGATAAATAAATAACCGCCTGACGGCATATTTACTTTAACGTTTAATGCTGCTTTGATTTCTTTGTGAATGTCCATAGCAATCAATAGCGGTTCGGTACCTTTATATAAAGTTACCTGAATATTTTTATTCATGTGCCAATTTTGCAGAATATTTTGAACTCTGTTCAATGCAAAAGCTGTATCTACAATAATTTCTTTTACATCATCGGTACAAGCTTCACGGATAACTCTGTATAGAAGGTCTTGGTCACGATAAATTAAATTAGGTGGGTCCAAGGTTTCAGCAGAAGTAATAATGTTGTTCCATTTTTCCAAAAGGATTTCCAAATCTTCCTGAATATCAGCTTCTGATTGACCTTCGGCTTCTGTTCTGATAATAACACCAACTCCAACCGGTTTAATCAGGTTCATAATCGCTTTTAAACGAGCTCTTTCTTTTGAATTTTCAATTTTTTTACTTACGCTAACTCCGGGTTCGTAAGGCATCAATACCAAAAATCTTCCCGGAAGGCTGATTTCTGTTGTAACTCTTGGACCTTTGTGTCCGGTTGGTTCTTTAACAACCTGAACGATAAGTTTTTGTTTTGGTGAAAGTTTTTGCTTCAATGTTCCTTTCCCCATAACATCTTCAGCGTGAAGAAATCCCATTTTATCTGTTCCGACGTTTACGAAAGCCGCATCAATACTTGGTAAAATGTTGTCAACGGTTGCTAAGTAAACATCTCCGAGAAGTACATCACCTCTGTGAATAAAAAAATCTGTAACTTTTTTGTTTTCAAGAACTGCAGCGATATTGTCACGTTCTGCAATTACAATTCTTTTTTCAATCTGTTGATTGTCATTTTGTTGTTGCTTACGATTGTTTCTGTTGTAATTTCCCATAAAAAATCCTTCTTATAATTCTTTCAAACTCTCATCAAAGAACCTTGTGCGTGTAATATTGAACTTGATATCTTTTGCAATAAGTTCCATTAAAACATCTGCTCTCAATGAAGGTATTCCGCCTTCAAGGTTTTGACCTGTTTTTAATACTATGAATAAACTTTCGTCTTCAAATCTGTACGATTTTACTGCTTCTTTGAAGTTTATTTTTTTTATTAAACCTTTTTTGTTTTTCTTCTCGATATAAATTCCATCAGAAGATAAAACTTTATCTGTATTATACACTAAATTTTCAAAATCGTAAAGAGCCGAATTTAGAATATTGATTTTGTATTCTGCCCAGAACACTGTTGTATCAATCGATTTTGCACTTTTATCCAATTTAACAATGCTTATTATTTCGGATTGTTTAGGGAGAACTTTTGTTAATTTTTCTTTAATTTCCCTAACCTCAAGATTATCGTATAATTCAATATCTACAAATTCGGTTGTGCTTTCAGCGAATAACGGTAGAGCTACACCCATTGAAATTTTCATAGACGGGTTAAACCCTTGTGAAAATGCGACATCTAACCCACTTCTTGCGATTGCTTTAAAGAAAGTATTTTGCCAATCGAGGTGAGAAAAATATTTTAAAATTCCAGTTTTGGTTAATTTAATCCTGTATTTAGAAGTTGTGCAGTTTTCGGGATGTAAAACACTTTGCATCGCATCTGCCGAACCTCTTTGCATCTTATAAGGTTTTGCAAGAACTTTATGAGTTTTGAAGTTTTTGCAAACACCGCAATTCACACACTGTTTTTCGCAAGTCGGAACGATATCCGGCGAGTTTGCATCTATTGATAAAGCTGTTTTATATTCATTTACGAGCCATTTTTTATCTAAACCTACATCTATAAAATCCCACGGGAGTTTTTCTTCTGTAGAAAATTCATGTTCTGCAAGTTCAGCCAGACTAATTCCGCATTCCGTAGCGGTTTCGAACCATACATTTTTATCAAAATATTCACCCCAAGCATCTAAATAGCACCCTTTTTTATAGAGAGCTTCAATATATTTGCAAAGGTTTTTATCGCCACGAGTCAGAACGGCCTCGATTTGTGAAACAAATTTTTCGTGATAATTTATTTTGACACCTTTAAGATGTGCGATTTTATCTTTCAAATAGTGAATATGCGCTGTAACTTCGTCCAAATTCATTTGACCGCACCATTGGAACGGTGTAAACGGTTTCGGTACAAAAATCGAAAGCGTGCAAGTTATGTCCATACCCTGTTTCAAACCTTTTTCACGTTTAATTTGTTTGCAACGGTATTTTATTTTACTCAAAAGTTCAGCCATTTCGTCCATATCTTCGAGCGTTTCGGTAGGCAAACCGCAGATGAAGTAAAATTTAACACGTGACCAGCCATTTTCGTAGAGGGTTAGAACTGCATTGAGGATTTGTTCTTCAGTGATATTCTTTTTAATAACGTCACGTAATCTTTGACTTCCTGCTTCCGGTGCAAGAGTCATTGTTGATTTTCTGACACTTTGAACAAGATTTGCGAGTTCAAGATTAAACCCGTCAATACGTTGGCTTGGCAAAGATACTGAAACTTTTTTTTCGTTAAAATCAACGGCAAGTTCTTTTATGACTTCGTTTATGTTGCTGTAATCGTTTGAAGAAAGCGACAACAGCGAATATTCGTCATAACCTGTATTTTTAACAAGTTCTTTTGCAATTTTGATAATATCTTCGGCGCTTCTTTCTCTCACCGGAAGGGTTACGTGCCCGGGTTGACAGAAACGGCACATTCTGCCACAACCTCTGCGGATTTCGACGACAGCTCTGTCGTGAACTGATGATGAAAACGGTATCGGATAAGCTTTTAGAGCTCTGTCATAATCCAATTGGGCTATGCGTTTTTTTACACTACCACCGACTAAAGCTGACCACCTGCCACTGTTTTCGCCTTCAACGAGGGCTTTTATGCGTTCGTTTCTTGACAAACCTTTTGTTCTTTCCAAAATTTCGCAAACTTCAACAATGCTGTCCTCGCCGTCACCAATCATAAACACGTCAATAAAATCAGCCATTGGTAACGGGTTGAAAGCACATGGACCACCGGCGATAATAATCGGGTCGTGCTCGCTTCTTTCGGAGTTTTTGTAAGGTATTTGCGCCATGTCAAGCATTTTCAAAACTGTCGGATATGCCATTTCATATTGCAATGAAAACCCTACGGCATCAAAATCTTTTATTGGTTTTTTACTTTCTAATGCATAAAGCGGTTCGGGTTTAAAATCTGGTTCTGGCGCATAAACTCTGTCGCACATAAAATCATTTTGGCGATTAATCAAATCATACAAAATTCTTACGCCGAGGTTACTTACGCCGATTTCATATTTGTCGGGAAATGCGAATGCAAATCTGACTTTTGCATCATCAAAACTTTTGTTATAAGACAAAAATTCACCACCGACATACTGATAAGGTTTTGAGCAATTATATAAAGCTTCGTGATAATCTCTAAAAAAACAATTCATTTTAAATTCCTGTGGCAGTTATGCCAAATCATCGGGAAAATATTTGTCGATTTCGATTATGGTACCGTCGAGCGTAGTTGCTTCAAAAGATTTTATAAACTTGAATAGCTCTGTATTTGGCACATCATAATTATACAAATAAGTTTCACCGTTTTGTTCTCTCATAACCCTTACGATATAATGACAGCTTTCTGCATATTTTTTTAAATGTTCGGGGCTAAATTTTTTTCCGTTGGAGTCCTTGTTTAATTTTACATAATGAAAACCCGCATAATACTTGATTTTTTCTTCAGTTGGAAGGGATTTACTATGCTTTGAAAATAGATTTATTATTTTTTTATTAATGTCTTCAGCCATATTCAAACCTGTTTTAAGTATTCGATTATATCGAGAGCGAGTTGTTTTCTGATTTCAACGGGAGCATTTTTCAGGTATTCCATAGCGTGAGAAACCTTGATATTTTTGTCATACCAACGTCTTAAGATGTAGTTATACTGGTCTTCAAGCGACATTGGAATGTCGAAATCAATATCTTTCAATTGGTCGATGATATAATCTGCGCAACGAACCTGTATAGTTTCGTCGGCTTTTTCAAGCATACTAACAGCTTTGCTAACAGTAACATCTAAGTCGTACCAACGTTTTTTCATAGCTTAATTATAATATGTCATGGGAAAATAAGTCAAGAGGTTTAATATTGTGGTTTTCGTATTTATGCAATAAAAAGTCTTTACACCGCTCATGTAAAGACTTTATAAAATGTAATACAAAAAAAGGTATAAAAATAAAAAAATTAAATTTCAATAATATTATACACCTAATTTTAAAAGTTTGCAAGTATTTAATTATTTAAAGTTAAATAAGCAAATAAAAAGCCTTTGCCCCTCTCCGACAAAGGCTTGACAAAAAATTAAGCATTTACATTGCAAATGTATTATACACTTAATTGAAATTTTTTTCAAGTCGTTCTATACGTTTTTCTAAATCTTTAATCTTTTTGTCTTTTGCATTTTCTTGCTTGATTAAAGTATCTAATTTAAGCTCAACAACCTTAAGTTCTTCAATTACACCTTGTACGAGTTTATCAAGCTGTTTTACGGCATTAAGCATTACGTAGAAAATGTTACCTTGACTCAAGGTCAAATATCCGTCGCCGTTTTTCACTACCGCATCTGGCACAACTTTTTGTACATCTTGCGCAATCATCCCGACACGCAAAGTCTTGTCTTTGTCTGCTTTATAAACAAAATTGTACGGTACAAGTTCTCTAAGTGCCTCTAGACCTGTTGTATATTTAGATTTGATGTTTTTCAAACGTTTGTCAGAATATACAGATATTGCATTCACACCTGAAACTATTGATGTTGTTGATGAAGTTCCAAGATATACAACATTTGTTACTGAGGAATCTGTTGCAGTCGGTCCTGAACTGGCTCCAATGCAGGTTTTGCTTGAGCCGGTTACATTTTTGCAAGCATTAGAACCTATAGCTGTATTTAATTTACCTGTTTGGTTGTTGTACAAGGCTTGAGCCCCAATTGCTGTGTTTGCATAGCCAGATGTAATATTATACATGGCCTTATTACCAATTGCTATGTCCTCTTGGGCTGTCGTACCAGAATACAATGTGAATCCACCAATGGCAACGTTATTTTGGGCTGTCGTACCATGACGCATTACTTGTTCTCCTATAGCAATGTTACTTCCGCCAGTTGTAATATCAGCTGAGGCGTAGTAACCAATTGCTATGTTAGCACGGCTTTTTGTATTATCTTGTAGGGCGTAAGAGCCTATCGCAATGTTCTGCCACCCTGATGTATTTTCACTTAAAGCATTATAACCAATTGCTACATTATTACTTCCATCTGTATTCTTAGCCAACGCACCACTACCTATAGCCGTATTATATAGTCCGGAGCTATTAAGAGTTAATGCCAAATTACCAAGAGCAGTATTGTTACTAGCAGTATTAACAGCTAATGCTTCATAACCAACAGCAGTATTGTAATTTCCCGTTTCATTTTGGGCTAAAGTACTATGCCCTATTGCCACATTTGCAGTACCGGTAGTGTTACCAGTTAACGCATTGTAACCAACAGCCGTATTTCCATCAACGTTTGTGTTTGCAGCCAATGCACCACTACCAACAGCAGTGTTACATGCTCCGATTGTATTGGCACTCAAGGTGTTATAGCCAACAGCGGTGTTATCTCTACCGTCATCGCTTGTTGCTAAAGCATTGTAACCAACCGCAGTATTGTTATGTCCGTCACTTTCTGAATTTAGTGCGTGATATCCAAATGCCGTATTAT
>CAYUIW010000048.1:0-11141 GCA_964444905.1 uncultured Muribaculaceae bacterium
GTCCATAAACTTCCTCATACACCAATTCTACCACATCTTGCCAACTTTTTCAAGGGAATGAACCTAAAAGCCCAGCACAACACATACATTTACACCTCATAATAACATAAAGTCGTAATATACAAGTGTTAGACCTTTATCTGTGGCAAGTTTAGTCTAAAATAAAATTGTTTTATGGCATCTTGCACAATTTTTGACTCTTTAGCGACAGGATTAATACCATTATCAAATGGGATTGTGCCGAGAACATCTAAATCATAGCGTTTTAAAAGTTCATAAACAGATGTTAAGTTAGTGTCTTCAACTTTATTTATCACAACACCAAGTTGCCCACCTGCCGCATATTTAGAACTAAATTCCTCAATACGTTTTGCAAGGTGTGCGGAATCTTCACTGGGGTTTGCAATTATTAATGTTGTATCAATATCCGTATCTACAAGTTGGTTTAGATATTTTAAATCAAATTCGCAATCGAAAATTACTATATCATATCGTTCAATAAGTTTTAAAACTGCATCATTAATTTGTCCTGTAATTGGACAACGGCAATCTTTTGAACCTACAAACCAAGAAACAATAATGTCAATATTTTCTTCAAGTTCAACAACAATATCCTCCATTGCCCATTCAACAAATTCTTGTTTAGACATACCGTCAGGAATACCTGTTTTATATTCGTGTTTACCGCTTCTTATACCGTAAATTGTATTCCTTATATCCAATCCAAAACTGTGTCCCAATTCACTTGTAAGGTCATTATCAAATAATAAAATTGATTTTTCGGGAAACATTTCTTTTAAGATATTTGTAAATGCTTTTGTAACAGTAGTTTTACCACTTCCGCTTTTGCCTGTAATTGCAAGCTTAATTGTCATTGTACCTCTCTTTTAAACTTATTGACAACTCTTTTGTTAAGTTTAGTGCTTTTTGTGCCAAATACTCCGGCAATGAACCGGCTCCGCAAGACGGAGTTATTAATGAATTGTCTATAATTAGTTTCTCATCAATTCCTTTTTTAGTCAAATATTTAACAGCATTATTAAATTTTGAAATCATTTGACATAAATCTGCATTTTCAAGTGCATCTCTGTCCAATGTCGGAACAACACCCCAAGCTATTTTTCCGCCGTTAAGCAGAAATTTTTCGGTAGATTTGCTATATATACCAAGATTTTCAGCATACAAATATGCATCCAGATTAATTATATCAATACCGGCTTCTATTGGAACAGTCCAATCGCATTTACCACAACAATGAACCGCACTTATTGCGCCTTTTGATTTAATTAAGTCTGATATTTCCTTTAACATTAAAATTACTTCTTGTTTTGAAACAGTTAGAAATGCAGATGTTCCAAGTTGTGATATTGTAGGTTCATCAATAAAAATTATTGGAATTGCACCAGCTTTTTTAATTTGTTTAATCTGCCAAAGAGCCTTTAAGGATAGTGTTTTTACGATAATTTCACGCAACGTATCATCATATATTGCACATCTGCCGTGTTTATCTTTTAAGGTAGATGCAAGTGTAAACGGTCCGGTAACTTGACCTTTTGCATATTTACTTTTTTTTGTTTTAATTATTTCTATAAGATATTTAAAACCTGATGCAAATTCATCAGTTATAGCATATTTTTCAAGCAATTCTTCATTATTATTTGAGGTGATTTCTTCATAATCCAGAAAAAATTGTTCCAAATCCTCAAAAAAAGTTTCATTTTCTGTATCAAAGCTAAATGTAAAATCTTCTGATAAAGAAAAAGAAGGCATAGCTTCCAAAAATTGAAAAGTCATGTCTTCTTTTTTACTTACTTTTGCCAGTTGCGGCCAAAACGGTATATTGAAAAGTTCAATATAGTTTTTGGAAAGTTCCGGATTTTCACATGGAAGTGAACCTATAGCCAAACATTCAAGCTTCATTCCGGAATTTTCTGTCATCCGTACCTCTTATTCTGCTGTTGTTTCTTCTACTTCTTCAATAGCTTCTTTAACAACTTCAGAAGCAGATACTGCAACGGTTAATTCACATTTAACTTTTGAAGTTAATTTGATAAGCATAGTGTATTCGCCAACTTTATTGATAGGCGCGTTAAGCGAAACATTTTTTCTGTCAATATCAATACCTGATTTTGCAAGTAATTCCTCACACAATTTTTTAGTTGTAATTGTACCGAACAATTTACCTGATTCACCTGCTCTTGCTGATAATTCAAGTTTGCCGAATTTTTCGATTTGTTCAGCTTTAGCAAGTGCTTCAGCGTGTAATTTTTCTTGTTTAGCTTTAATTCTAGCTAAGTTTTTTTCACGATTTTGAAGAGCACCTTCTGTTGCTGCTTCTGCTGTACCTTGTGGGAATAGGAAATTTCTTGCATAACCGTCTTTTACATTAACGATATCACCTGCTTCACCAAGATTTTGTACGTCTTTTTTTAATATAACTTGCATAATAAAATTTCTCCTTTACTATTATTATTGCGTTTAAGCCAATGCTATAACAAACAAAGTCAATTGTCGAGTGTTTTTTGCAGATTGTAAAGTCAAGACTTATTTTATTGCCGGAAATAAGTATTTTACACCATCATTACCGCGCCAGCGAACATAACCTGTTTTTGAGGTTCTATCCAAATCCAAAACGCTTACAAGTGCCCAATTTCCACGAATTACATTAAGATTAATTTTTGACGGGTGATTCATTGTTCCTACAAGTTGTGAATTTGCATCAGCTGCACTTCTCAATTCTAAAACATTGTCCGGAGCACCTTTTAAAATATATAATCCGTATTTTCGACCATACATATTATAAAAACTAACCCAATTCATAAATTTATAAGGGTCGTCTTTTTTAATCCAACCTTTTGCACCTGTTGAATTATTATATATAACTTCAACCCAATCATCTGTTTCATCAGTCACAGCCATAAGAGCAAGTGACTTAGAAGGTAAAAATACTACAAATACGTCCTGAAAAGATAAACTCTCCGGAAAAATGCTGTATTTATTCCATTTTATACCATAAACTACATCTGATTTTTCATCAGGTGCTTTATAAAGTGTTATGTTGTTTGAAACTTGATAAAGTCCAATAGTTTGTGTATTATTAACACTTACACTTACCGGCATTACATTTTGTGCCGAAACCGGAAGTATCAGTCCTAATAAAACAATTAATGATAATAATATTTTTTTCATAAAATACCTCGTTACGGTTTATGTGAGAATATGTTTACTCTCTGAAAGAAATATCTGCATATGTTTTTTGAAGTTTTTCTCGAACTGATTGCATTTGTTTTTCAATAATTTCATCAGTCAATGTTGCATTTTCGTCCTGCATTTTTATGCGGAAAGCAAGACTTTTGTATCCTTCATCAACATGTTCACCTTGATATACATCAAATATTTCACTACCTTTGAATATATTCTGTTGAACAGAACTTTTTATAACTTTTTGAATTTCTTCAAAGCTTACTTTGTCATTTATGATAAACGCAAGGTCACGTTTGACTTCCGGGAATTGAGCCAAATGTTTAAATCTCGGAACAGTTTCTTTTATTGCGGAAATGATTGAATCTAAATCCAATTCAAAAAGAAATGCTTCCTGATTTAGTTTCAATTTATCTTTCAATATAGGATGAATTTGTCCAAAATAACCAATAATTTCCGGCTTTTTGCCCAAAAGCATAATTGCGGCAGTTCTATATGGATGAGTGTAATCAAGCTCACCATAAGTGCTGAGTTTAATACGTCTTTCAACACCAAGTTCTGCAAAAAGATGTTCAAAAATACCTTTTATTGTGTAAAAATCAGTTTCTGCAACATTTTGCCATTTTGAGTTTTCTGTATTACCTGTTAAAATTCCGGCGAGAACATTTGTTTCTTTAATACCTGTATCTTTTTCATTACATTCACCTGCAACTTTGTAGGTTTTACCTATTTCATATGCCCAAAATGTTTTTTGTCCGTTGTCAAAATTCATTTTCATACAATTCAAAACACTCGGCATAAGGGTTTGACGAAGAACTGAAAATTCTTCACTTGCTGCATTCTTAACTCTTACTGATGTTTCCTCGTTAAAAGGAACCATGTATTTATCAAACAATGATTTACCTATTAAGGAGCTTGTGATAATTTCATTCAAACCTGATGCACGCATGAGATTGTGAATTTGTTTCAACACTTTTTCTTCAAGTGTAATTACAGGTGTTTGGGTTTTGTTTGGTAATGTCGGTGCAATTTTATCATACCCGTTAATCCTTGCAATTTCTTCGATTAAATCTATTTCACGAGTAACATCATATGCTCTGAATGAAGGTACAAGAAATTTTGCGGCTGTTTCATTTCCGCCAAGTTTTTCAAATCCAAGGTTTTCCAAAATAGTTATACATCTTTGAGGTTCAATTGAACAGCCTAAAATTCTTTTAATTTGCGGAAATCTTAGAGTTATTTCAACAGGTTCAAGTTTGTTTTTACCTGTTTCTACAACACCTTCAACTTTTGCATCAGCATATTCGGTTAACAATTGCATTGCACGCATAAGTGCCGGTTTGATTGCTTCAATATCAACACCACGTTCATATCTTGCACAAGCGTCACTTCTGTAACCTACACTGTGAGAAGATTTTCTGTTAGCGACAGGTGTAAAATAAGCAGCTTCAAGAGCTATGTTTTTGGTATTGTTATTAATTTCAGAATTTTCACCGCCGAAAACACCACCTAAACAAACGCCTTGTTCTTTAGTTGCAATTAGAACGGTATCAGTTGTTAAAGTCCTTTCAACACTGTCCAAAGTTACAAGCTTTTCACCTTCTTTAGCTCGTCTTACACACAAATAACCGTTAAGTTTATCAAAATCAAATGCATGGAGCGGTGTGCCGTATTCAAGCATAACATAATTAGTTATGTCAACAACATTATTAATTGCACGTACACCTGATGCTATAAGTCTTTTTTGCATCCAATCAGGTGACGGTTTAATTTTAATATCTTTTAAAATTCCAACTGAATAATATTTGCAAACATCTTTGTCTATAATTTCCACTTCAAATTCATTTGTGGATAAATCTTTTATACATTCTATCGGATTAAATTTTAAAGGTTTGTTAAAAATAGCACTCAATTCTCTGGCAACACCGAGAACTGACATTTCATCACCTCTGTTCGCCGTTGGAGCAATATCAATAACAGTATCTTTTTCAAAACCTAAGACGTCTTGCACATCAGAACCGATTTGAACATCAGGGAAAATTCTGTTCAGTATCAAAATGCCATCCTCATCCTGATAATTTCTTTCAGATACACCCAATTCATCAGCTGAACATAGCATACCTTGCGACTCTACACCTCTTATAACAGCAGGTGTTAGGGTGAACATTTCACCGGATTTTCTATCAAGAACTTGACTGCCAACACTTGCGTAAGGCACAATTTGTCCTTCTTTAATATTTTGTGCTCCGCAAACAACAGTCTTTAATCCTGAGCCGGTATTTACCGTTACAAGGTGAAGACGGTCAGAGTTTGGATGATTATCAATTTTCTCAATTTTTACGGTTTTTATATTGGTAAATTTCGGTTTAACTTCTTCAACAGCTTCAACTTCCAAACCACTCATCGTGAGTTCGTGTGCAATTTGTTCCGGTTCTAAGTCTGATATATCTACAAATTCGTTAATCCAATTTAATGATATCTGCATTTTATTCCCTCTTTTTCTAATATACATGCAAATTTTATTACAAAAGCAACAGAATGTAAATCATTACAACATTTAAAGTTTTTTTAATATATAATGTATGTATGGCTGTATATTTTTTCTACGGAGATGAAGATTATAATATAGAACAGGAAATTAACAAACTTAAAAAGGGATTGGACAAAAATTTTTTAGAAATGAGTTTTAAAACATATGACAATCCGAAGTTTGCAGATTTGATTTCTGTTTTGCGAACCCAACCGTTAATGTTTGGCAAAATGCTTGTTATAATAAATTGCGAAGACTATTTTGCAAAATCTTTTGACGATAAAGAAATTAAGCAAATAGAAGAAGCTCTTGAAGGAAATTCCGATAATTTGGATATAGTTTTTTGCGCAATTTATCCTCGAAATGAAGGTAAAAAACCGGATAGCCGAAAAAAACTTTTCAAGATTTTATCAAAATATAATATGAAAGATTTTCCGACAATTCCTACGTACAAAACAGCAGAATTGGAAGCTTGGGTAAAAAAACAAGCCAAATCTAAAGATTTAGAAATTGCCAACGATGCTGCTAATGCAATGATTATTCAGATTGGGAATAATTTAAGAGAAATTGATGGTGAATTAAACAAACTTAAACTGTTTATTCACCCGTCAAATAAAGTTTTAAAACAGCATGTACAAGAATTTTGTATTTCTAATGAGGATTTATTTGCATTTTCTGACTATTTAATGCAAGGTGAAAAAGATAAAGCCCTTTTAGAATACAGAAAGCTTCTTGAAAAAAAATTCTGCTTAGAAATTGTTGCACCGCTTCAAACAATGTTACGGCGTTGGATTGTTTTAAAGGCAAAAGCCTCTAGTTGTTCAACATTTGAACTGGCAAAATTGACAGGACAACATGAATTTGTTGTGAAGCTCAATTTACAAAAGCTAAAAAATACAAGTCTTAAAGATTTGGTAAAACTAAAGAAAAATCTTACGGAAGCTGAATTTAAGATTAAAGCTGGTCAATCGCTTTCACCTGAAACGGAGGTTGAAAATGTGTTATTCCGCTAATGTTTATAATGACTACCCGTTTTTGATGAATTATTTTACTCAAGGTGTTCAAAATCCCAATAAAAATATTTCACATTGTATTCTATTTTGGGGAAATGATATTGATGCACAATATTCACTTGCTCTTGAAGTTGCAAGACTTTTGAATTGTAAGCAAGACGGAAATCTTGATTGTAAATGTTTAAATTGCAATTGGATTAGAGAAAACGCACACCCTGCAGTTTTAACATATTCAAAAGTTGATAACAAACCGTCAGATGATGATTCGAAAACAATGTTTTCAATTTCACAAGCACGAATGATAAAAAATGATTTGGCGGTAACTTCAGATTATCACAGAGTTTTAATATTTTGTGATAAAGATAAGGACGGAAAACTTTGCGGACTTAACAGCACAAATTTTTCAACCGATGCAGCAAATGCGCTTTTAAAAACTTTTGAAGAACCTCCGTCAAATACAACATTTTTCTTTTTGACAAATGATATTACGGATATGATTTCAACGGTAGTTTCACGTTCTCAAACTTTTTTTGTGCCATCAAAAAAAGATGAACCTCAAAATTTTGAGTTGGTAAAAGAAACTATGGATGGATATTTAGAGCTTGAGCGTTCCGAGGTTCTTGATTTTAATGATAGCTTGCTTGAACTTACAAAAGAACACGATGCTGTACAAATATTTATTCAAATGCAAAATTACATAGCAGGACTTTTAAAATTAAATAACGTAAATAAGCAGCTTAAAATAAAGCTTTTACATGATTTAAAATCAGTAGAAAAAGCAAAGCAAGAACTGAAATTAAATATAAATATTCAAACAATCATTGAAAATCTTGCCTTTGATTTGATATTATAAGTTCAAGAATAATTATCAGCATAAACTTTAACAAATTGCCCGCCGATGAAATTCTGCGTATAATAATCTTATGAAAAAGTTTAGTTTCTTAAATCAATTTCCGGATGCAGTCATTGTTACAAATAATGTCGGTGATGTCATATTTGCAAATAACACCTTTAAACGTATTTTTAACGATTTCAGTAATCTAAAAAAATTTTCACATAATATGAATTTCGACATTTGTCCATTGAATAGTGAAAATATTGAAAACTATTCTCCTATCTGGCATGCGCTCAATTCAAAAGAAGATTTTTTTGCTTATGTAACTTATGAATTTTCACCGAATACTATTTCGTATTATTATTTGACAGCCGTTAAGAAACGCAGATATACAGCAATATTTTTTACTGATATTACTGCCGAAAACCAAGTAGAACAATATAAAGAACAAATTAAAAATTTAAAAAAGAAATATCAAAAACTCGAAGAAGAAAATGACGATTTACAAAAAATCAGGCAAAAAGCGCAATCTCAAGCTATTAGAATTGCTCTTATTAATAAAATGTCTAATATTATCAGAGAATCAATGGATATTTCAAAAATTTTAAATTCTGCGTTGTCTGAACTTGCAATAATGTTTGGGGCATTTAAAGCTTATTATGCTGAAAATATTAACAATGAATTTAAAATAACTGAAGTATATGGTGATAAAAAGCAGTCGGATATTAAAATTAAATTTGACGAAAAAACAATGAACACAATATCTTCACAACATATTTCAGTAAATAGAAGTTTAATTGAATTTGTTGGAGCGGAAGCTTTTAAACAACCTGTAATGAGGGTTATAGTTCCTGTTTTTCATATGCAAAAATTGATTGGTATTATTGTTTTGTTAAGCCATCAAAAACGGGAATTAACTGAAGAATTAGAAATTCTTGAAGCAATTTCTTCACAATTGGGTAACGCAATTATAAGAGCAGAATTATATCAAAATAATATAAAAACAGTTAAAGAATTAAAAAATACACTTAAAGAACTTAAAGAAACACAGCTACAATTGATTAATTCGGAAAAAATGGCATCTCTGGGACAATTGATTGCAGGAGTTGCCCATGAAATTAATACTCCGGTTGCTTCAATCAAATCAAATAACGCTATAATAAGCAAGTTTATCCCGCAAATTAATGATAGTGAAATAGCAGAAATGATGCAGGAAATAAACAATATTGACCGTGAGGCAATTCAACGAATAAGCAATATGGTGATTTCTTTGAAAAAATTTGTAAGACTTGATGAAGCTGATTTGCAAGAGGCGGATATTAACAAAGAAATAGATTTAACTCTTGATTTAATACGTCATGAAACAAAAAATCGCATTGAAATAATAAAACATTATGGAAATTTACCTTTGATAAAATGCTTTCCGACCTTGCTAAATCAAGTTTTTACCAATATTTTAATTAACGCATGTCAAGCCATCGAAGGCAACGGCACTATCGAAATTACAACCAAATTTGAAGAGCAAAAATTGATTATTAAAATAAAAGACAGCGGAAAAGGAATTCCTGAAAACGAGCTCAATAAGATATTTACAGCCGGTTTTACAACAAAAGGTGTAGGTGTCGGTACCGGACTTGGTTTAGCTATTTCATCAAAGATTATTGAGAAGCATAATGGCGAAATTTGCGTAAACAGTGAGCTCGGGCATGGTAGTGAGTTTATTATTACTATCCGTAGTGAGTAATAATGTGTTAACTTTTGTAACAAGGGTGGTTAAGCTATAATTATATTAAAGCTATTTTTAGAAAAACAATCGATATTATTTGCGAAATAATACATATAACCCAAGAAATTGTTAAAAAAATATGTTATATTAATAACATAAAGTGTTAGTATTACCCTTAATAAATAATTCAATTGGTAGTAGAAAAAGGAAATTGTTACAAAAAATTAATGAAACATAACAAATAAGGCAATTAATTCAAACACAATTTTTTTATATCAGAGTAGTGTAGAATTATTTATTGAAGTGTCGGAGGAAATAAATGACAATTAGTGTAAACAGCAAAAAGAAACAGGTTAAAAAAACATTTGATGAATTATTGGTAGATTTAAAAACAAGCAATTCAGAAAAAGTTAGATACAACGCAGCCCGTGTTTTAGGTGAAATGGGCGACTCAAAAGCTGTTGAACCTTTGATTGATGTTTTAAAACACGATAAAAACGGTTCTGTAAGATTATATGCAGCACGCGCACTTGGTGAATTAGGTGATTCAAAAGCTACAGTACACTTAATCGAATCTTTACGTGAAGATAGAAACGTTGATGTTAGAGTTCGTGCAGCACGTGCTCTTGGTCGTCTTGGCGGTGAAATCGTTGTTGAACCGTTAGTTGAAGCTTTAAACGATGAAAATCCGCAAGTTTGTATTACTGCAACAGATGCTCTTATTGAAATTGGTGATGTTGCAACTGATGCACTAATAGAATCTCTTGACCACGAAAAAGTTAATGTAAGATGTGATGCTACACGTGCCCTCGGTGAAATCGGCAATAAAAAAGCTGTTGATAAAGTTATCAATATGTTATACGATGAATGGGTTAACGTAAGAATTTATGCAGTAACATCTCTTGGAAAATTAAATGATACAAAATCTGTTCCGGCGTTAATTGATGTTATGAAAAATCGTTCGGAAAATGAACTCGTAAGAGCTGGTGCAGCCGCTGCGTTAGGCGTTCTTAGAGATCAAAGAGCTCTTCTTCCGCTTCGTGAATTGATTATGGAAGCTGAAGAATTAGGTGAACTTGAAGATACTGCTTTAAAATCTTTCAAAAAGATTATGGCAGCTAACTGGCAATCTATCCCTGGAGCTACTGCTCAGAAAAAACCGGTTGCAACATTCTAAAAAAGTTTTTTCATATTTTTTTTACTTTCGTTAATACCCTCTTTATGAGGGTATTACTTTATAACAAAAAAGGACTTTCTAATGAAAGTCCTTTTTTAGTATAACTACAAAGAATTATTCTTTTGTGTATTCGGCATCGATAACATCGTCATCAGAGCCTTTAGTTTCAGAAGCATTTTCTGTATTAGCTGATTGTGCTGTTTCGCCTTCTTTTTGAACTTGTTCATAAGCTTTTTGAGAAATGCTAAACATAGTTTGTTGAAGTTCATCAGACAATTTTTTCAAATCATCTACAGCTTTATTTTCATCAAGTGCTTTTTGAAGAGCTTCTTTTTGCTCATTAAGTTTTGTTTGGTCAGCTGAATCAATTTTACCTTCGAAGTCTTTTACAATTCTTTCGGCAGAACCGATTAAACTTGCAGCATTGTTTTTAACTTCAGCTTCTTCTTTTTTCTTTTTATCTTCTTGAGCATTAGCTTCTGCTTCTTTAACCATTTTGTCAATATCAGCATCAGAAAGATTAGAAGAATTAGTGATTGTAATCTTCTGTTCTTTGTTAGTAGCTTTGTCTTTAGCTGATACATTAACAATACCGTTTGCGTCGATATCGAATGTAACTTCAATTTGAGGTAAACCTCTCATTGCAGGCGGAATACCAT
>CAYUIW010000049.1:0-10599 GCA_964444905.1 uncultured Muribaculaceae bacterium
CCCCTTCGCATGACAATAACACCGTTATCCGGTGTCGAAAAACAATAAATATGGCAAAAATAGGAGAGAAAACAGCCTAAAACCCAGACTACAAGCGGGTTTACCCCCCCCTAAATCGGCATAACACGGTCATATCAAGGCTTTCCACCCTACTTAATCCATATTCACCCGTGTTCACAAACTTCCTCATACCCTAATTCTACCACATCTTGCCAATTTTTTCAAGATTTTGAACTCAAAAAGTCCAATTCATAAACTTGACAAATAAATTCGGTTAATATAACATTTACTTGTTGACAATTTAATAAATTCAACAGATTGAGTGTTTAAATTAAGATATAAATCTGATTTGAACGAGTAATCAAGTGAAAACATGGGCATGTGGTGGAATGGTAGACACGCTAGTCTTAGGAACTAGTGCTAACGCGTGGGAGTTCGAGTCTCTTCATGCCCATTTTTTAATAATTTAAGAGAGTTTTGAGGGGTAAATATGGGTTTCGATAAAAAGAGCATTAAAACGATACAAAAAGCATTGAAAGTTTTAGGCAAAAAGAACTTTGCTTTAATTATGCACGGAGGAAGTTTTCCGTCATCTGCCGGTGAAAATACAGGATTTGGTTCAATGAATTCTAACGGAGCCAAAGAAGTAATTGATTTCGCTTCCGGAATTTTTAATGCAATTCAGTTGGGACCTGCAGGAAAAACTAAAGGTTGTGACTCTTCACCTTATACCGGAACCATTTTTTCAACAAATCCTTTGTTTGCTAATTTAAAAGAATTAACAACTAAAAAATGGGATAATATTTTATCAGTTGAAACTTTTAACGAAATAGTTAACGATAATCCGAAAAAAGATGAAAACAGAACAGCATATTCATACGCTTACAAAAAATATGCAGATGCATTTGATGAAGCTTATAAAAATTTTATTGAACACGGTAACAATAAATTAAAAAAAGAATTTGCTGAATATAAACATGATAACAACAGTTGGTTAGACAAAGACAGTATCTATGAAGCTCTCAGTATTGAGCATTGTAATGATTATTGGCCGTTATGGAATTCAGATATCGATAAGAATTTATTTTCTCCGGCAACTATTGAAGACAGGCTTGAATATGGGAAACGCCTTGTTGAAATTTCAAAAAAATATGAATACGATATTGATAAGTATAAATTTATACAATTTGTATTAAATAAACAAAATGCGGAAACAAAAGATTATGCTAAGTCAAAAGATATTAAAATGATTGCAGACAGACAAGTTGCATTTTCAGATCGTGATATTTGGGCTTATAAATCTTTATTTTTAGATGGTTGGATGCTCGGTTGCCCTCCTGATTATTTTTCTAAAGACGGTCAGGCTTGGGGATTTCCGGTAATGAATCCTGAAAGAATGTATAATGGTGACGGTTCACTTGACAAAGGTGGACAACTGTTAAAAAGACTTTACCGCAAAATGTTTAGAGAAAACCCCGGTGGCGTAAGAATTGACCATATTGTAGGGCTTATTGACCCTTGGGTTTATAAAGCAGGTAAAAAGCCAAAAATAGAAGAAGGCGCAGGAAGATTGTATTCTTCTCCTGAACATCCGTTTTTGTGTAAATTTGCCATTGCTAAATTGGACGACTTAGACACAACTCTACCGGCAGACAAAGAAAAACGTGTTAAAACTTTAACAGATAAACAAATTGAACAATATGGGCAATTAATTGAAAAAATCGTTATAGCTGCCGCAGAGGAAGAAGGTTTAGATAAAAATGCAATCGTTTGCGAAGATTTGGGTACGTTAACCAATCCTGTAGCTGCAGTAATGAAAAAATACAAACTTCAAGGCATGAGATTAACTCAGTTTGTTGTACCGGAAGAACCGGAACATCCTTATCGTTGTTGTAATATTGATGAAAGTTGCTGGGCAATGGTTGGTACTCATGACAACGAACCGATTGCTATGTGGGCAAAATCTATGGTTAACACTCATGTCGGTTATCTGCACGTGAAAAATCTTGTTGAAGATTTGTTTGCAGATGCTGACAGTAAAGATGATTTGATAACACGTCTTACAACAGATGTTGAATTTTTAAAACAAACTAAGCTTGTTGAAATTTTTGCTTCAAAAGCTGAAAATATTCAAATTTTCTTTACGGATTTCTTTAATATTAATGATGTTTATAACAGACCAGGAACTTCCGGAGATTGTAACTGGAGCTTAAGACTCCCTGATAATTTTAAAGAATTGACACCGATTGATTTGCCTGAAATTTTAAAACAGGCTATAATTTCAAGAGGTAATGATTTTGCGAAGAAAAACGAAAAACTTATAGAGGAATTGAGTGAAATATAAAAAAATTCTTTCATTATTATTTTTATCAAGCATTTTAGCGATTTCGCCGGCATTTTCAAATGATATGACAGAAGCTAAGCTTGAGTATAATAAAGGTATTGATTTTTATAAAATCGGGCAGTATGACCGTTCAATGGATGCTTTCAGAAAAGCTATTGACCTTGATCCCGAATATATTGATGCGTATTATAATTTAGGCTCAATACTTGAGTATTTGGAGCAATACGAAGCGGCTCTTACTGTTTTTAAGCAAATTATTGTACGTAAACCAACCGATTACGAAGCTGTGTATAAAGCTGCAATGCTTAGTAATAAACTCGGACAAACCGAAAAAGCAAAAACTTATCTTGCTCTTATTCCAACCGGTTCGTATGTAAATCCTCAAGTTCAAAAACTCGCAAATGAAATGAATACGGATTTGCAAACTATTAAATATGAACAAAGTACACAAAAACCGCCGGAAGTCCCGAATACCAACGGAGTTTATGAAAACATTGCAAGCCCGACTGGTATTACGACAGATAGCAACGGGAATATTTATGTTGCAGGATATTCGGATAATGTGGTTTATAAAATAACACCTAACGGCAATAGAGTAATCTTCTTGAAAGATACTCGTTTGAATGGGCCTATCGGATTGGCAAGTGATGGGGCAGGAAATATTTATGTCGCAAATTATAATGCAAATAATGTCCTAAAAGTTGATAAAACCGGACTTGTAACAGTTCTTGTAAGTGATGTACAAAAACCTTATTCTTTGCATATTGCAAATGGAACTTTGTTAATTTCTTCTCAAGGTTCAAATGCGATTATAAGATATAAATTACCCTAAACCTTGTTGAAAAAATTCATTTAACAAAATCGGTAAAAATTTTGCATCTAGTGCATTAAAATCAAAAACAAATTCATTAACTCCTGCATCAGAAAGTTCTTTTAGGAGTGAAAAATCTTGCATTACACTGTCTTCAAACATATGCATTCTGCAAAAACCATCACATGTAAATGGAAACATTTTTTGTAATGACGGATCTTTTAAAGCAAAACTACCTTTATGGCAAGGAGCTTTACAGGATAATCGTGAAATTATAGCACTGTCATTATTTAAAGGGCAAAGTCCCATACTGGGAACTCTTTTGTTACCGGCAATTGTGAATTTTTTGTTAGGAATATCATTTTTTATTTTTTTGATTGTTTTAATTGCACTTTCTGTATCTTTAAAAGATGAAAAATCAACAGTTTCAATAGGTGCAAGATTATTAAGGCATTTTATTGAAAGGCTGTTAAGCAAATTTATTCCCTGACCAATTTCTATAGGTATATGATTTATATCGCTATCATTAATAAAAGCCCAGAAATATCCTATATTATTAATAATTAATGAATCCGGAGTAGGGTTTTCCAATAATAATTGTTTTACATATTCATAAACTCGGTCAAAATCCCGTTCTATAAGGATTTTAGGTGTTGATAGTTGAAATTTTATATTATTTTTATAACAAAATTTTCTTACTTTTTTTATCAACTCGCTAAAACTGCTGGTTGCAAGGTCACAAGTCGAAAGGATTTCACCATATTCAATAGAATAAATCGGATTTGTCCCAATTTTTTTTATGTATTTATCAAGTTCTTTAATTTGAGTGAGTTCGGAAATTCTTAAATTAATACGATAATCATTTGAATAATTTATATCAGCCGGAGTTTTTGTGCGCTTTACTTCCCACTCGAACGGGTGAATATTTCTGCTAAATTTGAAATCTTTCCCTTCGGCACTAACCATTTCACCAGAAAAATGATTGGTTTGGTAAATACTTTTCCTAACATGTTTGAATGGAAGTTTTTGGTTTTTGAACAGTTTTGGCTTTTCCAAAATTTTTTCAACAAGTTCAATACCTTCCAGAATTTCTTCTGATGTCGCAAATTTCCCTTTAATAACAACATTATCTATAGCTTTAAGTTTTTTAATGTCTTCGGCACACCACGGCAAATTATCAGAATCTATTGCAAGTGGAAGTTTTGTGTATTTTTTGATTTTGGCGATATTTTTCATGTAAATTTCTTCGGTAATAATTATACCGTCAACTTTGTGAAAACTGTTTATAAAATCAATCCCCGCCAAGTTGTGTATATCAAAGTATGAATCAACAATAACTTTGAATGGTAATTTGAAAACTTTAATTGCTTCTAAAATTGCAAAACTATTTATAAAAATCCCGTCAATTCCTGCTGTTTTTAGGAATTTAAGCATTTTTTTTATTTCCGGTAAATTCTCTTCTGTAATATCGTGTTTAAAATTAATAAAAATATTGCAATTACAACGTTTTGCGGTATCTACAAACTCTTTTATATATTCAAAATTGTTATCAAGAAATTTTTTATAATAAACATAATAATCATGACAATTTGTTTCACGACTAAAAACTTCAATATCTTCGGGTTTTTTGACCGGTGCAGTAATTACAATTTCTTTCATAAAATTATTATATCATATAAATTATTTTTTACTGTAATCGTTTTTATCATAAGTTACAATTATTATTCTGCTTGGCTAAGTTAAATCGGTTATAGACAAAGTTTTTCAATTTGAATATTATACAAATGTTGAAACAAAAGGAGGTTTTAATGGACGAAAACAGATACTATGACCGTCATCCTGTATTGAAACATTTATTTTACGGTTTAATGGGACTTTTGGGAGCATTTCTCGCATTTTATTTTGTAACTGACTGGTATTTTAAATCAATGCTTGATCCGGTTAATCAAATGAAACGAATTGACAAAGCTATTGAAAAAAGTGACAGGCAACTTGAACGAGATTTTCGAAAAACATTTCATGGGGCAGAAAAATTGCAAGAAAGAGCAAATCATGTAATTCGATTGGAACAAAAAAATAATGAATATAAAATTCTTGTTGACCTTGTACCTTTAAACAATGATGAAAAAAATGTTGATGTTAAAACGAACGGGAATATTCTTACAGTAAAGGCTGCGGGAATTCACGGATTTGGGAACAAAAAATCTATTATTGAATTTACACAAAGCTATATGTTTGGCGATGATGTTGATTTGAAAAACATAAAAAAAGAACACAAAGGTGACATGTATATAATTACTATCCCAATTGAGTAAACTTAAAAAGAGCCCATACGGGCTCTTTTTTTAAAATGCATCAGTTTTAATCGGGTTTTTAAATTTGGTTATATTACCTTGGAATAAGAGTTTGACAGTTCCAACCGGACCGTTTCTGTGTTTTGCAATGATAATCTCTGATTCACCTTTTGCGGCGGCCTTTGCAACTTCTTCATCTTCTTCACCTTTTTTGTAATATTCATCACGATAAATAAACATTACAATATCCGCATCTTGTTCTATTGCACCAGATTCTCTCAAGTCAGAAAGCATCGGACGCTTATCTGTTCTGGATTCAACCGCACGTGACAATTGTGAAAGTGCGATTACCGGAACATCTAATTCACGAGCCAATGTTTTTAGTCCTCTGGAAATAGCTGAAATCTGTTGCATACGGTCTTCTCTACCGGAACTTTCCATCAATTGTAAATAGTCAATTACAATTAAACCTAAATCTTTTTGTTCCATTTTTAAACGACGACATTTTGCCCTAATATCAGTCAAAGTACATCCGCTGGTATCATCTATATAAATAGGTGCCATAGTAAAATCATTCATTGCACTGGCTAATTTGTCCCAATCTTTGCTTTGCATATTACCGGTTTTTAAACGTTGTGTATCAACTTCTGCTTGTGAACAAAGCATACGTTGTACAAGTTGTTCTTTTGACATTTCAAGTGAAAATATTGCAACAGGTACTTTTTCTTTAATTGCAACATTTTGAGCCATGTTCAATGCGAATGCAGTTTTTCCCATTGACGGACGTGCTGCCAAAATTATCAAATCCGACTTTTGCAAACCGTTTGTCATTGTATCAAGTTCATAAAAATCTGTTCTTAACCCTAAAAGTTCATCTTTATGTTCGTATCGATACTCAATTTTTTCATAAGTGTTTAACACCAAATCTTTGATATGGCTCAAATCGGTGGTTGCTTTTTTAGAAGCAATATCAAAAATAAGTTTTTCGGCACCTTCTAAAGATTCATCAATAGGGTTCATATCATACCCGAATGAAACAATTTCAGAACCGGCATTAATTAAAGCTCTTTTTACTGCTTTTTCTTGTACAATTCTTGCATAATATTCAATGTTTGATGTTGTAATGGTTTTATAGCTTAAATCGTTGATAAATGCACGTCCGCCAACAGTTTCCAGTTTTGAACTATAACTCAAAACATCTGAAACTGATACAAGGTCAATTCTTTCATTTGTATTGAATAATTGAAGCATTGCCTCATAAACATATTTATGAGCAGGTTTGTAAAAACTTTCAGGTTTTAAGGTTTCTACGACTTTTGTAATTACTTCGGGATTAACTAAAATTGCACCTAAAACCGCTTCTTCAGCTTCAATATTTTGAGGTAAAAGATTTCCTTGATTATTACGTTCTTTTATTACTGGCATGATTTCTCCTTTCGTTCATGATATAACCAAATGGAGAAACATGCATGCTCATGTTAAAATATTTTTACCAATGATAGAAAAATTAACAAAAATTTTAATAGAACAAAAACTGGTTATATCAACTGCAGAATCTTGTACCGGCGGACTTGTTAGTTCAATGCTAACAGATGTTTCAGGAAGTTCCGCATACACAAAATTGAACTTTGTGACTTATGCAAATGAAGCAAAGCACGAAATTTTGGGGGTAACTCTTGAAACACTCCAGAAACACGGTGCAGTCAGTGAACAGTGTGCAAAAGAAATGGCAGAAGGTTTGATGAAACGTACGGGATGTGATGTTTCACTTTGTACGACCGGAGTTGCGGGTCCAACAGGTGGCACTGATGAAAAACCCGTTGGGCTTTGTTATGTTTCTTGCAAATACAAAGATAAAACTGTTGTAAAAAAAATTCTGCTTAGTCCAAAAATAAACAGAAAAAGCATGAAAAAACAATTTGCGGAACAAGCTATTGGTTTTGCTCTTGAAGTATTATCCGGCAATTAATTGCGCTATCAATTCAGGATTTTTCTTCATAAGATTATCAGCAAAATCTTCTGTATCAAGTTGTGTTATTACAATTGAAAGCAAATCATTTGGAAGCTGTTCTATCATTTTTGTTATTTCATCAGTTTCAATTACAGCCATAGCTTTAACGAGTTCAGGTTTTTGTTTATGAGTATTAATCATGTTTGTATAAGCTCTTGCATCAAATAATTGGTACAACTCAGGATTTTCTTTTACAAGTCCCAAAGTAAGTTGTTGCTTTTGAGTTGGTTGTAAACTGGTCAATGCATCTTTATATTCAAGTTGATTAAAGTTCCCGATTTGTTTAACCATGTCAATATTATTAGTGTTTTCGCATTCTTCGCCTGTTACACTTTCGATTATTTGAGCAATATACTCAGGTGGAATAGATTTCAAATGCTCCAGAACTTTGTTTTTATCAAGACTGTGATCTGTTAAAAGTTTGTCAAGTTGTTCTTCCGGCATGAGCTGAATTACTTCTTCTTGTGAAAACATTTGTAATACAGTGTTTACAAGCTGTTCCGGCGGAATTTCTTCAAGCATTTGCAACAATTTATCTTGAGTGAAAAACATTAATCCTTGTGCCAAATCCTCTTCTTCCATTAAAGGAAGAAATTCTTTAAGTTGTGCAGATGTCATGTTCATTAAAATGATAAATTTATTGTTAGGGTCAGCCAGTTGGAAAATTTCAATAAGCAGATTAACATCTGTCATTAGTTGTTCGGCAAGTTCAATTGCAAGCGGGTTACCGGCAGCTGCTTCCGCCTCAATAACTTCATTAATAGGTTTGCCTTGATACATTTCCAGTTTCTCGACTGAAAGGTTCAATCGAGTTTGCAAATATGCTAAATTTGTATCAATAGCTATAGACATGGTTAATCCTCGTTATATATAATAACGTTTTTATTTTTATTGAATTACAATGTTTACAGTTTTTGTAACTTTTCTTAATAAAAGAGCAGAACATTTATGTTCTGCTCTTTTTGCTATTTTTAAAATCCTATGAAACTTGAATATCTTTTTCAAATCCAAACAAAGAACTTACGGATTCATCGTCATGGATTCTTGAGATTGCCTGTCCAAGTAACGGTGCAACAGAAAGCTGCTTAATGTTTGGAGGCATTTTAGACATATCAAGAGGAATTGTATTTGTAACAATACATTCTTTGATTGGCGCATTAGCAAGTCTTTCAACTGCCGGACCTGAAAATACAGGGTGTGCAGCACATACGTAAACTTCTTTTGCACCTTCTCTTATTAACAATTTAGAAGCTTCACAAATTGTACCTGCTGTATCAATCATATCATCAAACATCACACAAACTTTACCTTTTACATCACCGATAACGTGAGAGGCAATAGCTTCATTGTGTTTGTCACGACGTTTGTCAATAATTGCAAGTGAACAACCAATCTGCTTTGCGAAGTGTCTTGTTCTTTGAACTCCGCCTGTATCAGGACTTACGGCAACCATATCATCCGGATCTATATTCAAACTTTTAATATAATTTACAAGGATAGGTGTTGCAAAAATATGATCAACAAGAATGTTAAAGAAACCTTGAATTTGACCTGTATGCAAATCCATTGCAAGAACTCTGTTTGCACCGGCTGTTGTAAGTAAATCAGCTACAAGTTTTGCCGTAATTGCTTCACGTCCGGAAGTTTTTCTATCTTGTCTTGCATATCCGTAATAAGGAATTACTGCTGTAATCGATTTTGCACTGGCACGTTTAAATGCATCAATTATAATTAACAATTCCATTAAATTTTCATTAACAGGATTGCATAACGGTTGAATAATAAAAACATCATCACCACGAACGCTTTCTTTTACTTGAACATAGATTTCACCGTCAGCAAAGTTTTTTATTACCATCGGACCTATTGTTGTACCTAAATAATCTGCGATTTCCTGTGCAAGTTTTGTATTGGAACGACCTGCAAAAAGTTTGATGTCATGTGTTGGGTTAATTGCGCGTTCCAACTGCGGAAATGTCATTTCTAAAACCATTATTCTTAATCCTTTCTGTTTGCGTGAGCATGTATATTATAGAACTTTGAGAATTTTATAACAAGTTTTTTTTAAGTAATATTACCAAAAACGAAACAAGTTTTTTTTTGCTATTTGTCAATCCATTTTGCAGAAATTAAACATAATTCTTCACCTGTTTCTAAATTTTTAAGGATATGGTTAGTTGTATTTTCTATGATTTCAACTTGAGAAAGTATTTTGTTTCCGTAAGTAATTTCTTTTTTAAACACCATATCAAGAGTTTTAAGTTTTTTTGAACGTCTGAAATTTAATGCTAATGGTTCAAACGCCCAGACGATATAATTTGCATTATTAACGTGCATATTTACATCGATATCATCAAATCTAACTTCGAATATTTTTTCAGTATTTATTTGTTTAGGTGGATGCACTTTTTTGTACACTAAATCACTTTCTCTTTTTGTAAAGGGTTTCATATAGCTATTTTCTGAAAAGATTTCGGGTACGGAAACTATGCTTTTAGTTGTCAAATCAACAAGTGACCACGTACTTGCAACACGACCTATTAATTTTTCATTGTCAAAAATTTCAAAATCACGAAACGCAAAATGCTTATTATACCCTCGAGGTTCAGTTTTAATTTTTAAATCATAAATATTTGAAGGATAGTTTTCAAATTCCATGTGATATTTAAGCAAAAACCATGCCAAATTATGTTTAATTATATAAGAATACCCAAAACCTAACACTTCGGCATTATCACTGGCTAAATCTTGTAAAAAATTCAAAAGAACTGAAGGTTTTAAAACTTGATTAAAATCTATTTCGGAATATCTTATTTTAAATATTTCTTCAAAAATTTTATTTTCCATAATCAAGTTTTTCATATTTAAGAATTTAATATAAAAACAAAAAATATTCAATTTTAAAAATCACCTACTTGATTTTTAAAATTTTCCATGATAAACTAGGAATTGCCGAAATAAGGGCTGCTAGCTCAGGTGGTTAGAGCGCACCCCTGATAAGGGTGAGGTCGGTGGTTCGAGTCCACTGCGGCCCAATTTAAGAGACTCATCCGAACACTATCGGATGAGTTTTTTAATGTCTCCAAATCAACGTCTATAATGTCGTTTTCGCCGCAATAATTATAAGCAATAGTTATTG
>CAYUIW010000050.1:0-8986 GCA_964444905.1 uncultured Muribaculaceae bacterium
AATGCAACACCAGCAGGAGCAGAAGCATCTAAATTAGGTATAAAAGAATGTTATTATGAAAACGATTATTGGGCTGGCGCAGTAAAAGCATGTGGTGGAACAAATAAAATGCCAACAATGGTACAGTTGGCAGAGATTGCAAACTACATCTACAACACAGACCAAGTACAAGCAAAAAATAATGTATATGACCTAACAATGGATACAAACAAGGTATCCTCTCTTGGCTTTACTCTAAACTCATCTAACGAGTTCTCCGTTTGGTCAGGTGAGAAGAGCAGCTACGGCTACGCGTCCTTCCGCTACTTCGACCCTACCCACACGTCCTGGCGCAGCAACCTCCGCAGCCGCAGCGGCTTACAGGCGGTATGCTACGGAGATTAATCATTTGATTATTTAGTGCGACCTAAAAACAGAAATTGGCAAGTGATTAGAATCGAAAAATAAAATATTCAAAGTTTAAATCTTATTGGAGTCTATCATTAGGCTCCAATTTTGATATTGGAATTAAGTATTCTTATTTTGAGAAATTCATCAGAATTTTTAAAATAGATTTTGTTTATACTACCCAATTCCAAGTGTCTTAAAGGTTTAGAACAAAATAAGACATTTGGATTTTGAAAGGTATTGCGTATAATATAATTTTTTAGACTAAAATCATATTGTATTGAAAGAACTACATCAAAATCTAAATCCAGCTTAAAATTGCATCCTGAATTTGTTCCAATAGTAACAACATTCTTATTTGTAAATACCTGTTCCTTATATTTTGAAGAAATAATTATATCCATAATTTAAATTATAAAAACAATTGAAGTATTATTTCTATAATCCACTCAGGTAATTGATGAGAATAACAAGGTATAAATTTAATCTGCAAATATTTATTTTTTTAGCATTTCTATTAATTTGGGCACAATTTCAAAGACATCGCCCACAATTCCTGTATCAGAAACATTAAAAATTTGAGCATTTGGGTCATTATTAATGCACATAATGTAATCTGAACCTGTAATACCTACTGTATGTTGAATTGCACCGGAAATCGCACATGCAATATACAGTTTCGGAGTAACAGTTTTGCCTGTTTGTCCTATTTGAACTGTCTGCGGGGCATACCCCATATCAACCGCTCCACGACTTGCACCAACGGTTCCACCCAAAGCATCAGCTAATTCTTGCAACAACTTAAAACCTTCTGCACTTTTCATTCCTTTGCCGCCTGCAACAATTATTTCAGCAGAATCAAGTTCATTTTTTACATCTTCAATTCCTTGTATAAATTCAACAAGTTCAACTCTATTCGTCAATTCTTCTTGTTTTATAAGTTTGTAAATAAATTCTGTATTTATAAAATTACTACCAGATGCAGGTTTAAAAACTTTTGGACGAACCGTTGCCATTTGTGGCATAGTCTTACATAAAATAGTTGCCATTAATTGACCGCCAAATGTCGGACGAGTTGCAGCAAGTTGTCCCTTTTCATTTATATCAAGCTCTGTACAGTCTGCAGTTAATCCTGTTTTTAATGAAGATGAAATCCTTGGAGCAAGATCTCTTCCTTGGGTTGTTGCACCAATTAAAACTATTTGTGGTTCAACTTCTTTTATTAAATCTGTAAATAGTCTTGCATAAACATCAGTTGAATAATTTTTAAACACTTCATTTTCATAGACATAAACTTTATCAATGCCACTGTTTAAAAAACCGTCTTTATAGTCAGCAATTTTGCCACAGTCAGTAAATAACACAGCTGTAACCCTTGCTCCGCCAAGTTTTTGTGCAAGTTTGCGCGCTTTGTTTACAAGTTCAAAGAAAACTGTATGAATATATCCGCTGCGAGTGACTTCCGCATATAAAAGAATTTCGTTACTCATGTACTACTCCGATTTCTTTAAGCTTGTTAAATAAAATTTCTGAACCGTTTTTAGTTTCAAGGCACATATGTCTTTCGCAATTGTGCTTGGTTTCTGCTCTAAAAGCTCTTGAAACATATGTGGGTGAACCTTTTATTCCTACAGCTTCAGTTTCTAAATCATCATAAGTTATTGTCGTTATCGTAGCATCTTGCGCTTTAATAATCCCGTTTATTTTGGCTCTGGTCGGTTCAAAGTCAGACTTTAACATGCAAATAAGTGCCGGAAGTTTTACTCTAACTTTTTCAATTCCGTCATCAATAACACGAATAGCGGTAATTGTTCCATCTTTGTTATCTGTAATTTCTTTAACATAAGTAACTTGCGGGATGTTCAAAAGGCTCGCAATACACGGACCCGTTTGTGCAGTATCGCCATCAATTGCAAATTGACCGCAAAGTATTAAATCAAAATCCGGCATTACTTTTTTTATTGCTTCCGAAATTGTGTTGCCTGTTGCAAGTGTATCTGCTGCTGCGAATTTTTTATCTGAAATTAAAACACCATTATCAATGCCGAGTGCTATAATATTACGTAGCATTTGTTCAGCTTGTTTTGGTCCCATAGTAAATGCGGTTACATAAGAATTATCCAGTTTTAACGCTTGTTCAACCGCATAAACATCATAAGGGTTAATAATGCTTTCAACCCCATCTCTTTGCATTGTATTATTTTCCGTCCATTTGATATCAGATGTATCCGGAACTTGTTTTACACATAAAGCTATTTTCATTTTTGCATTGGTTTCTTTTTACTGTTTGCCTCTATTAAAGCATTATATCCCATTATATACATTGAACATTTTTTTACATTCGCCATATACCATGCACATCTTTCTTGAGTGCAAACCATATCAATACCGTTTGAGCCAATGCTTAAAAGCGGGCAATATGGAATATCGTTATTACTTGCCATAATTATTTCTCCGCCTGTTTTAGTAAATTACAATTTTGGTCACGTTTTCTTTCGAAATCTTTGTAAATACGTGTTCTGTTAATAACTTCATCAAAGTCGATTTTATGAGCGTCAAAATCAGGACCGTCAACGCAAGCGAACTTTGTTTCACCGCCGACAGTAACTCTGCATGCTCCGCACATTCCTGTACCGTCAACCATAATCGGATTCATACTTGCTTCTGTATAAATTCCTTTATCTCTGGTCATTTCTGCTACAGCTCTCATCATTGGCATAGGTCCAACAGCGATTGCGTAATCGATTTTTTCTTTATTCATGAGGCGTTCAAGAACTTGTGTTACAAATCCTTTTTCGCCCATTGTTCCGTCATCAGTTGTAACAAACAATTCGGTACAAGCATTTTTCATTTTATCAGCCCAGAAAATTAAGTCTTTGTTTCTAGCACCCATAATCATATAAACTTTGTTTCCTGCATCTTTAAAAGCTTTTGCTATTAAATAACAAGGTGCTGCACCATAACCGCCAGCCAGACAAACAACAGTTCCGTAGTTTTTGATATGTGTCGGTTGTCCAAGAGGACCGACCAAATCTACAAGTTCGTCACCAACATTAAGCTGTGCAAGTTTCTTTGTAGAATAACCTACTGCCATAAATACAAGTGTGAGAATTCCTTTTTCTTTATCTACATCTGCTATAGTAAGCGGAACTCTTTCTCCGTCTTCTTCTGCTCTAAATATTATAAACTGTCCTGCCTTTGCGTTTCTAACAACATAAGGAGCATCTATTTGAATTTCAAATTGATTTGGACAAATTTCTTTTTTTGCTAAAATTTTGTAACCCATAATTCTCCTCTTTTATGAAAATAATAGCACAAAACTGAATAAATACAAAATTAATAATATATCGATTTTTGAATTTAACGGAATTTTCTCATCATGGACAGAGCTTTTGTCATAGCGTGTTTTCCCATTTTTCCGCCAAAACCGCCCATTATTTTTTGCATATCATTCATGCCTTTCATCATCGTTCGCATTTGTTCAAATTGTTTTATGAAAATATTAATGTTATGCAAATCAATTCCACAGCCTTTTGAAATTCTTTTTTTACGGCTTGAATTAAGCAAAGCGGGATTTGCACGTTCTTCCGGTGTCATACTTTGGATAAAAACTTCTATTCTTTTGAATTGTTTTTCTCCTTCATGTGAAAGTTTTTCACGGTCATCTTTTGAAATTTTTATTCCGGGAATCATTCCAAGAATTTGGTCCATAGAACCCATCATTTTCATTTGTTTTTGCATTTTTAAAAAGTCGTCAAATGAAAATTCAGCTTTTGCCATTTTTTTAGTAAGTTCTTCTGCTTGTTTTTCATCAAAAACTTCTTGTGCACGTTCAACAAGAGAAACGATATCACCCATACCGAGAATTCTTGTTGCCATACGTTCCGGATGGAAGTCTTCAAGAGCGTTCAATTTTTCACCGGTACCGGTCAATTTCACAGGTTTTCCGGTGCAATAAACGATACTTAATGCAGAACCGCCACGACTATCACCGTCTAATTTTGTTAAAACAAGTCCGGTCAAACCTATTTGCGCATCAAAATTTTCGGCAACATTTACAGCTTCCTGACCTGTCATTGCATCAACAACGAGTAATTTTTCCTGAGGTGCAAAAACACGGTCAATAATAAGCAATTCTGCCATCATATCGGTATCAATTTGCAAACGACCGGCTGTATCAAGAATAAGAACATTAAAACCGTTTTCTTTTGCATAATCAATCGAACTTTGAACAATATTTTTTACATCTTTTGAACCGTCAATAGTAAAAACTTCAACGCCAATTTGCTGTCCGAGAGTTTTTAATTGAGAAATTGCAGCCGGTCTATAAACGTCACACGCAACTAAAAGAGGATTTTTACCTTCTTTTTTAAGTTTAACTGCGAGCTTTGCTGAAGATGTTGTTTTACCTGAACCTTGCAAGCCTAACATCATAATCAATGACGGATGACCGTTTAAATCAAGAGGTTTTTGCTCTTTTCCAAGCAACTCCACCAACTCATCGTGAACAATTTTAACAAGTTGCTGAGAAGGGTCAACACCTTGCAAAACGTTTTCACCTTCAGCCTTATCTTTAATTGACGAAACAAAGGCTTTTACAACTCTCAAGTTTACATCCGCTTCCAAAAGCGCACGACGAATTTCACGCAAAGCTTCCTGCATATTGTCTTGCGTAAGTTCTTGATTACGTGTTTTTGAAATTATATTTTGTAATTTTTCGCTTAGATTATCAAACATATTAATATATTAACACAAATAAAAACGTTGTCATTGAGTTACGGACGTATTAAATTATATTATCAAGCCCGTAAACGAAATCATTATTTTGGGCAACGTGTTTGACAGCAAGCAAAACTCCCGGCATATAACATTTTCTGTCGGTTGAATCGTGTCTTATGGATAAAGTTTGACCGGCTGAACCGAATAAAACTTCTTGAGAAGCCATATATCCCGGCATTCTAATTGAATGGATGTGAATATTTGAGTAAGAATTTCCACCACGTGAACCTTGTATAGTTTCAGTTTCAACACAATTGCCATTTGTAAAATTTTCTTTTGCTTCAGACATCATTAACGCTGTTTTTATAGCGGTTCCGGAAGGTGCATCCTTTTTCTGGTTGTGGTGAAATTCAATAATTTCAGCATTATCAAAATATTTAGCAGCAAGTTTTGCAAACATCATCATCATAACTGCTCCGGTAGAAAAATTCGGTGCAATAAAGCATCCTGTATCATTTTCTACAGAAAGTTTTTTTAACTCATCAATTTGTTCATCAGTCAAACCTGTTGTACCAATTACAATTTTTATTCCGTGAGTAAGACAGTATGTTGCATTTTCAAAAATCGACTTAGGTTGAGTAAAGTCTATTAATAAATCTATATCACAAACTCTGTCAGCTTCTTCAATTGTATGATACATATCCTCTGCTGCTATATCAATTTTTGCTACAAGCTCTGTGTCAGGACACTCAAGGATAGCGTTAACAACTTCTTTGCCCATTCTTCCTAAAGCTCCGCATACTGCTACTTTTATCATAATTTTTCTCCTTTTGAGTTAATTTTATCAGAAACAAAAAATTTGTGTTATTATGGTTAAGTAAGTATAAAAGGGGGAAAATTATGGCAGATGCAAAAATTATCGCAACTATTAGTAGGTCTGAAACTGAACAACTACAAATTTCTATCAGTGAATATAAAGGAAAAAGTTATTTTAATTTAAGAATTCACTACACAACCGATGGTGGTCAAACTTGGCTTCCGACTAAGAAAGGTGTTACTTTCTCACCTGATCAGCTCGACATTTTAGCTGAAGCTGTTGATGAAGCTAAAAAAGAATTTATGGAAGAGTAACATTAACCCTATCGGGTAATTTAATGATGAAATATGCGTTAGCGTTAGTAAACATAAAAGGGCTGGGAGTTAAAACTTTCAGCTACCTTATTCCTGACGATATGAAAGAAAAAATTCAAATTGGTCAGGCTATACTTGTGCCGTTTGGCAGGCAAGGACTTGTAAACGCTTTTTGTGTAGGTTTTTCGGATTATTTACCGGGGGATTTTCGAGTAAAAAAAATCAGCAAAATTCTTGATGAAACCCCATTATTTTCTATTGATTATTTAAAACTTCTTGAATGGGTTGCGAATTATTATTGTTGCGATTTGGTAACGGTTTTGAATGCAGCAATTCCGTTGAAGTTGATAGAGAAAGTTTCAAAAACAGAACAAACAATTGAATTTGTTACATTTGAAGGCGCAACAAAACGTCAAGTTGAAGTGCTTGAAATCCTAAAAACGCTTGGTAAAATGCCACTAATTGCTTTTGAACGACAAGCAAAAACAACCAGAACAACTATCAAAAAACTTGAAACTCTCGGATGTGTTAAATTAACATCAGAGGAACTTTATCGTAATCCGCTTGATATTTTAAAAATTACCCAAAAAGAACCTCTTTTTAAACTTTCAGTTGAACAACAAAAAGTTTATGAAGAAATAAAAAATAAAATTAAAAAGCTTCAAACAGTTCTTTTGCACGGAGTTACAGCTTCCGGTAAAACAGAAGTTTACTTCAAACTGATTGATGATACGATTAAAGCCGGTAAAAACGTTCTTTTTCTTGCGCCGGAAATAGCACTTGCATCACAATTAACCAAAAGACTTGCCCGTAAATTTGGGACAGAAGATGTCGCAATCTGGCACAGTAGCATTTCTGACGGAGAACGCTATGATGTTTGGCAAAAATTATATCGAAATGAGATTAAAATTCTTGCCGGTGCACGCTCCGCTGTATTTGCACCTTTACAAAATATCGGGTTAATTATTATTGATGAAGAACATGAAGGTGCATATAAGCAAACAAGTCCTGCCCCAAGATATGATGCTAAAATTGTTGCGCAAAAACTTGCAGAATTTCACAACTGTCCGCTATTGCTAGGTTCTGCAACTCCGGATATTTCGGTTTATTATCGTGCAGTAAACACAAATAATCTTTTCGAGCTTACCAAACGCTATAATGATGCTAAAGTTCCACCGGTCACTGTAATAAACATGCAGGAACACGGTCGAGCTGCATATAGAAATGTTATATCAAAACCTTTGCAAACTGCAATTAATGAAACTTTAGAAAAAAATCAACAAGTTATTTTACTCATTAATCGTCGAGGATTTTCAACTTTTACACAATGTCAGGCATGCGGACATGTAATTGAATGCCCAAACTGCGCAATTCCAATGATATGGCATGCAAAAGACCAACGATTAAAATGTCACTATTGTAATCAAGTCGAAAGATTTCCTGACGTTTGCCCTGAATGTGGTTCAGATGCCCTAAAAAATAGTGGTACAGGTACTCAAAAAATTGAGCAATATATCAAAGAACTTTATCCTGAAAATACCGTTGAACGAATAGACAGCGATATTTTAGTCAGAAAAGGTGAACATATAAGACTTTTGGAAAGATTTCAAAAAGGTGAAATTGACATTTTGGTCGGAACCCAAATGATTGCAAAAGGGCTGGATAATCCTAATGTCACATTAGTTGGTGTGATTTCAGCTGATGCAAGTTTTAATTTGCCTGATTTTCGAGCTTCAGAAAGAGGATTTCAACTTTTAACACAGGTTGCAGGACGAGCCGGACGTGGTGACTTTGCCGGTCGTGTATTTTTTCAAACTTATAACCCTGAATATTATGCTCTGGAAAGTGCTAAATCTCAAAATTACAGAGAATTTTATGCAAAAGAAATAATTGCAAGAGAAGAATTTGATTACCCGCCATTTAGTCAAATCATAAGACTTGTATTAAGTGCCGAAAATAATTTTAGAGCCGAAAAATCCGCACAAGAAATTGCACTACGTCTTTGCACTATGATTGACAAATACGGAATATCCGAACGACTTGAAATCTTAGGTCCAACAAATTGCGTAATTGAAAGAATTAACGGGCAATATCGTTTTCAAATTATAATAAAAAATAAACTTGAAGAAAAAGGTCACAAGTTTATTTCAACCTTCTTGAATAAAATAACTATGCCAAAAGACGTCAAACTTACGATTGACGTCGATCCGTTAGATATTTTGTAATTATTTTATACACACCGCTTGCCAGCTGTTGGTGGTACGGTAGTTGCTAAACCAGTACGTGCGGGTAGAGTCTAAGTTGCGGGTGTACGCGATTTCGCTGGTGTACTCCTCACCTGACCAAAAGAAGAGCTGATTTGATGAGCTTAGTGTAAAGCCAAGAGAGGATACCTTGTTTGTATCCATTGTTAGGTCATATACATTATTTTTTGCTTGTACTTGGTCTGTGTTGTAGATGTAGTTTGCAATCTCTGCCAACTGTACCATTGTTGGCATTTTATTTGTTCCACCACATGCTTTTACTGCGCCAGCCCAATAATCGTTTTCATAATAACATTCTTTTATACCTAATTTAGATGCTTCTGCTCCTGCGGCTGTTGTGTTGTTTGCAGAAGTTGCATTTTCTCCTGCACATTCTGCATATGTCATTGGTGACGGTATAAACGGAGCACCATAACAAGTTCCATTTATTTCAAATGCACATTTGCTACCGAGTTGTGTTACGTTTATTGCTCGCAAGTCTTTAC
>CAYUIW010000051.1:0-7326 GCA_964444905.1 uncultured Muribaculaceae bacterium
TTTGCGCAATCCGACGATTGCTTAATATATTGGATAACCCCCCACCCTAACCCTCAAGGGAGGAGGGGATAAGAAAAAGGGAAAAGGGTAGCCCCCCTCTCCCAAACCCTCTCCCGTAGGGCGAGGGAACAAAAGAAAAGTCGTACAAAATTAAAATAAGGAGACACAAAATGAAAAAATTGAACAAAAAAACAGCTTTTACGCTTGCAGAGGTTTTGATAACCTTAGCGATTATTGGAGTAGTGGCAGCAATGACAATTCCGACACTTGTGCAAAATTACAATGAACGTGTTACGGTTACTAAAGTGAAAAAGACCTATTCAATGTTGACACAAGCCTTTAAGTTGGCGATGTATGAAAATGGGACTGTTGACATGTGGGGGTTGAATTATAGTCGCACAGTAACCGATGAAGGTGTTATTCGTGATTATACATCTCCAGCAAAAGTACTCAATATATTTTCACAATATATAAAAGGAACACCTTTCATAGAGGCAGATGATGACTCAAAAGAGTATAATTTGCAAGGAGTATCATTGTCTGTGGCTGATGGTGTTGTTAATTATGTACCCGTTGAAAAAACTCAGCCAACAAGTACAAGATTAAATGATGGTACAATACTTAGATTTGATTCTACTTTTAGACCTTGTTTAATGAACGACAAGATTTGTACATCTATTACAATGTATATTCCTGATAAAACAAATAAAATGATACAAGGCAAAAACCTATTTACGTTTTATATTGGCAAAGATAGTATATCACCTGCAGGTTTCAATGGTGACGAAAATACTCCTTTTAATAATACATGCAATATTTCAATAAATAATCGAACAAGTGGTCGTGGATGTACGGCATGGATTATAGAAAATGGCAATATGGATTATTTAAAATGCAACGATTTGGAATGGGGCAAAAAGACAAAATGTAATTAGAGCATTTTATTTTGGTATGTAAGTACAATTTTACAAAGACTAAAAGCCTCTTACTTGAGAGGCTTTTTTATTTATGCTATAACCTGTTTATGAAAAATTTCGCAATTACTTATAACAAAACTATAGAACATTCAGCGGAAGTTATGCAAGAATTAAGGACAGTGCTTAATGAGAAAAATATTTCTGCAGAAGTTTTTGATATTGATGAACTTAAATCCGGTTTCGATTTTGTTTTTGTTATAGGCGGTGACGGTACAATATTGAAAGCGGCAAGGTTTTACGCAAAATATTCTACGCCGATTTTTGGGATTAATCTGGGTAGGCTTGGCTTTTTATCGCAATCTTCTAAAGAAGATATTAAAACTTCTGTTGAAAAAATTCTTGCAGGAAAATTCCACATAGAAAATCGCATAATGTTGGAAAGTGGAGGCAGAGTTGCATTAAACGATTTTGTTGTAAAAGGTACAACAACCGGAAGGACTTCAAGGTTTTCGTTAAAAATTGACGGTAAATTTGTTTGTGATTATCTCGCTGATGGAATTATTGTTACAACACCGACCGGTTCAACAGCTTACGGGCTTTCTGCCGGCGGTCCTGTAATAGCTCCCACGCTAAACGCTTTTGTAATTGTTCCGATTTGTCCGCATACTCTTACAGCACGTCCTATTGTGGTTCCTGATAATGAAATTATTACGATTTGTTCCGGCAAGGACTTGACAAACTGTTTTGCATCAACTGACGGACAGGAATTTTATGAATTTTCCAACGAAATTAATATTAAAAAATCATCATTTTCTGCTAAACTTGCGCTTTTAGACGGTGTTGAGTTCTATTCTGTTTTAAGAAACAAACTACATTGGGGAACTTCTCCTGCATGTATTTCTTAAAAAAATATTAACTTTTGTTCATAATTGGCATTTAAATTATTGTACTTTTTTTCTATTTAAAATACTATGTTAATATATTATTGTCTAACCGGTTTAGCCGGAGTGGTAAATAACCCAAAAAAGTAATAATTATAAAGAGGTAAAACATAGTGGAAAATTTCGTATCAGATATCTTTGCAAAAAAAGATGACACAACAAGCAGTTCTATCAACAGGTCTCCAATCAGCCCTACAAATATTAAAGTTATCGGTGTTGGCGGTGGTGGCGGAAACGCTGTTAACCGAATGATTAAAGCCGGTCTTTCTAATGTAGAATTCTGGTTGATGAATACTGATTTACAAGTTTTGGAATACGGTCAAACTAATAATCGTATTCAATTGGGTGCAAGCTCAACAAATGGTTTGGGCGCAGGTGGCGATCCTTCAATCGGTGAAAAAGCTGCTGAAGAAGCTCAACAAGAAATTACACATGCTCTTGAAGGCGCAGATATGGTATTCATCACTGCCGGTATGGGCGGTGGAACAGGTACCGGTGCTGCTCCGGTTGTAGCTAAAATAGCTAAAGAACTTGGTATCTTGACTGTTGCTGTTGTTACAAAACCTTTCTCTTGGGAAGGTAAGAAAAGACAAAATCAAGCTGTTCAAGGTTTGGAAAAACTTAGAGAAGCAGTTGATGCTGTTATCGTAATTCCAAACGACAAATTGCTACAGGTTGTTGACAGACAAGTTTCATTGACAGAATCATTTATCATCGTTGATGAAGTTCTGTTACGTGGTGTTCAAGGTATTTCCGATATCATCACTATTCCTGGTATGATTAACGTTGACTTTGCTGATGTTAGAAGTGTAATGCAAGCATCAGGTTCAGCATTGATGGGTATCGGTCGTGGTCAAGGCGAAGGCAGAGCAATCAAAGCTGCTGAAATCGCTATTAATTCACAACTTCTTGAAACTTCTATCAACGGAGCTTCAGGTGTAATCGTTAACATTACTGGCGGACCAGATATGACACTTCACGAAATCACTGATGCTGCAAATATTATTCATGATGCAGTACTTGATGATGCGACAGTTATTATTGGTACAAACGTTAACGAAAATATTCAAGGTGAAATTCAAGTTACTGTTATTGCAACCGGCTTTGAATTGAAAAACCAAATGCCTGAGGAAAAAGTTGAAACTAGACAATTGAATGCAGCTGACTTCTTTGCAAGCTCCGGTTCATTCAATCAACCAAGAAGAACTTCTATTCCGGAAGTTTCTCCAAGTTTCACAAATATTGAAATTCCGGACTTTTTGAAAAAATAACAAATTCTGGAAGTAAGAAAAAGTAAAGCGGAAACAAAATTTGTTTCCGCTTTTTTATTTACCCATTGTTTTAGATATCTGTGAATGAATTTTGTTAGCTCTGTATAAATATTCAGTAAGTTTTTCGTAATTTTCTTTTTTTTCGCCATACGGAACATTCATATCAATCAACTCATTCACACTTTTATTTATATCAGCAAGTTTTTCAAGTGAATCACCTAAAAAAACAATTGAATTAAATTTTTTAGAAACTTTAGCAAGAACGTTACGTGAAATAAATGTTTGGATTTTACGAATTACAGGCATGTCAATATTTTCGCCGGTAAAACTCCTTTTAATTTTATTTGAAGAAGCATGTTGACGGTTAAGTTCATACAACTCCTGCTCAAAACGTTGCTTTTTGATTCGAAGGCTTAAAACTTCATTTTGAGTGCCATAAAGTTCTGCATTCTTTATTTTTGCATTTATATCATTAAGTTCACGTTGTTTATCTGCAATTTTATATTCAAGCTTAAGCTTGTCGCTTTCAGCTTTATCAAAAGTTTTATCATTTAAAATTGTTGAATCATAACCGTTAAGCCTGTGCATCGGATTGGAAGCACTTTTGTTTCCCGCCTCATCAGCAAGCGGAAAAGGATTTTGGTTAGTTGATTGAACAGGTTTTATACTGAAAAAATTATTATTGTTCTGCATATTTTTATTTTAATACAAAATTACGAAATTTTTCACCTGCAAAAAGAGTATCTTATTCAATTGTAAAGACTTTTTTGTAATACAAGAACGTTCCCCAAATTGTTAAAACTATATTAGGCATCCAAGCAGCAAGGAACGGGTCAAGTTTGCCGCCTTCACCAAACGATATAGAAAGTGCTCTAATAAGGTAATATATAAAAATAATCAGAATACTGAATAAAAATCCTCGATTATAGCGTACCCTTGGCGGAGTAATTGCAAGCGGAACACCAATTAAAACCAAAGCAATAGTTGTCACCGGAAGTGCAATTTTGTCAAAAAGTTCAATAACTATAATACGTTTTTGATTAGCCGTTAAAACATTGTGTGAAATATAATTAATTAATTGGCTAAAATTCATTTCTTTCGCAACATTTTTATTTAATTCTTTAGTCATATCAAGACCAAATCTAATTGTCGAATCATCAAAAAGTGTTGTGTTCATCACTTTGCCTTCATTATCAACCGTGTAAATGGCACCTTTTTCAAAGTTCCAACCTTCGGGTGAAGTTTTACCTTCTCGTGCTTGTAAAACCTGAATAGTTCCGTCTTTAGATGTATCAAGAACCGTTATATTATGCAAAGTTTTGTCTTCACAATATCCGACATAAAAAAGTCGTTTTAAAAAACCGTTTTCATTAAGTTCTTTAAATACAAAATTTTGTTTGCCATCCGGAATGTTTTTTTGTCCTAAAGCCCACAAAGCTAAGTCTTTTGACTGTTTCGTCATGACAGGGACAACAGTTTCATTGATAAAAAAGCTAAACAATGACATTAAAATCGCAAAAATAAATATAGGTTTTGCAATTCTGTTTAAGCCTATTCCACAAGCTCGCATAACAGTAATTTCTGATTTTAAGCTTAATCCGTTAAGTGTCATGACTGTAGCCAACAAAACTCCCATCGGAATTGTCATTACAATAACAGACGGTAAATTCAAAATAATTATTACAAATGCAACTTTGAACGGAATTCCGAAAAGTGAAATTTGCTTGATAAGTGTAATAAACGTATCAGATGCAAAAATTATTGATGTAAATACGCAAACACCCATTAAAAACATCTCAATAATCTGCTTCAATATGTACTTATCAAGCAGTAAAATATTTTTAAATTTTTGAATAACATTATCCAACATACAAAATATTTTATTCTAAAAATACGTTTAAATCAAACTAAAATTTAAGTAATACTTTAAGAACATCCTTTTCTTTATTTTTTTCAAAAGCTTCTAATGCATCATCAACCGAATATTCAGCGGAAATCAACGGTGAAAAATCCACTTTATTAGATTTTAAAAGCCTTAATGCTGCCCCAAACTGACCGCAACGTGAGCCAAGAACCGTAATTTCATCAATAACAATTGGTGCGAGATTAAACTCTTTTGATGCTGCAACTGTGCTCTTTAAAACCAACACTCCACGTGGTTTTGTAAGTGCAAGAGCTGTTTCAAAACCTGAAATTGAACCGGTTGCTTCTACAACCACATCATATTTTTTCTCAATTGCAAAATCTTGTAATAATGCTGTTTTAACACCTTGTGCTTTTGCTATATCAAGTTTATTTTGGTGTTTACCAACGAGAATGACATCAATGTTTTGCGCATTAAGAGTTAATGCTGTAATCAATCCAAGCTTACCATCGCCAAGTATAACGACTTTTTCAAAAGGTTTTATATGTAATTGTTCGGTAATTTCGCATGCTGCTGCCAGAGGTTCAACAAACACAGCTTGTTCGTCTGTCACATTATCCGGAACCTCAAAAAGCACTTCTAGCGGCATGGTAAAATATTCAGCAAAACAACCGTCTTTTTTCCATATACCGAGTGTGTGACGGTTTGGACAATGACGATAAAGCTTTTCTGCACAATAAGGACAATTAGGGTCTTTACAGCCATAACTTATTTCGGAAACTACACGTTTGCCCAATAAAGATTGGTCAACGTCGTTAATTTCTTCAACAACCCCTACCGCTTCATGTCCTAAAACGCCAACATAACCCATGTAACCTTTTGTGATTTCGTAATCAGTGTTACAAATCCCGCCGAGAGTTACACGAATAAGAGCTTCACCCTTTTGCGGAACAGGCTTTTTATAGTCTTTTACCAATTTTAATTCTTTATCAAATACTACAGCTTTCATCAAATACCTTTCTTAGTTTTGTGCAACCACAACCGCTACAAGTTCACCGTAACTGTTAAAATGTCCGTCTGTTTCTTCAACGATATAATTTAATTCAGGGTTCTTTTCAACAGCTGCTTCCGCACAATCCATCGCTTCATCGTAATCCTTAAATTCCCCGATAAGTGTTTTTGTTAATTCTGAATGATTTTTTTCTGTATAAACGTGATACATAAACTACTCCTTTCGCATACCTATATTGTAGCACAAAGGAGTAGTTTAAAATATATTAATGTAATATTTAATTATTGAATACACACCGCCTGCTTGTCACTGAAGCGGCGGTCGAAGCCGTTGTCGTCGCCCCAGCTCGTGAAGGTAGGGTAGAAGTAGCGGCTGTACGCGCCGAAGTTGCTCTCCTCCTCACCTGACAAAACGGAGAACGTGTTACTTGAGCTTATAAAGCCTAGAGAAGAAACTTTTGCCGTGTCCATTGTTAGGTCATATACTATGCTTTCAGCCTGTACTTGATCAGTGCTGTAAATGTAGTTTGCTATTTCTGCCAATTGCGACCTTGTTGGCATGTTTTGTACTCCACCACATGCTTTTACAGCTCCTGCCCAATAATCGGTATCAACTCCACACTCACTTATCCCGAGATTACCCTTTTGCTCTTCACATTCCGCTTTGGTTAAAGGTGTCGGAAAGAACGGAGTTCCAAAACAAGTACTACCACTCTTAAACGCACAATTTCCACCAAGTTCTGCATTGATAGCTCTCATATCTTTACCACTCGTATTCGGCTTGCTAAATCCTGATGTATCATAAACAACCGCCACACAAGCAGTTCCCGTAACTTGGTTTGAGAACTGGTCTTGATGACAAGTATTTGTCGGATTGTATGCAATCAATCCGTTAGTTCCATTATTCAATTGTAACCCAACAACTTCTGTACCCCAATCATCTTGTCCTAAATCCGCTGCTGTCTTAACATTACTAACAGCAACTTCTTCTGATACCGTTCCGTTTTTAGAAATATCTATTACATCCCAATAAACTTTATCTGAAAAACAATCAGTTAATTTGTCACTGTCACAAACTTTAACTATTTTTAAATGATTAGATAATTCATCCACAAAATCTTTAGTAGTTCTGTAACCTGCTAAAGTACCTTGAGTATTCATAACTTTTAATGCTTGTTCTAATTTTGCTTCAAAAACTTTAGAAGCAGTGTTCCAACCTTTTTCTTGATTATTAGTAATAAGTGTCGGCACAGTCAACACCGCCACTACTCCAATAATCGCTAAGGTTATCAACACCTCAGCTAAAGTAAAACCCACTTTTT
>CAYUIW010000052.1:0-6984 GCA_964444905.1 uncultured Muribaculaceae bacterium
CCCCCCCCTAAATCGGCGCAACACGGTCATATCAAGGCTTTCCACCCTATTAAATCTATATTCACCTGTCTTTGCCAAAATCCTCATACTCATAATGCTATCACATTTCCCCAGTTTTTTCAAGGTATTAGCCTATTTTCCATAAATCAATTCTCTGTAATAACCTTTGTGAAGAAATTGGTAAAAATCATATGTAAATTTTTGTAACAAGAATTGTTTATAATTTTAAAGATTTATAGTTAAAATGCCGTCTAACTACATGACAGGAAAGTTACTAATGGAAAGGATCGCGTAAAAAAATGGGATTGGCAGCATCACAAGCAAGATTTTTAGCCATAACATCCAGAAAAGCGGACTGTGAATATCGCTCAATGCAGATTGCACAGGACAAACTTTCTGTTACACGTGACCTCGCACAGATTTCTGAAGATTATCAAAATGCGATTAACCAAACTAAATTATTGTGGCAAGACCCTTATGTGAGTGATGACACTTATAATTTATCTTATGGCATATTGATGACACCAAGTACTTTAAATAACTATAATCCTTATCTTATAACTACAAGAACAGGTTCTGTTGTATTGAATAATCAATATGCGGCAGCTGCACGTGCTTCAATAAGTGCAGACGGTTCTGCAGCTTCAAGAACAGCAGCGGGTTTTGCTAATTTTATTGATGCTTTAGTTGCAAACGGTATTATGACACAAGATACCGGAAAAGCGATTACAGATTTAACAAACACAACTTATAAAGATGCAGCCGGTAATTCTTCAAATATGGTTAATCTAACACCTTTGGAAGCTGCAGCTAACGGACTTGTTGTAGCCCATAAAGGTTTATATGACCCTAATGCCGGATATGGTTCAGAGCCATTGAATAAAAACAGCGTTACATCAACAGGTATTGCAGGTTTGATTAATGAAGCATCAAATTATAATATTTCAGACCTTCTTTCTAAAATGGCTACTACAAGAGGTCAAGATTGTTCAGGATTCGAACTTAGAATTAATGGGAATAAAATAGAAAATTATTCCGAAGAATTCAAATCTCTTACTATCGCAGATTTATTATCTGATAATGTTGCGGTTGCTGTTCAATGGGAAGATGATGATCATACTTGGAATGGTAACAAAAAAATAGCAGGTGTATCTGAGCTTGTTGTTGAATTTACAAAAGTGTTCAAAGAAATATTCGCAGATGATACTATTATGCAATCTGCACTTAATGATGCTGAAAGCCGAATTTTAGCAAATCTTTTAGAAAGTAAAACAACTATCGGTGCAGATAAAATTTCTTGCGGAGCTTCAACTAACAGAGCATTTGAAAATGTAGATAAATATAATAATTATGTCTGGGTACAAAATAAAGGTGGTAAAAATAATTCTACTACAGGCTTAAGCTTAACAAACCTTCTCGGCAGTTATTTAACCTATGCTGAAATAGCAATGAACGGTTATAATTCAGGTTACCAAGTTACATCAACATCAAGCACTTCAAATCTTGTTATTGATGACCCTTATTATACTTATCTTTTAAAAGATAAAGAAGGTGTTGATAATGTAGATCTCATGAGAGCTGATTTTTATATGCAATTGTATAACAACATTTGCGTAAACGGATGGACTGATGCTTATGCTTCTGTTGTTGAAGATGATGAATCTCTGTCACATCTTTTGAAAAACGGACAGTTGTTTATGTCTTCTTTGAATGGTGACGGACACTTCTATCAAGGCAGATACAATGAATCTGATTATGTTGTCGAAATTAAAGATGAAGATGCTATTGCTCAGGCTGAAGCTGAATATACATCCCAAAAATCTAAATTGACATATAAAGAAGAAAAACTTGATTTAGATATGAAGAATATTGATACTGAAATTTCAACACTAACGACAGAATATGATACTGTTAAAAATCTTATTAGTAAAAATGTTGAAAAAGTATTCACAATGTTCCAATAGATTATTAATTAATCCTTAAGAAATTTCCATTCTTGCTTGTTCGTGTTATTATTGATATATACGACATACTTGGAGAGGATTATTAATGATTGACTGGTTAATAAAGCTTTTGGGCGATCCGAATGAAAAAAAAGTTAAAAGCATTATGGGTATTGTGGAACATATCAATGCATTGGAGCCACAATTTGAAGCATTAAGTGACGAAGAATTACGAGCTAAAACAGATGAGTTTAAAGCAATTCTTGCAAAGCGTCATACTTCAGATGATTTTAAAACAGACAGAAAGCTTGAAAAAGAAGCTTTGGATAAAATTTTGCCGGAGGCTTTTGCAACTGTAAGAGAAGCAGGTAAACGTGTCTTAAATATGCGCCACTTTGATGTTCAATTGGTTGGCGGATATTTTCTTCACAACGGGCACATTGCAGAAATGAGAACAGGTGAAGGTAAAACGCTCGTTGCAACACTTCCCGCATACTTAAATGCTTTAACCGGTAAAGGTGTTCATATAATTACTGTTAATGATTATTTGGCAAAACGTGACAGCGAATGGATGGGGAAAATCTATAAGTTTTTAGGACTTTCAGTTGGCGTAATTCTCTCCGGCGGAAATTCAGCAGAAGATTTTCAAGCTAAAAAAGCTGCTTACGATTGTGATATAACTTATGGTACAAATAATGAATTCGGTTTCGATTATCTTCGTGATAACATGGCTGGCAGTCTTGAAATGATTGTTCAAAGACCGTATAACTATGCAATTATTGACGAAGTTGACAGTATTTTGATTGATGAAGCCAGAACACCGCTTATTATTAGCGGTCGTCTTGAAAAATCCGCAGAAACTTATCAGATGATGGCTAAAGTCGCTCCTCAAATGATTAAAGTTACTGATTACGAAGTCGATGAAAAAAATAAAAATATTATTCTGACAGAAACCGGTATTGACCATGCACAAGAACTTATTGGTGTACAAGATTTGTTTGATATCAATACCCAATATGCACATCACTTGTTGCAAGCGCTTAAAGCTAAAGAACTATTTATAAAAGATACGGATTATGTTGTTAAAAACGGTGAAGTCATGATTGTTGATGAATTTACCGGTCGTTTGATGGAAGGAAGACGTTGGTCTGACGGACTTCATCAGGCAGTTGAAGCTAAAGAAGGTGTACAAATTCAAGATGAAACTCAAACTTTAGCAAGTATTACTTTCCAAAACTTGTTTAGACTTTATCCAAAACTTTCCGGTATGACAGGTACAGCAATGACCGAAGAAGCTGAATTCGGAAAAATTTACAATCTTGAAGTTACGACAATTCCGACGAATAAACCTGATATCAGAATAAATTATCCGGATGTAATCTATAAAACAGAACGACAAAAATATTTGTCGGTTGTTGAAGATATTATTCAAATGCACAAAATCGGCAGACCTGTTCTTGTTGGTACAATTAGTATTGAAAAATCGGAATATGTTTCGGCACTTCTTAAAAAACGTGGAATTGAACACAATGTTTTGAATGCAAAACAACATGAACGTGAAGCTTATATTATTGCACAAGCAGGTAGAGTTGGTGCGGTTACTATTGCGACTAATATGGCAGGTCGTGGTACTGATATTCTTTTAGGTGGTAATGCTGAATTTCTTGCAAAAGAAATGCTTGACAATCGTGGTATAACTCCGGAACATCCGAACTATACGGCAGAAAAGGATGCGGCTCTTGCTGAAGCTCGTGCATTAACAGAAAAAGAGCACGCAGAAGTTGTTGCAGCCGGTGGTTTGCACGTAATCGGAACTGAACGTCACGAATCTCGCCGTATTGATAACCAATTAAGAGGTCGTGCCGCACGTCAAGGGGATCCGGGTTCAACAAGATTTTTCTTATCATTAGAAGATAATTTGATGAGAATTTTTGGTGGAGATAAAATTACTGCATTGATGAATATGCTTAATGTTGATGAATCAATGGCAATTGAATCACCGTTGATTACAAGACAAATTCAATCAGCGCAAAAGAAAGTTGAAACTTATCACTTTGACATAAGAAAAAGTGTACTTGATTATGATGATGTTATGAATATTCAACGTGAAAAATTCTATGCACAGCGTAGGAAAGTTCTTAGAGGCAAAAATCTGAGCGAAGATATTCAATTTATGATAGAACGTGAAATTGACAGACTTTTGAGAAGTTATATTTCACCAGAACAACATGTTGAAGAATATATTTATGAAGACTTGCAGACAATGATTAAAGAATTACATTCTTATATTCCGCAATTATCGCATTTTGAAGTTTCTGATATTCAGAACATGAGATTTGAACCGATGTATGATAAAATTAAAGATTTTGCAATGCAGGCTTACAGAAATCATGAAACTGAAATTATTGATTTTTATAACAACGTGGTTGCACAATATGATGATAATTTTATTCCGCAACAGGCATTTTCTTCAGAAAATGTTGTAAGAGATTTGGAAAAGGATATTTTGCTTCGTGTTGTCGATAACAAATGGATTGACCATCTTCACAATATCGATATGCTTAGAGAAGGTATCGGGCTTCGTGCATATGGGCAAAAAGACCCACTTATTGAATACAAACGTGAAGCTTATGACTTGTTCAATAAAATGATGTACGAAATTCAGGGTGATACTGTCAGACATTTGTTTAGAACAAAATTTGGAGTTCAAGTTATAAATAAAAATTCGGATATTATTTAACCGCAATAATGCAATCGTAAATTTTATCAATTTTTTCTTTCATTTCAGAGAATTGTTCTTTCAAATCTTTGTAACTGTGCAAAGTTACAAAGCGTTCTTCAACGTCTTCCATAATTTCTCTGTGTTTTTTTTCAAGTTGTTCCGGAGTTACGACAATCCTTTGTTGAATTAAGAATACCATTATCGCAACGATAATGGGAGAATAATGTAATAATTGTTCCATAAAATCTCCTTTATAATGTAATAGGCCAATAATAATCTACCAGATATGATGCGGCATCCATAGGGTGTGAAAGAAATTTTAGTTCTTTCGATTGTTTTATTTGCTGATAAGTAGGTATGTCAATTCTGGAGGAGCCTTCTTTGTATCGTAAATTATAAATGTTATATAGTAATTTTTCACATTTTTTGTCAACATAAATACATACTTCCCCATCTGCATTGCGAACTTTTGCATTGAATGCCATTATTCGATTTTTAATTGGCGGGTTAAATGCCTTGATTTTGATTTCCGCATCATAACCGAATTGCGCAAGTTTTTTCTTTATAATGACGTAATTTGTGTATTCGCTGGTACAACTTCTGTTATCACCTGATGCATCACCGTTAATAATAATAGCACCTTTGTGATTTGGGTATCTGCGACAAAATTCTTCCGTCGCTTTTGCCGTTGTTGTGTTTTCCATTGCGATTTCATCAAAATAAAAAACTTTATCTTCTGTTTTGTGTGCGAGTACCCAACACATTGGGTCAACGTTAAAGTCACAACTTATGTGCAGATCCATTTCCGGTTGGTAAGAAATTTCTTTAATGTTTTCATCTGTAAAATCTTTTATTACAAGTCCGTTATTATATTCACCGTTTTGTGCCAGTACAAAAATTTTGTAATATTGTTCATCATAGAGTTTTTTTAATTCTTCACAAAAACCTTCCGGTAAATATTTGTTTTGTGTTGTTGGGGCTGTAATTATTCTATAATTTGGTGGAGGATTTTCCATAAAAGTTTTATAAACCCAACCACGGTGCATTTCCGGATTTGTATGTCCGAATATTCTATAAGTAAAATTTTTCCATTTTTTTAGAATACGTTGTCGCATACGTCCGATTAACATTTTAAAAGTATCATACGGGATGTCGGACATTTCTTCAATTTCAACAAATCCAAGATTAAGGGATTTCAGTTTGTTAGGTTCATCAAAGTGTCGAAAAAGGATTTGAGAACCGTTTTTAAAAGAAAGTTTTTGTAATGTACTTGACCATTCATAGTCAATACCTTCTACAAATCCCATATTATCAAGGTGTTCAAAATATGTTTGAAGAGTAGTATCTCTTACCAGTGTATAAGTTTGTGCACCAACAAGTCCACGAATTCCGGGGAATTTCAGACAAAGCAAAATGCCCAAAAGTGAACCTGCAAAAGTTTTACCCGAGCCGTAGCCACCTTGGTAAACAGCTACATCTAGCGTATAATTGTGTGGAATTTCCAAAAATTCCCGCTGAGCTTTTAATAGTTGGTATTTCATTATGTTTACCCCTCTAACAACACATGATTGCCGTTAATTGTAACCCACTTACCTCCACCGGAATTGCCAGAACTACGAGAGTTGCCAGAAGTACCGGAGTTGTTTTTTTCAGAGTTATTACTATTTTGTTTAATTTGATTATTTTTTAATCTTTTATCAATTTCTTTTTCATAGATTTGAAATAGTTCATTATCCATATTTTTAATATCTTCTCTTGAAATTTCTATGTCTTCAATTTTGTCTATGTAATTTGGATGATTTTTCTTATACTCTTCTACCGGTATCGCTTTAGTACAATCATCCATTTTATTTAAACTATGTGATTGCACTGACCCGAACGGAGTTTTAGCCATAAAAGTATTTTGAGTGCTCGGTGTAATATAAGTTTTACCGACATTAGCATGTAATTTAGAAACGGGGTCGTGCGCATCTCTGTAATTAGTTACAAGTTCATCATAATTTCTACCAGATTCAAGATGTTTTTTGCTTATACCAAAAGCATTGAATGTTACTGTTTTAAAATTATGTTTAACTCCGACGACAGTAGCTTCTGTACCACCTTCAGAATGACCGATAACAGTGGTATTATTTTCATTTAAGTCAAAATCACGTATCATTTTGTCAGCAAATTCATTAGCTTGTTCTATTTGTTTGCTGTTGCCTGTAGTTGCCATTTTAATGTTGGCGCCCCAATCTTTTGCACTAAATCGTTCCGTACCGACATAACAAATAACGTATTGTCCGTCTTTTTCATAGAGTACACCTTTAAAATTGCTTC
>CAYUIW010000053.1:0-6931 GCA_964444905.1 uncultured Muribaculaceae bacterium
TGCGGACAAGCAAAGCGCGATCCGCAATCGCATGATTTGCGCAATCCGACGATTGCTTAATATATTGGATAACCCCCCACCCTAACCCTCCCCCTCAAGGGGGGAGGGGATAAGGAAAAGGGAAAAGGGTAGCCCCCTCTCCCTAGCCCTCCCCCGTAGGGTGAGGGAACAAGGAAGAAAGTAATAGTAATATAAATAACGGAGGTAAAAAAATGACTAAAAAATTTGCGTTCACATTAGCTGAAGTTTTAATTACTTTAGCGATTATTGGGGTAGTGGCGGTGTTGACTGTGCCAACACTTGTGAATAATTATCAAAAGAAGTTAACACTTGTACGTCTTCAAAAAGCATACAATACTTTATCAAATGTATTTAAGTTATCAAGTATAGAAAATGGGTCTCCCAACACTTGGAATTGGGACAATCCTCAAGATATATTAAAAAATAATCTTGGAAAATACTTAAGGGTGAGCAAATATTATGATTCATCCGACGATAAAACACCTTTATGTCATGAAAAACAAATAACTTCATATCAAGGTTATACTTATGCTTGGTTAGATAATTCCATTATTACTACTCCATTTATGGATAGCAATTATTCTTTGTTAACGCAAGATGGTATTTGTATAGGATTAAATAAATATCTTCAATCCGATACAAGTACCAGAACGTATCGGGTATATGTTGATATAAATAGTTCAATTAATGGACCGAATATTGCAGGAAAAGATTTATTTTTCTTTTATATAGATGAGCAGACAGGTGCGTTCAGTGCATTGGGAGACATTGAAACATATGAGAGTGCAACATCCAAGAATGCTTGTCACAGAGATGCATCACATGGCGGGCTATTCTGCGCTTTTAAAATAATGCGTGATGGTTGGCAGATTAAAGACGATTACCCATGGTAAATGCTATTCTCAAGTCGGTAGGTTAGACGAGTATGCCCAATCTACTTCAAAAATACTTCTGACTAAACCATTAAAATACATAAAAAATAAGAAAGCAGTCTTTTGACTGCTTTCTTAAAAATCTGGGGCGGAAGGATTCGAACCTCCGAATGCCTGGACCAAAACCAGGTGCCTTACCACTTGGCGACGCCCCAATATATTCAACTGTCATTGTAACCTATCTTGATATTACGCCGGACTAAAACTCATTCTTCGTTAAGTCCGTCGGGGCTTTGCACCCATCAAACTACGGCTCGTAAACTTGCCTTGTTTGTTGTGGCGACACCCCAATATCGGGTACATTTTTTATTCTACTCACTAAAACTTTATTGTCAATGTTTTAAATGGACTTTTTTCATTTGCGTAAATTATTTCGACGTAATTTTTTAATAAATTTTCAAAAGTCTTCAAGGATAAAACTTCACTTTCAAAGTGTCCGACATCAAATATTACCGTTTTACTTTCAATTGCTGTATGAAATTTTACATCTCCGGTAACAAAAGCATCAACTTCATCAGTAATAAATTCAGCTCCGCTACCTGCGCAAAATCCGATTTTTTTTATTACTTTTGTATTTAAATTATTTACAAGACGTAAATTGTCAGTTATGTTTGCCAATTTACGAGAAAAATCTTCAATTAGCACTGTTTGCTCCATTGTAACTACTCTCACAAATTCATTAGAAGGTTCACCTTTTGGCAATCCCAAAACTTCAATTAATTTATCCGTTGTACCACCTTCCGTTTTGTCCAAATTCGTATGAGCGCAGTAAATATTTAGGCATTTATATTCCATTGGAACATAAAACAGCGGATGATGAGAAACTATCATATCACAATTGTTTTCTAAAGCTTGTTTTACAACATCATCAGTAACTGTCAAACATAACATTATTTTTTTGATATCTGATTTATCAGCAATATTTACAAGCCAACCCGAACAATCCCAAGCTTCAGCAAGATTTAGAGGAGCAAAGTTCTCTATTATTTGTGAAATGTTTTGTTTGTTCATAAATCACCTCTAAAATCTCTTTAGCAATTTCTTGTTTGCTTGCACGTGCAAGTTTTTTGATATTACCACTCTTATTTAAAATGTTCACTTCGTTGTAATCACTTGAAAAACCGATATCTTTTCTAGAAATATCATTCGCAACCAGAAAATCACAACCTTTTTTTGCAATTTTTTCTTTTGCATTTTCGAGCAAATTTTCACTTTCGGCACAAAAACCGACAACAATTTGTGAAGTTTTTTGAGCAGAAATTTCTTTCAAAATGTCAGGATTTTTGACCAATTCAAGAGTAATTTCATCCGCATCAGATTTTTTCATTTTTTGGGATGCGACTTTTTTTGCACGATAATCAGCTACTGCTGCCGCCATAATTACACAATTGGCGTCGTCAAATTCCGCTTTTACCGCTCTTTGCATTTCAAGTGCTGATTTAACTTTCACAACTTTGTAACTGCGAGAAACATCTACTGTTGAAACCAAAACAACATCTGCACCCATTGAATTTGCAGTATCGGCGAGAGCTATACCCATTTTACCTGATGAATAATTAGAAATATATCTTACAGGATCAATATCTTCAATTGTTCCGCCTGCTGTAATTACAATTTTTTTACCTGCTAATTTTTTTTTTGAGTTTAATATTTCGACAGTTTTGTCAAAAATTTTGTCAAGTTCACAAAGTCTGCCTTTACCTTCATAGCCACATGCAAGAAAGCCGCTTTCCGGTTCAAGAATGTCATAACCCAAATTACGAAGTTTTATAATATTTTCTTGAATAATCGGATTTTGCCACATATTACAATTCATTGCAGGTGCAATAATTACAGGCTTTTTGAAAGCACAAACAACTGATGTCAAAAGATTATCACAAATCCCATTTGCGATTTTACTTATGGTATTTGCAGTTGCAGGTGCAATAATCATTATATCGGCTTCATCAGCATAAGAAATATGTTCGGGTTTGTAATCAGCAACATCAAATTCTTGGATGCCTACTTCATTTTGACTTAAATTTTGCAATGTTAATTTTGTCACAAAATTCAATGCATTAGGAGTGCAAATTACTCTAACGTTTGCATTTTGGCGTTTAAACATTCGGATAAGTTCACAGATTTTATATGCTGCAATTCCGCCTGTAATTCCTATTAAAATATTTTTTCCGCTAAGCATTATTACATTCTCCATTGATTACATCTTCAAGAGTTTGAATTGCTTTTTCCAAATCATCGTTTACGATTTTATAGTCAAATTTTTCAGCACGTTCCAATTCGACTTTTGCTTCATTCAGACGTTTTTGGATAGTTTCTTCATCTTCGGTATGACGACCGCGAAGACGGTTTTCAAGAGCTTCATATGATGGCGGACATATAAAAATCAAAACAGCTTCCGGCATGCTTTGTTTTACTTTTAATGCTCCTTGAGTGTCAATTTCTAAAATAATATCTTTACCTTCTTCAAGACACTGATTAATATATTTTTTCTTTGTACCGTAAAAGTTTCCGGCAAATTCCGCCCATTCTAAAAACTTATCATTCTCAATGCAATCTTTAAATTCATCTTTTGAAAGGAAAAAATAGTTAATTCCGTCAATTTCTCCGGGGCGCGGTTTTCTTGTCGTGCAGGAAATTGACAGCATATAATGCGGATTACGTTGTAGAAATCCTTTTAAAACAGTGCCTTTACCGACACCTGATGAACCTGAAATTACATACAATTTTTTGTTCATAGGAATATTATACATTAAAAAAGCGGTCATTCAAGACCGCTTTAAAGATTTGTATTTATAATTTATGCTTTTTTCGCATCTTTTTTGTATTCATCAATTGCGAGAATTGTACAAATGATTAAACATATAATACCTGATGCGAGCCAGAAGTAAATTGCACCGTCCCAGTTTTGATTTCCGTTAGAGCCGAGTTTATCAACTAAGAAACCTGTACCTGTAGCGGAAAGGAAAGCTCCGATATAGCCGAATGTTCCTGTGAAACCTGAAGCTGCGGAAGCAACTTTTTTGGAACTGCTTTCTACTGCACAAAGTCCGCCAATCATCATTTGAGGACCGTATGTAAATGCCCCTAACAAACCGATGATTACATAGTTTAAAGCATTAATTGTATTGAATTTCAATGCAATAATCGCAAAAATTACACCGACTAAATAGATTAAGTTAACAGGTGCTCTTTTGCCTTTAAACAATTTGTCAGAAATTAACCCTGCACAAACAGTACCGCAAATTCCTACAAGCGGTAATGATGCAATCATATTTGTAGCATCTTGCAACTCAATATTTTTTGCATTTTTCAAATACATAATCATCCAGTCTTCTGCACCAAATCTTATGATATAAACGAATACATAAGCAATAGCCAAAAGCCAGATAGTTTTGTTACAAAGAACGTATTTCTTGAAAATTTGTACATAAGACATGCTGTCTTCTTCTGATTTTTCACCGCTAGCCTGTTTTTTAACAGGTTCTTCTCTGTATTCTTCAACATCAGGCAAACCTAACGACTGCGGTCTGTCACGAAGTCTTTCAAACAACCATAAAGCTGTTATTACAGCAAGTATTCCAGGGATAAGGAATGCTGCTCTCCAACCGAAATGTGCTGCAATATGACCTGCTAAAATAAAGCTTAAGAAAGTACCTGTTTGGTGTGAACAAGACCATAATGACCATTTTGTACCACGTTCAGAGTTTGAATACCAGTAAGTCAAACTTTTTGCAACAGCCGGAAAACCTGCTGATTGGAACCAACCGCTTACGCCCCACAAAAATGCCAATGTCCATAAAAGTACCATTGCTGTCATTTTTGCATCTAATCCCAACATCGCAACGGCATTTGGTGCAAGTGCAAACAAAATATTCGCAACTGCTGTCATTAATAATGCTGTCGGGAAGAATTTTCTAACGTCAGAACCGTCAGCCAAAACACCGTTGATAAACTTACCGATACCGTAAGTTAAGTACAATGAACTACCTAACAAACCAAGTTCTGTTGCCGAATAACCAAATTCGTCCATAATTCCCGGTAACGCAACTGCTATGTTTTTCTTACACAAATAAAAAACTGTGTAACCGATAAAACATGCATAAAAAATTCTCAAACGCCAATGTGAATACATTGACTTAACTTTTGCCTCATCTTCAATTTGTGGTTGAATAGGAGGTTCCTTAAAAAAATCTTTCAATCCCATTTTACTTATTCCTTATAATTTGTATGTTACGTGTTTCTGTTAATTCTTGACGAGCATTTCTTATGATATCTCTTTTTTCTTCATCAAGACTGTGCCCGCAAACCAGTCTGTCAATAAATCCTGTATTTACTTTTACAGCTTTTTCAAAAGCACCGACTTCATCCAAAACATCTTTAATTTCTGACAAATCGTATCCGAAAGTTTGTTTTGAATTATAAGTTAAGATGTCACCTGTTTGAGCTGTAATAGGAGTTCCGCCTTGTTCAAAATAAAGTTTAAATACCGATTTCAAATCCTGTAATTCGGATTGAAGAGTATTAACCGTATTTTGTATTCTCAAAAATCTTTCAAACAAATATTCAACATTGTCAAGCTGTTTAACTTCCCAATCATACTTTTGCAAGTACAATTTTTTTAATTTTGGGTATGCAAGTGCAAGCCCCATTGTATCAGCCATTGCACGATGGTGATTATTAAGTTCAACTTGAAATTTATTTGTTAAAGCTTCAAGTCCGTGAGATTCAAGTTCCGGATAAACCTCTTTGAACATATGTTGAGTATCAATTCTCGGATTTTCTATAGGTTTTCCGAATACTCTTAAACTTGCTTCATTTAAAAATGTATAATCAAAAATCGCATTGTGGGCTACGATTGGGTAATCTCCGATAAATTCCATAATTTTTGGCATGACTTCTTCTTCTGTCGGAGCATCTTCAACCATATCCGCTGTAATTCCGTGAATGGCAATGCTTGATTTTCTGATATGTTGTTGAGGATTAATAAGAGTTTGAAACTCGTCTTTAATTTTGCCGTTTTCCAAACGAACTGCGGCAAATTCAACTATTTTCTCCTTAGTATAATCTAATCCCGTTGTTTCTGTATCAAGAACTATTTCTATTATTTTTTTTCTTGGCATGTTATTATCCTGTTGCAATCTATTAAGATAATAGCACAAAAAAAAATTCTGTGCTAAAATGCAATAAAAAGGAGATGTCATGGCTATAGAAATTAATGATTCAACATTTGAACAGGAAGTTTTAGCATCAGAAAAACCTGTGGTAGTAGATTTTTGGGCACCTTGGTGCGGACCTTGCAGAAAGCTTGGACCTATTTTAGATGAAGTTTCTGCAGAATTAGGCGATAGAGTTAAGGTTGTAAAAGTTAATACTGATGAAAACCTTAAAACTGCAAAAGATTACGCAATCAGCGGTCTTCCAAGCTTGTTGGTATTCAAAGACGGCAAAGCGGTGGAAAGACTTGTAGGTTTAATGCCTAAATCATCAATTATTTCAAATGTCGAAAAACATTTATAAGAATATTTTTTAATTTAACAACGCAGTGAACATATGTTCACTGCGTTGTTGTTTGTATATAGTTGAAAAACAACTTATTACACTACTCTTACTAAAAAATGCATGAATAACTAGTTAATCACCTAGGCACACCGCCTGTATGTAGCTGTAGTCGCGGCTGTCGTTGTACCAGATCGTGTAGGTAGGGTAGAAGCTGCGGCCGTACGCGGTGTAGTCGCTGTCCTCCTCACCTGACCAAACGTAGAAGTAGCCGTTTGAGTTTAGAGTAAAGCCTAGAGAAGAAGCTTTTGTCGTGTCCATTGTTAGGTTAGATACATTGTTTTTAGCTTGTACTTGGTCCGTGTTGTAAACGTAGTTCGCTATCTCGGCTAATTGTGCCATTGTTGCCATTTTATTTGTTCCGCCGCATGCTTTTACTGCTCCTGCCCAATAATCGTCTTCATAATAACATTGTTTTATGC
>CAYUIW010000054.1:0-6774 GCA_964444905.1 uncultured Muribaculaceae bacterium
GCGCTGTAAAAGCATGCGGGGGTGTAAATAAAATGCCAACTATGGCGCAGTTGGCTGAAATAGGAAACTATATCTATAACACTGACCAAGTTCAAGCTAAAAACAGGGTATCAAACCTAACAATGGATGAAAGCAAGGTATCTTCACTTGGTTTTAATATTAATTCAGGATTTGTTCTTTGGTCAAACGAAGAAGACCATTATTTATATTCATTAAGCCGCTACTTCGGAACAACATCTACTGAGGAAGATGATGCCTATGAATATCGTGGATATGATGCGGTTCTTGCTATATGTATAGAATAAATTGTTAAATACCAAAAGCACTTCCGTATGGAAGTGCTTTATTGTTTATATTTTTTATAATTTACTTTATTTTTTTCTCGCATTCGATGTCATCAGAGAGTTCGCATTCACGGCATTCTCCACAGATTTTTTTATCAGGGAATTTTTTTGCTGTTTTTTTAGCAACTTCAGTTGAAGAGTCTTCGTTGCACTCAGAAGGGTCAATGATTTCGTCTTCAGCCTGAGATTTTTCGCTTTGTTCAGAATCTTCTGAGATTTCTTCTTCAGTTTGAGATTCTTCGTTACTCTCAGAATCATCGGTGGTTTCGTCTTCAACTTGAGATTCTTCACTTTGCTCTGAAAGACTTGAAATCTCTTCTTCGTCTTTTGCTCTTATTACTGGAATTGAAAGCATTAATGCCATTTGTTCGCCTTCTTGTTCAAGGTTAAGTTCAAGTGCATCTTTATCCATTTCCAAATATTTTGAAAGAAGTTCAACAAGTTCACCACGCATTTTTTCTAGTAATTGCGGGGTTAAGTTTGTTCTATCTTGCATCAAAACTACACGTAATCTATTGCAAGCAACATCTTTTGCGCTTTCTTCTTCCTCAGCCTGACGGAAGAAACCTAACAATTTATTATACAATTCTGTAAAAATATTATCTCTCATTTTATTTCTCCTTACCAATCAGACCTTTAAAGAATTTTTTAACCTTGGCAACAACACCGGTTTCTTCTTCAAGATTTAAAAACTCAACATCTTCACCCATAATACGTTTTGCAACATTCATGTATGCTCTGCCTGCAAGTGATTTTTCATCATTCACAATAGGCTCACCTTTGTTGGTTGAAGTGATAATGCCTGTATCTTCAGGAATTATACCGATTAAATCAGCTGAAAGGATTTCTACAACGTCATCAACACTCATCATATCGTTTGATTTAATAAGGTTAGGACGAACTCTGTTCAAAAGTAATCGGTAAGATTCGATTTCTTCTTTTGCTTCCAAAAGACCGATAATTCTATCTGCATCACGAACTGCAGACATTTCTGGAGTTGTAACAACAATAGCTTCAGATGCGCCGGCAACTGCGTTTTGGAACCCTTGTTCAATACCTGCCGGACAGTCAACAAGAATAAAGTCAAAATCTTTTTTAAGTTTTTCACAAATATCTTTTAGTTGTTCTTCCGTAACTGCAGTTTTATCACGGGTTTGTGCAGCAGCTAACAAACAAAGATTAGGATTTTTCTTATCCTTAACAAGAGCTTGTTTAAGCTTGCAACGCTCTTCTACTACATCTACAATTGTATAAACAATTCTGTTTTCTAAGCCTAACAGCAAATCAAGGTTACGCAGACCCAAATCTGTGTCTATCATTACGACTTTATTACCTAATTTTGCGAGGGCTGTTCCGATATTTGCGTTAGTGGTTGTTTTACCTACACCGCCTTTACCGGATGTGATTACGATAACTCTACCGCTCATATATTTCTCCTTAGTTTTCTATTAATTTATTTATAATAATATTCTTCTTAAATATTCTTGCCTCTTCCGGAACAAATTCATTTGATTTTTGAACGTATGGAGTATTTGCCCCATCCGGACGTCTTGCAAAAACATCTGCTATTCTTAATTGTATTGCGTTCATTTTTAATGCTCGAATACGTGCCTGTGAATTACCGGCACTGCCGGCATGTGCAATCCCGCCAAGTATTCCCCAAACAGTAATGTCACCTTTTGCAATAATTTCAGCTCCGGGATTAACATCACCGATTATGCAAAGATTACCGTCAGAAGTTATGTTTTGTCCTGAACGGATTGTTTTCTTAAGATACAATGTCGGAAGTTTTTCAGCTTCGGCCTTCATAGCACGAACTTCTTCGTTATCTTCTTCATCTTCAATAGATGCGTAAGTTTCTTCAACTTCTTTAACTTCTTTTTGAGGCTCATCTTCATCCGCGTCAAAATCATTATCGCCAAAGATTTTGTCTAAAGCTGTTTCAACTTCCGGATTAACATTTGATTCCATTTCAAAATCAGGAGCTTCAATAACGTTTTCAAGTTCTGAAACTTCAATTTCCAAAGCTTTTGCTGATTCAATTGTATCCGCAGAACTTGTACTGATAAATTCAATTTCGGATTCCATAGATTCTACAAGAGCTTTGATACTTGTTAATTCCGGCTGTGACAAAGCAACCGAACCAAGTTTCAAGCAAACTTGTTTATTTTGTGCTTCCGGAATGTCTAAAATTCTTGATAATTCATAAATAATTTCGGAAGTTTTTCTAGCATTGCTTAAATCAACGATAAATCCGTTTTCAATATATCCCTTATCCATCTTTTCCCTTCCATCATGGTTAATACTCATGACATTACACGAAAAAGATTTTTACTGCAATGAATTATTTAGATTTGTAATGTTTAATTACGCAATATAAGAATGTTTTGCAACACGTTGCGAAAGTTCGGCTTTAGTGATTTTGCCGTCTTTGTTTATATCCAGACCTTTATTCCAAGAATAATATTTTTCACCATTTGTGCATAAAACATCACGATTTGCGCGTGCAGGTAAGAATATTAATGAATACAAATCTCCACCGGAAAGTTTTTTATTCGAATTAAAACCTGCTGCTCGTTTATTTGATAAAAGATATTTTTCAACATAGCTCATTTGCTCAACAGCACTCATATTTTTTAATTTTTCTGTTGTTGTTCCAAAACCTTTAGCTGTCTTTGGCATAAATTGAATTAAACCTGTTGCGCCGCTATGTTTATTGACAGCACTTGGATTTAATTTTGATTCTGCATTCATAACAGCAAGCAAATCTCTGTAATCACAATTCAATTTTTGAGATGTTTGTTTAACTCTTGCAACAAAGTCAGAACCTAATTTCTTTTCAACTTTTGAAACATTAACATTTGCCGGTTTAAGTTGTTTATTGTTATTTGGCGCATTAACACCACTGCCTTTTCCGTCATTGTTTAAATTATTATTAATAATATCCATAAATGAACAAACACTGTTATATGCACCAAACATATTGAAAGTCGGTACCATAAACGGCATTGGCGCTACCGGAAACATCGGTGGTAAAGGTGCCATCATAAATGGTCTGCCACAGCACCCGAAAGGATTATTAAAATATCCGAAACATCCAAACATAATTATCCCCGTTTTTCCCTTATATTTATATAAAGTATTTCTTTAAATAAAAATTGTCTTAATTGTTAATATATGTTAATAATTATTTATCCTAAAATGATATCTATTCTCTTGTTTATTGTATTATAAGCTTGAGGGACAGAGATTATTATGTTAAATGAAACTAAAACCCACGAGATTACTGTTGACGTTGTTATTCTTACAATGAAAAACAATGCCATACAAGTTTTGTTAGTAAAACGTCTTAACGAACCTTTTAAAGACAAATGGGCAATCCTCGGAGGTTATGTAAGACTTTCCGAAAACCTTGACCAAGCTGCGTTAAGAGTATTAAAAGAACGTACTAATGTCGATAATATTTATCTTGAGCAACTCTATACATTTGGTGACCCGCTTCGTCACCCGAATGCAAGAGTTATTACATGCGCTTATTTTGCTCTTGTAAGAGCCGAAGATATAAAAATCACAACTACTACGGAACTCGGTTGGCATAAAATTTCCGATTTGCCGCCTTTGGCATTCGACCACAAAGAAATTATTGAATATTCAATGAAACGTACGCGCGAAAGATTAGAACTTTGTCCTGTTGCTTATCAGCTTTTGAATGAAAAATTTACGCTCACCGAAATGCAAAAAGCTTATGAGTTAATTATGAATAAAAAACTTGATAAGCGTAATTTTAGAAAAAAAGCCCTCTGCACTGACGGACTTATTGAACTTGAAGAATATACTAAATCCTCTTCAAAACGTCCTGCAAGACTTTATACTTTTGAAAATATTAAACTTAATTCAAAACGCGCACATTTTATTTCAGGAAAACAAAAGGAGAATAAATAATGGTTACAGCAGTTTGGGCAATACAAATCTTATCTGCTTTATTTTTAATAATATTAATTCTGTTACACTCACCTAAAGGTGACGGTATTGCAGGTATTGGCGGCGCTTCACAAATTTTTACTTCACAAAAAAGTGCAGAAAAAGGGTTGAACAAAATTACCGGAATTATTGCAGCTGTGTTCATTCTTTGTACATTTTTACTTGGTTACGGCATAATCGGTTAAATGAAAATATTTTCACGAAATGAACTTTATTGGGGCTCTGATTTTCAGAGATTTCTAAATGGTAAACACATTGCTGTTTTCGGACTTGGCGGTGTCGGTGGTTTCTGTGCGGAAACATTAGCCCGTGCCGGAGTCGGTGAATTAACGCTTGTAGATTTTGATAAAGTATCCGTATCAAATATAAATCGTCAACTCGTCGCTTTAAATTCTACGGTAGGAATAAAAAAAACAGAACTTTTTTCAAATCGTTTAAAAGATATTAATCCTAACATAAAATTAAACATAATTGATGATTTTTATACAGAAGAGATGAACTTCAAGGCGGATTTTGTCGCTGATGCAATTGATACAATGCGCTCCAAAATTTCATTACTTGAAAATTGTGTAATAAATAACATACCGGTAATAAGTTCCATGGGTGCTGGTAACCGAATTGACCCAACGCAGTTATATATATGTGATTTGAAAGGTATTGAAAACAAAAATGCTCCATTCGTTTCTAATATAATTTATCAATTAAAAAAACGCAACATTGAAACTGGCATAACTGTTGTAGCCAGCAGAGAAAAACCTTTTGTTCAAGAAAAAATATCGGAAACCGAATGTGTGGAAACTAAATCCGGCGAAAAAATTGAATATACAAAAATCACCCCCGCTTCAACTCCGTTTGTTGCAAGTTGTGCCGGAATTTTTATGGCTTCATTTATTGTACAATCTTTAAAAAAGGGGTATGAAAATGGTTAATATCCTTGTCACAGGAGCAACGAGAGGAATTGGAAAAGCTATTGCTGAAGAACTTAAAAACATAGGCAATGTTTTTGCAACCGGAAGAAATGTTGAATTGCTTAAAATCTATGATAATTATTGTGTTTGCGACCTTTCTAAGGAAACTGAAATTTTAGAAAAATATATTGCGGAAAACAAAATAGATATTTTAATTAATAATGCAGGTGAATATATTTACGGTGGCATAGAACAAATGACTGACACTCAAATAAACGAGATTTTTAATACAAATCTTGTTGCTCCTGCAAAACTTATAGCAAAAGCAACACTTAACATGAAAGAAAATAAATGGGGCAGAATTATTAATATAGGCTCAATTTCCGGTGTAATGGGCGAAGCTTATGCGAGCTTGTACTCGTCTTCAAAAGCAGGTTTAATAGGCATGACAAAAGCACTCGCTCTTGAACTCGCCGAATATAACATTACTGTAAATACAATAAACCCCGGCTGGGTAGAAACTGAATTAGGCTTGCAATCAATAGATGAATCAGAATTTGGCAAGGATGAAATTCTGGAAACAATCCCGCAAAAACGTTTTGTTCAACCCGTTGAAGTCGCAAAACTTGTAAAATACCTCATATCCGAAGATGCAAAAGGAATTACGGGACAATCAATAAACCTTTGTGCCGGATTAAGTGTAGGCATATAAATATTAAGGGACTTGTTGACTTTTTTTATTTGTGGTAAACTTGTTGTGTGTATAAAAATTGTAAAAACAACACTTTATATATTACTTAAAGAAGGAGAAATGTTATGACAACAAAAGAATTTTTTACAAATTCAGAAGAATTGAAAACATTGATGTCAGCTGCTCGTGCTACAATTACTGCACCTTTCTTTGGCAATAACGTTGAAGAAGTTAAGTCAGTTTCTGAAGCATACAAGTTAGCTAAATCAAGCTCAGGTACAATTGAATTAACAGGCATGCCTGTTTACCAACCTGAAAAATTAGGCTTGCCACAAGGTGCTAACCAATTATTATTCAATGATGGTACTGTAGTTGGTCGTTGTGCAGCTGCAAGAAAAATCGTTGGTGAACCTAATTGCGATTTGAAATATTTATTACCAATCATTCGTGAAGCTATTTATTCTACACGTGATAAATTGATGTATAAAACCGAAGCTGTTGTTGGTTTGGATAAAGACTTCATGGTAAAAGCTCATTTGATGATTCCGGAAGGTTTTGAAAACATTATGTATTCTTGGATGTTAAACTTCCAATACATCAACGAAGCTTATGCTGAAATGTACGCAGATTCAAGAGAATTACCGGATGGTGATATCTATGTATTCTCTGATCCTGATTGGTCACACCCTGACTTCCCATACGGTTTGACATTCTTTGACCCTGAACACAACTGTGCTTGCATTTTGGGTATGAGATACTTCGGTGAACACAAAAAAGGTACATTAACTCTTGCTTGGGGTTGTGCAGCTCGTAACGGTTACGCTTCTTGCCACGGTGGTATGAAACGTTA
>CAYUIW010000055.1:0-6010 GCA_964444905.1 uncultured Muribaculaceae bacterium
ATGACTTAACTCAAATGACTTTTGGTTATTCACGTGACGATGCGGAAGGTAAATTCCTCAACAGATATGTTGAACAAAAAATCTTACCGTCTAACCCGTTTGAAACATTAGACCAAAAAGGTGTAGGACAATTAATTGAAATGTCAATGGAAAAAGGCAAAAAAGTTAATTCTTCACTTGTTGGCGGTGTTTGTGGCGAACACGGCGGAGATCCGGACTCAGTTAAATTCTGTCACAGAATTGGATTGAATTACGTATCTTGTTCACCGTTTAGAATTCCGCAAGCAAGACTTGCAGCAGCTCAAGCGGTTGTTGAAGGTAAATAACAAACCAAAAAAGCGGCTCATAAGAGCCGCTTTTTTTATGCAATAAATTTTATGCAGTTCTATCGTCTTTAAACTCACTACCGCCTACGATTTTTAAATGGCGGAGTTCACCTTCTCCAACGGATTTGCTTTCTAAATTGTGCTGTTCAACAAGTTCGTGTTGGAGTTTTCTAATCTGGTGATTTTGTGGTTGAAGTTCCACATGTTCCGCACCTGCTAAAATTTTGTTTATCGCAGCTTTTGCCTCATCCAGTGCTCGCTCTGCATCATCATAGTACCCTCGAAGAGTTTCGGATGTTTCCTGAATATCAAGTGCTTCCTTCAAAACTTTTTGAATTTGTGCCATAGAGTTTGTTTTTACATAGAAAATTTGTAATCTGTATTCGTTTGCAGTACTTAAAACTTTTGCTCCGCCTTTTGCGAAGTTTTTGTGTGCAATTACTATATCCGCATCTTCTATACTTCTTGTAATTTCAGCATCCAAATCAAGCCGCTCAATTACTTTTTCTACAATACTTCTTGATACAGCGTACAAATAAATCTTCTTAATACCCTTTGCCTGTTCAACATAATCTTTTCTTGAGAAACTGAATTTCAAACTATCTGTCGGCTCAGGTAAAATTTTCTGTTCAAGCTTATTAATTTCACCTGAAATTGTACCTTGAGCAGGTTTTTCATAAGTTTGGTCAACTTTCCGAATTTCAGGTCTGATTGGCCAACCTCTAAGAATATAGTCAACAGCTTCTGCTGTATCTTTGTAAACAGCCAACGTATTTCTATCAAGAATTTCTATTACAATATCAAATGTAGGTTGTTTTTCACGTTCTAGAACTGTTTTTTGGGAAGCTCTGCGTTTTGCTTCATCATCACCCAAGGTTACGGATTGAATACCGCCGACCAAATCTGATAAAGTTGGGTTTTTAATCAAGTTTTCAAGCGTATTACCGTGTGCAGTAGCGATAAGCATTACACCACGTTCAGCTATGGTTCTTGCTGCTTGAGCCTCTTCTTCCGTACCGATTTCGTCAACTACAATTACTTCCGGTGTGTGGTTTTCAACCGCTTCTATCATTATATCTTTTTGAAATTCAGGTTGGCGGACCTGCATACGACGAGCATGACCTATCGCCGGATGTGGAGTATCACCATCGCCGGCAATTTCATTTGATGTATCAACGACAACAACACGTTTTCCGAGTTCGTCAGCTACAAGTCTTGATATCTCTCTTAATTTTGTTGTTTTACCAACTCCAGGGCGACCTAAAAACAGTATGCTTTTATTTTGCATACAAAAATCTTTTATACAAGCAATTGTCCCCGTAACAACTCTACCAATTCTGCAAGTAAGACCTATAACTTTTCCCTGACGATTTCTTATTGCGCTAATTCTGTGGAGTGTTCCGGGGATGCCTGAACGATTATCTGATGTAAACTCTTGTACCCTTTGCGTTATATATGTGATATCTTCATACGTAACCTCGCTGGTCGGTAAATACTCAATTGCTCCTGCCGAATGTCGTATCTCAGGAACTCGCCCGATATCCAAAACGATTTCTATAACATCGGACATGCTCTCACAGGTGATGTGCTTTCGGACCTTTTCGGGTAAGATCTCGATTAACTTTTCTAAGTCGTTCTGAAATTGTAGATTGTTCATATATTTCTTTGCCTTTCTTGCTCCGCCTACACGGTGCCAGGGCTTATCTTTTTATCTCCTCTAATAATATTATACCACTTTTGTTATGTTTATCATCAATCCATGGTGTTACTTCTGTAGTAAATTTACAAAACTTAATTTAAAGTAAAGCACAAATCCGCATAACAACACGTTTTTTCTCAATTTAAATTTTTAATTTTACATATTAAAATACATCTAAGGGTTTAGAAAAAAAAGTTACATTTCGTAACTTAAGCCAAATATTTTTGTATAGTTTCTTTATCAAAGACCTCGATACTATTTTTAGAATGTATAAAAATCATGCTGTTGATTAAGGATTTAAGAGTTTCAAAGTCGGAAAAAGACATTTTACTACGTAAATCTTCCATGTTATTTGCAAGAAACTCCATAATAACTGTTTTTCCGTCAAACACTAATCCTGCAAAATAATCAAATGATTCTTTTGTTTTGATACCTTCCAAATAAATTATATCCGGTGACTGAAATTCAATAAATCTGGAAGCTTTATCCATGTTAAAGCCGACATTTTCATTCAGTTCACACTGATTAACACCTTGGAGATTATATTTTGTAATGCTTTCCAAAGTCATGATGTTTTTGGTATTATTTTTTGCAGCTTCAAGTAAAAGTGAGTAAATTACGTGAGTTTTTCCACTTAATGGAGAACCGCAAACAAGTATAATACCCGCTTCTGAAAGAGCTTTTTTAACAATTCTGAACTGATTATCAGTTTCAATAAGTTTATTCAAAGCTTTAGGAGGTTTATAAATTTTTAGAAAAATTCTTTCACCCATAATCGTTGGAAAAGTAGAAATACTAGTGACTATAAGCACATCATCAACTTTAAAATTCAATTTTCCCAGTTGCGGAACTTCAGAAACAGAAGGATCCAATTCTGCCAGAGTTTTGAGTTTTGCTGTAAAAGAGGATGTTAAAACTGTTGGAATAGTCCCTTTATTAACCAATTCACTGTTTTTCTTAAAATTTACGCATAATCCGGTATCTTCACCTTGAAAAGTTACTTCATGAACACCTTCCATGACAGCTTGTTTTAAAATTGCACGTATGATTTTTTGAATATGATTATCACTCAAATCCTCACTGTGAAGTTCATCACGCCAATCAAAATCAATGTCAATACCGGTAAATATTTCACCTACTGTACTGTCATTTTTATAGTATTCATCAATTTTTTTCAGAATACCGGGTTCAGATGAAATTACAGGCTCAATTGAGCATTCTGCAGTTTCCAAAATTCTGTCGATTGCAAACAAATCCAACGGATCAGCCATTGCAACCGTCAGTGTATCTTCTATTTTGAAAAGCGGAATAATTTTATAACGTTTTGCATCTGAATAACTTACGTATTTTAGACAATTAGCATCAAGAGAATAATCATCAAGATTAACGTACGGAATATGAAGTTTTGCTTCTAAAAACTTAAGTAATGTTTCTTCGGTGATTACACCGGAGTTAATAAGCGCTTGTCCAATGTTAATATTTTGGGCATTTGAAATTTCTTCAGCTTGCTCAATAACTTCGTATTGTACAAGTCCTGCTCTGACTAAATCATATTTTAGCTTTTCTAAAGTTTTGTTGGTGACAGTTTCCATTATTCAAGATACCCCTTAACTTTTTTAACAACTTCATCCAAATCAAAAGGTTTTGTAATGTATTCATCAACACCTGTTTCTTCACCGATAAGTTTGTCTTCTTCTTGGGAACGTGCAGTTACCATCAAAATAGGAATATTTTTGTATTTTGCATCATATTTTAAAAGCCTGCTAATTTTATAACCGTTGATTTTAGGCATCATAACATCAAGAATAATTAAATCCGGTACAATTTCTTTTGCAAGTTTTAACCCATCTTCACCATTATAAGCACAATAACAAGTGTAATCAGCAGCCTCAAGTACAAACTTTAAGCTTTCTACAATATCTTGTTCATCATCAACGATAAGAATTTTTTTCATACTATATCCCTCTGTTAACAATATTATATCATATTACTGTGTAGGCAATACATCTGTAACATTTCGTAAAATTAGCTTGCGGTTAATTCAACAGGAACAACTGCAACCGGAATTGCAAAGTAAAATCTTGACCCTTTTTCCGGTTCGCTATCGCACCAAATTGCACCATTATGAGCTTCCAGCAATTGTTTCGCAATCGGTAACCCTAATCCTGAGCCACCTGCTTTTCTGGATAAAGAATTTTCTATCTGAGCGAATTTGTCAAATGCACGTAACAAATCTTTTTCTGCAATTCCAATACCTTCATCTTCAACACAAACAACAATATATTTACCGGAAAGTTTTTTCAAATCATCCATAAAACAATCATTCGCTGTAAATTGTACAGCATCTGCCAAATGTGAACGAATTGTTATAGTTTTTCCTTCCGGAGTAAATTTTATTGCGTTAGACACTAAATTAGTTAAAACTTGCTCTAATCGTTGTGAATCGGCATAAATTTCCGGTAAATTTGCAGTTTCTTCCGCAATTAAATTCAAGCCTTTTTCTTTTGCCATAACTGAAAGTGAAGTTTTTACATAATCAATAACAGTATGAATATTCATATTTGTGAAATGGTAATCCATTTTTCCGGCTTCGATTTTTGATAAATCGAGCAAATCGTTAATAATTCCGCCAAGACGCTTGACATTGCGTTGTGCCATTGAAAGGAATTTACCGCCGGCTTCGTTTAATTGACCACATTTTCCACAGGATAGTATGTCCATTGAATTTTTTATTGCAGTAAGCGGTGTTCGTAATTCATGCGAAACTATTGAAATGAACTCTGATTTTAATCTTTCCAATTTTTCTAATTTATTATTTGTTTCTTTAATTTCTTGATAAAGAGTTGCACTTTTCAATGGTAGTGAAACTTGTTGAGCAATTGTTTGAAAACAAGTTGCATCTTCAGATGTAAAAGGTGTTTCTTTAAAAATTTCTATACAACCGAAAAAGTTATCACCTATGCTGATAGGTGCAAACATATTATCATATTGAAAAAGCGTGAAAGTAAATTTGTTTGCCGGATATTTGACATTTTTAATTACTTTAAGATTATTTTCGTCTATCTCAAATGGTGTTTCTTTGTTTTCAAAAAGCGACTTATAATTCAAAATCGTTCTGAATTTAATAGCGCTTAGAAGTTCATCCGAAATATCATATAAAGAATTTAAAATTAAAACGGGTTGTTCTTCCGTGCAAAAAGCAAGCGTACAAGTCAAATCAAAACTCAAGGCTTTATCCATGCCTTCTATCATGTATTCAACAAGTTTTTGCTTGTCTAATGAACCGGCAAAACGAGAGCTGGTACTGTAAAGAACATTTAATCTATATAAACTGTCTGCCAAATCTTTGTTTGTTTCAGAAAGTTGTTCAAGTGATTGCTTTGTTTTTAAATTAGCATCAATAGTAGAAAGAATAATTTGTTCCGGCATATCTTCCATCAAAAATGCATTTATATTTTTGGAAATTTCCGGTTCAATGTTATTCCCGTCCGTTAAAAGAATAAATGCTGCCGAAGCAATTGTTGATTTGGTCTTTTTAATAATATTTTTGTCAGTTTTATCGAAAATTATTACATCCGGCTGATTTGTTTCAAGTGCTGAAATTATGGAATTTTCATCACTTATTGACGAAAAAACATATGGTTTTTTGTTAAAGATAGCCGCATATTGTTGTATTTTCTCCGGTCGTTCTGATATAAATAAAATTTTACCCATAATATAATATTAACAAGGTTTTATAAATATGCAAATTCGTAAATTTTGTTAATGCTGTTACTCTTTTCATTGTTTACATAAACATACAACTCTCGAAAAATAAATTTACTACTGGAAGTCAAAAAGGTCTTTTAAAGGAACATTTAATGCGCAAATCCAAGTATAAGTTTAAAAAAACAACTTTTTGTTAATTGTGTAAAATATTGCATAAATTGAAATAAAATGATATTATTTATGTATGGTTAATGTAAACTACACAGAATTTATGTAT
>CAYUIW010000056.1:0-5632 GCA_964444905.1 uncultured Muribaculaceae bacterium
ACATGCGAGCAATAAACGTAACACAACTAGGCAGCAAATGTGCGTTTGAGATTGGTGGGACTTGTTATGGGGCGCCGTTTACACCGACACCTATGACATATGCAGAATGTGAAGCGCAGAAAAGTAAACTTGGAATACCTGAATGCTTTCCTGGCGATGAAAGAAATCAAATTCCTGATGAAGACTATTGGGCTGGAGCTGTAAAACAATGTGGTGGAGTACAAAACATGCCAACATTAGCACAGTTAACAGAAATAGCAAACTATATTTATAATACAAATCAAATACAAAACCTACCAAGAGATGAAAGCGATGTAGAAAACCTAACAATGGATACAAGCAAAGTATCATCTTTAGGCTTTACATTAAATGCTTATAATTACTTCTCTATATGGTCAGATGAGTATAATAGCGTTGTGGAAACCCGCTACTTTTATCCTACGAGAACTGGGGTGGGTTCTACCGCTAGAACTATCAGTTCCGTGATAGCTGTATGTGTTCAATAATATTTTCAACACGAAACAACAAACGCCCTTTAAATTCAAGGGCGTTTGTTAATATTCTATGCCTTTTCTAGCAACAATACCTGTATCCCAATAATGTTTTACTGGTTCTATTTTTGATACAAGATGTGCGATATCAACAATTTTTTGATTAGCATTTCTACCTGTAAGGACTATTTCCATTTCTTCGGGTTTATGTTTTAACACCTCTACGACCTCATCAACATCAATGAATCCCATATCTATAGCAATATTTGCTTCATCAAGAATTATGAGTTGGTATTCGTCATTTAGAATTGCTTTTTTAGCAAGCTCCCAACCTTTTTTGATTTCTGTTGCATCAGCTTCGGTTTTGTTATCTTGGTAAACAATTCTGTCCAAACCTGCCTGAACAATTTTTAAATTATCCTTAATTGACGGAGCAAGATTCATAAAAGAGTTAAGTTCTCCGTAATCATTTCCGCCTTTTGTGAACATAATGATTAAAACTTTCCAACATCTGCCGAGAGCTCTCATTGCGAGTCCCAAAGATGCTGTTGTTTTACCTTTGCCGTCGCCGGTATAAACTTGAATATACCCGTGCTGTGCCCAATTAGGGTTTATTAAATTGTTTTCGCAGTTGTTTGTCATTTGCATTTATTATATATTAAAAATATGGAGAATAAAACTAACCTACGAGGTTACGCAAAAAGTTTAAGAAAAACTTTGGATATAGAGTATATAAGCACGAATTTAGTAAAAAAAATTCGTGAATTACCTTGCTATAAATCTGCACAGAATGTAATGTTGTTTTATCCAACAAAATTTGAAATCAACCTGTTACAATTATTAGAAGACAATAAAAATTTTTATTTTCCAAAAGTTGAAGGTGAAGACCTTTTGGTTTGCCCTCATTGTGAAAAATACGAAAAATCATCTTTTAATATTATGGAACCTTGTTCTAATCCTGTAAATGCGGATATTTTAGATTTGGTAATAGTTCCGGCACTTATGGCAGATAAAGCTGGTTACAGACTTGGATATGGCGGAGGGTTCTACGATAGATTTCTTTCGCAATGTAATGCAGAAACACTAACAGCTCTTCCTTCAGAACTTATTGTTGAAAAACTACCGCACGATAATTTTGATGTTCCGATTGACAATATTATTATAATGTAAAAAGGACTCACGTTTAAGTGAGCCCTTAAGGGTTAGTTAAGGATAGGATAAAATTTTTGTTTAAAATTAACCTACATAATTAGGTTTGAAAGCTTTGATACCTGCATCTTCAGCTTGTTTACAGCTTTCAAGATCCTGTTCAATCATTTTTAATTGAGATTCAATTTGAAGTTTTTCGTTTGTAAGTTCTTTTTCTTGCTGGTTCAAAAGTTTTGCTTCCATTTTCGCAAATCTTTCACGTTCTTGTTTGTACAAATTCTGCATAATCCAGTTTTGATACATCATTTGTGAATTTGCATCCATACCAGCCATTTGTTGTTGATACATTGGTGCCATATTCGAAAAATTCATTTGAGCATTTTGAAGAGCCATATTGTGAGAAAATCCCATGAACATCATTTGACGTTGCATCATAGAACTTGGCGTATTCATCATGTCAAACATTGAAACTGAGCCGTCTGCAATATTTGCTGCGTATTGTTGGAGATCCATAAGTTTGTTGGTAATCTCTTTCAGCCTATCTTGCTTACGATACTGCTGTTCAATCAGTTGATGTTTTCGAGCGGCAAAAATTAAAATCGCCATCGTCGTAACTCCTACCTTTAATTAACTAACCTAACCTTTACAATTATATAAAAACATGCAACTCGCAGGAATTGCATGTTTTTCCGTTGTTTGTTAAGTTTTGTTAACAAACTATTTATTTGATTTAGTGACAACTTTATCTATAAGTCCGTATTCAAGGGCTTCTTGAGCTGATAAGAAGTGGTCACGTTCACAATCTTCTTTGACTTTTTCGTAAGGTTGACCAGAGTTTTCAGCCATAATACTTATCAACATATCTTTCATTCTCAAAATTTCTTTTGCTTCAATTTCGATATCAGTTGCTTGACCTTGAGCACCGCCTAAAGGTTGGTGAATCATAACTCTTGCGTTAGGAAGTGCCATTCTTTTACCTTTTGCTCCTGAACAGAGTAAAAATGCACCCATTGATGCGGCATCGCCCAAGCAAATTGTAGAAACATCGGCTTTAATTAGCTGCATTGTGTCGTAAATTGCCATACCGGCAGTAATTACACCTCCCGGGCTGTTTATGTATAACATAATATCTTTTTCCGGATTTTCACTATCCAATAATAAAAGTTGTGCAACAATTGAATTTGCTACTTCATCATCAATTTCGGTACCAAGAAAAATAATTCTTTCTCTCAATAATCTTGAAAAAATATCAAAAGAGCGTTCACCTCTGGATGATGCTTCAATAACAGTTGGCACATAGCCCATAATTTTTAAATAAGTTTGTTGATCCATATTTAACCTCTCTTTCCTTTATTATATCACAAACCTTAAAAATGTATCATTCGTGAGATGTATTATAATTTGTTAACAAATGTAAAGAATTGAGGACTTGTTGAAATTAGGGATTTTATATTGTTTTTATATATGTAAGAGAGATAAAACAAGAGGACAGAGCGATGGCAATTTCAAGTATTCATGAAACATTACTGATGTACACAAAGAGAAAAACAGCTCTTAATTCACAGTTGTCAGATATTATGTTTAACATGGTATCAGCATCAAGAAAAACTGCTGAATTGCAACAACAATATAACCAAAAACAACAAGATTTGTATTATGATGAAGAATTTGGTTATGGTACTGATGAATATTCGGTGCTTGTTGAGCAATTAGAAAATGACCACGAATTTGAACTTGCAACACTTGAATCTTGGGAATCTGAACTAGAGCTGGATAAAAATAATTGTGAAACACAGTTAAACGAAATTTCATCTTATGAAACAAGTTGGACAAAACTTCTTCAAACAAACATCAAAAACGATTTTTCATACGGTTCGGTTGGTCAATAGAAAATATAAGAAAAATAAAAATCGGAGCATTAGCTCCGATTTTTTAATTATAAATTTTTCTGGTCAAATCAGCTTTTCTGATACGAACATTTTCCGGTGTAATCTCTACAAGCTCATCATCAGAAATGTACTCTAAGCATTCTTCGAGTGCCATTTGCTTATGAGCCTGAAGTGTTACCATTACGTCTGCTGTTGCACTTCGCATATTTGTTAATTTTTTGGTTTTGCAAATATTTACAACAATGTCTTGAGGTTTGTTGCATTCACCGATAATCATGCCTCGATAAACCTTCGTTTTTGGAGTTATGAAAAATACGCCACGGTCTTCGTATTGAGCTAATGCATACGGAATAGCTTCACCTTGTTCATGTGCAATAATTGAACCGTTTCTTTGACGAGGAATATCACCGGCAAAAGGTCTGTACTCCAAGAATGTGTGATACATAATACCTTCACCACGAGTCATTCTTATAAATTCGCTTCTGAAACCTATCAAGCCACGAGCCGGAATATGGAATGTCATTGTCGTTCTGCCTTTGGAATTTTGCATATCCTTCATTTCGCCTTTACGTCCTGAAAGTCTTTCGATACAACTTCCTGCATAAGTTTCAGGAACATCAACGATTAAGTTTTCGTAAGGTTCACAATGTTCACCGTTTATACTTTTATAAATAACTTCCGGTTTGGAAACTGCAAATTCAAAACCTTCACGACGCATTGTTTCGATTAGAATTCCCAAATGAAGTTCGCCTCTGCCTGATACTTTAAATACATCTGTAGAATCCGTATCTTCAACACGCAAACTTACGTTTTTTTCAAGTTCGTTGTAAAGTCTTTTTCTTAATTGACGTGAAGTTACAAATTTTCCTTCAGTGCCGGCAAACGGACTGTCATTTACTGAAAAATTCATCTGTAATGTCGGTTCATCAACGTGAATAAGCGGTAACGGTTCCGGATTATTTACATCACAAATACTTTCACCGATTTGAATGTCTGCAAACCCCGCAATACCAACAATATCACCGGCAGAAGCTTCTTCTATTTCAACTCTTCCGAGGTCTTTAAATCCAAAAAGTTTTGTTATCTTCCCACGTTCTTGAGAACCGTCTGCATGCACGATGCAAACTTGTTCTTGTGATTTAATTTTACCGTTTGCAATACGTCCGATAACAATTCTACCTACATATTCATTATAATCAAGTGATGTTGCACGGAATTGGAACGGCTTGTTTTCATCACCTTCCGGAGCTTTAATGTTTTCCATAATACAGTCAAGCAAAGGTATCATATCTTTGCGCTCATCATCCAAATCCTTTATTGCAAAACCGTTTAAACTGCTTGCAAAAATATATGGAAAGTCGATTAAATCTTCTCTGTCAGTTAATTCCGTAAATAAATCAAAAACTTTGTCCAATGCTGTTAACGGTTCACCTGCAGGTTTGTCAATTTTGTTTATAACTACAATAATTTTTAAACCTAATTCAAGTGCTTTAGAAAGGACAAAACGTGTTTGCGGCATAGGACCTTCCGCAGCATCAACAATCAATAATGCGCCGTCAACCATGCCTAATACCCGCTCAACTTCACCGCCAAAATCAGCGTGGCCCGGCGTATCAACAACATTAATTTTTGTACCCTTATAATCAATTGAAATGTTTTTTGAAAGAATTGTAATTCCTCTTTCACGTTCCAAATCATTGCTATCCAATACACGTTCTTCAACATGTTGGTTTTCTCTAAACACACCGGCTTGCTTAAGCAAACAATCAACAAGAGTTGTTTTGCCGTGATCAACGTGTGCTATAATTGCGATATTTCTAATATTTTCATTTGATGCCATAATTCTAAATCCCTTGGGTGTAAATTGTACACTTTTATAATAAAACGCTGATAAAAATTTTTCAACATTTATCAGCGTTGTTAAAATTTGATGCTATTAAAATATTGCATAAATTGGAATAAAATGATATTATTTATGTATGGTTAATGCAAACTACACAGAATTTATGTATTCAAACAAGGTAAAAAGCCTTGATATGACCATGTTGTGCCGATTTAGGGGGGGGTAAACCCGCTTGTAGTCTGGGTTTTAGACTGTTTTCT
>CAYUIW010000057.1:0-5455 GCA_964444905.1 uncultured Muribaculaceae bacterium
ATCATATAGATAGAGGATACGAAAATTTCGAAAATAAGATAAGATTGTTAGGAGGCAAAATAGAGAGAAAGTCAGAAATAATTTCTCCTGTTGAGCTGACGGAGGAAACAAGAAATGAGTCCTACATATAAACGTTGGTATGATCACGACCCGTTATTATTAGAAGTTATAGAGCTTTTAAGAAATTATCAAACAGAACTAAGAGCTCAAGCTGAAGTATTTTTGCGAAAAATTGAAGAAAAAGTTTCTAAAGAAACAATCGATAAATTTTATGCTATGGTTAAACCTGTAAATGCCAACAATCGTTGGTATGATAAAGACCCTGTTATTTCCAGAACAGTTGAAATTCTCAGAATTGTACCACCGGAAGCTCAAAAAATTTGTGCTCAAAATTTTATAAAAACTCTTAAAGAAATGGGCATTGATTACAAAAGCCCTTATTCAGGATAATGTTATCGATAGATTGTTTATCAAGTGAAAAATTTTTAGAATTCAGAGATTATGTTAAAAAGTCATGGTCATTTGCTGTGACCGGATTAACTTCTCTTTTGCGTTTAGTGCTGATAAAAAATGTACAAGAAATTTCAAAAAAGAAAATTCTTCTTGTGACTTCATCCGAACAAAATGCACTAAAATTTCAGAATGATTTACAAAATGCGTTCGGAATAACTTCTGCACTTATTCCTTTTCAGAATATATCTATGTATGAAGGTATTTCGCAAAACCTTTATGAATATTCGGAACAGGTTAAAATTCTTCGAGAAAAACCTGATATTGTTATATGTCCCGTAAAAACTCTACTTGAAAAATTTCCAAGAGAAACATTTTTTGAAGAAAATAAGTTGCAAATTAAAATTGGTGATGAAATTGACCTAAAAGAATTGAGTCAAAAACTTGTAAATCTTGGCTATAAGCGTTCGACAATGGTTAGTGATATAGGAGAATTTAGCATCAGAGGTGATATTGCAGACATTTTTTCTCTGAATGAAAACCCTGTCAGAATTGAGCTTTGGGGAGATGAAGTCGTCGATATCAGATATTTTAATAATGAAACACAAAAATCAGTTGAAAAAATTAAAGAAACAGAAATTTTACCGGTATATAAATTCGTTTTAAATGAAAACAGCCCGAAACTGAACGAGGAAGATAGTGGTTATTTTGAAGGAATTGAAGTTTATCAAAATTATTTTAATTCTGATATGGTTAGTGTACTGGATTATTTTAAAGATTATATTTTAATATTTGATGAAACTACCGAAATTTATTCCAAATATGAATTTGTAAATGAAAACTTGGAAAAACAACTTGAAGAAAACCTTAAGCTTGAATTAATAAAACCACTAAAAGGTAAAAATCATTTTGATTTTGGCGATTTTTTAAAGAAAAGTTCTTATTTGGTTAAAATCGGACTAAATAATTTTATTGACGGAGAAATGAGTGATATTGTTGAATTTGACTCTCAGCCGTTAAGAAATTTTGGTGCAAATTTAGATGATATATCAGAATTTATCAATGCTCATAATGATTACCGAATAATAATTGCCACGGATTATCCGGAACGTGTAAAAGAAATCCTAAATGAACGTGAAATTTATAATATTGAAATTACAGAAAGTATTGCAATGGCGGGTTCTATTTTGGAAGATTGCAAAACTATAGTAATGACAGATAGAGAGTTATTTAATAAACGTTCAAAAGAAATTACAAGTTCACGTAAATCTTATTACAAGGAAAAACCGGAGTATATTGAAAATATTAATGATATTCAAGAAGGTGAATATGTTGTACATACTATTCATGGTGTCGGTATCTATAGAGGACTTACACAACAAGAAATTGACGGACAGTTTAAGGATTATTTAACTATTGAATATGCTGCAAAAGACAGATTACATATTCCTGCCGAGCAAATAAACCTGCTTGTCAGGTATCGGGGTTCAGGTAATATTAAACCAAAACTTTCCAGAATGGGCGGTAAAGATTGGGAAAATACTAAAGCTCGTGTAAAAAAAGAAGTTGAAGCGGTTGCATATGATTTGTTAAGACTATACGCAAAAAGAAAAATGCAACAAGGAATATCATTTTTGCCGGATACAAGTTGGCAAGTTGAAATGGAAGAAGCATTTGAATTTGTTGAAACTCCTGACCAGATGCGTGCAATCAATGAAGTTAAAGCCGATATGGAAAGCGACAAACCAATGGACCGACTTATCTGTGGTGATGTAGGTTTTGGAAAAACTGAAGTTGCAATGCGTGCGATATTTAAGGCTGTTACATCAGGTAAACAGGCTGCCGTTATTGTTCCGACAACTATTCTGGCACTTCAGCATTTTCAGACGATTTCAGAGAGGTTTAAACCGTTTGGTGTTCAGGTTGAATTGATGTCACGTTTTCGCAGTAAAAAGGAGCAAAAAGAAACAATTAAACATCTTGCAACAGGTGAATGCGATGTTGTTGTTGCAACTCATCGACTTTTACAAGATGGGATTGTGTTTAAAGATTTGGGATTTATGGTGATTGATGAAGAACACAGGTTTGGTGTACGTCATAAAGAAAAATTAAAACAATTAAGAGAAAATATTGATATTATTACGATGTCAGCAACCCCAATTCCAAGAACATTGTATATGTCCCTTTCCGGTATAAAAGATATGTCGGTAATTAACACTCCACCTAAAAACAGACTTCCTATCAAAACTTATGTTGGACAATGGAATGAAAATATGGTTAAGAATGCCATCGTCCATGAACTTGACAGAGAAGGACAAGTTTTCTATTTGTACAATAGGGTTGAAAGTATTGAGGAATTTAAGTTTCATCTTCAAAAACTCATTCCGAATGCCAGAATTGCTGTTGGACATGGGCAAATGGATGAGAAGCAACTTGAAGAAGTTATTGTTGATTTCGCAAACCACGAATACGATATACTGTTAGCAACAACTATCATTGAAAACGGTATAGATATTCCTAATGCAAATACTATGATAATTCACGATGCAGACAGATTTGGACTTGCACAACTTTATCAATTAAGAGGACGTGTGGGACGTTCCCAAAGACAAGCTTATTGCTATTGTTTCTATCGTCAAAGCAAAGAAATTTCAAAAGATGCAGTCCACAGGTTGAAAGCAATAAAAGAATTTACAACACTTGGAAGCGGTTATCAAATTGCACTTCGAGATGTTGAAATAAGAGGTGTTGGGAATATTCTCGGCACAAAACAACACGGGCATATGATTAATGTAGGATTTGACACATATTGTCAACTTTTGGAAGAAACCGTACAGGAGTTGCAAGGTGAACATATCGAAAAATCCTCACCTACTATTGTCGATATAAATACGACAGCATTTATTCCTGATGAATGGGTTGGTTCAGCAGAACAAAAGATGATAGAATACAAACGTCTGGCGGATGTGAAATCTCAAATTGAATTGGATTATATTACAGAGGAATGGAAAGACCGTTTTGCAAAACCTCCTCAAAGTGTTGAAAATTTGATAAAATTAATTAAAATAAGGCTTGCTGCAACAGATGTAAAAATTTCACTTATTCGAGAAACCTCTGACAATATAAGGATTTATACACCTTTTACACAACCTGAGTGGAATATTATCAGAAAATCTTTACCGAGTAATATATTAAAAGCCGTAAAATTTACTATTGCTCCAAAGTCTTGCAATGATGGTAATTCCGTAATATTGTTAAATCACTTATATATGAATTTTGATGAAGTATTTAACATTTTGACAGATTTGTTTTATTATATGTTTAAAGTTAGTCATGAATATTAAATAAGGAGATATTAAATGAAGGGTAAAAAATTAGTAGCAACACTGGCTGTATCAGCTGTATTGTTTGCAGGTTGCGGTTTAAAATCACAAGAAACGTTAATTAAAGTTAATGATAAAGTTATTACACAAGCTCAATTCGATAAAGCTTTTGATAAACAAGCAAACAACTCTGCATTTGCTAAAATGGGCATAAATATTAAAGAAAATCCAAACGGATTTATGTACTTGATGATTAAAGACAGAGTTGTTAATGAACTTATTATAAGAACATTGCTTGATGAAGAATTGGCAAAACGTGATATTAAAGTCACAAAAGATGATGTTGATGAAGCAATTAAGGAAATTATTGACAAAGTCGGTTCTAAAGAACAACTTGATATGATTTTGAAACAAAACGGGTTGACAGCATCTCAATTTAAAAAAGACCTTGAAGAAGAAGTTAAAATGAAAAAACTTGCAAAAGAACTTGGTTCAAGTGAAGTTTCAGATGCAGAAGCTCAAAAATTCTACAAAGATAATATCGCAAAATTTAAATATCCTGCAAAAGTAAGAGCATCACACATTCTTATTGCAGCTGATCCTGCAGAAATTGAAGAAATAATTAAATCAGATGCGCAAAATAAAGATATTACAGCTGCACAATTAAAAGCAAAAGTTAACGAAGAACTCAATGCAAGAAAAGCAAAAGCTGATAAACTTTACAACGAAGCAAAAGTAAATGTTGATAATTTTGCAAAGCTTGCCAAAGAAAACTCTGATGATACAACATCAGCAGTAAAAGGCGGGGATTTAGGCTTCTTTGCAAAAGAAGAAATGGTTCCTGAATTTTCAAAAGCTGCATTTGCGCAACGTCCAAATTCAGTTTCTCCTGTTGTAAAATCTCAGTTCGGTTATCACATTATTCTTGTAACTGATAGAATGGAAGCAGGTCAAGAACCGTTTGAAAAAGCTAAAGCTGATATCAAAAATTACTTATCAAATCAAAAACAACTTAATTTGATAGATAATTTGGTAGAATCTCTTAAAAAGAACGCAACTATAGAATATGTAAATCCTGAATATGACCCGAAAAAGATTTCAGACACAGTTCAAAAAGAAGTTAAACAACAATCGGAAGAGGCAAAGCCGGAAAAGAAATAATTTTTTAAAGCACCCGCAAGGGTGCTTTTTAAATATAGACTTGTTAACAAAATTTGCGTTAAACTTACACTTTTTCTTGTCAAAAATTATTTTTATGGGATAATTTTTGTGTAGCTTAATTAGCAGAAGTACACAATAATATAAAAAAGGAAAAAACAAAATGGCTAGAAAAACTCCATTAGAGAAAATCAGAAACATTGGTATTGCTGCTCACATCGATGCAGGCAAAACCACTACTACAGAGCGTATTTTGTTCTATACCGGTAAAACTCACAAAATTGGGGAAACTCACGATGGTGCAGCAGTTACCGACTTTATGGAACAAGAAAAAGAACGTGGTATTACTATCCAATCAGCTGCTGTAACTGCTGAATGGAAAGGTCACCAAATTAACATCATTGACACCCCGGGACACGTTGACTTTACTATTGAAGTTGAACGTTCACTTCGTGTATTAGACGGTGTTGTTGCTGTATTCTGTGCAGTAGGCGGTGTTCAATCACAATCAGAAACAGTTTGGA
>CAYUIW010000058.1:0-4306 GCA_964444905.1 uncultured Muribaculaceae bacterium
ACCCCGTTCCGGCGGACCCACAGCTATCTACACTTCCCCACAACACGACCCTCCTAATATCTATAATGCAACAATCCCCCCCCCTCCTTATTAGGGGGGGGGGGGGGGGGGGGGGGCAACACTGAGAGCTATAATATTTATGGAATTATCATGAATTTCTCTCATTTCCTTTGCTCCTATAATTATTAATTATTTTAGATTATATATTATTATTTGAATTTTGGCAAGAAAATTAATCTGTTTTTTTAAATAACACAAGTTGCACTCTAAGAAACATGAGCCGATAAAGGGACTTGAACCCTTGACCTACTCATTACGAATGAGTTGCTCTACCAACTGAGCTATATCGGCTTTTATTCAACAGTTACTGATTTTGCCAAGTTTCTTGGCTGGTCAACATCTTTACCCAAAAATTCCGCAATATAATATGCTATCAATTGCAATGGAATTACTGCAATTATCGGTGATAAAAATTCTTGAACTTCGGGAACTCTTATTATACATTCAAACAAATCATTCAATTTTTCATCGTGTGAATTTGTTAACGCAATCATTCTTGCATTACGTGCTTTGGCTTCTTCGCTGTTTGAAAGAAGTTTTTCGTAAACCGTACCATGCATTAATATTGAAAGTACAGGCATTGTATCATCCAGCATTGCAATAGGACCGTGTTTTAATTCTCCTGCCGCATATCCTGTCGCATTAATATAACTGATTTCTTTGAGCTTAAGTGCACCTTCAAGAGCTGTTGGAAGATTTACACCTCTTGCGATATAAATAAAATCTTTTGTACCGGAATATTTGCGGGCACATTTTTGGATTTCATCCGTATTTGCTAAAATTTGTTCAATTTTTTGAGGCAAAAGTATCAATTCATTTTTAATTGACTGAATAATTGCATAATCTGTAGAGTCTTTAATCTCAGCCATATATAATGATAAAAGATAAAATGCCATAAGTTGCGCAATATAAGATTTTGTAGCGGCAACAGAAACTTCAATACCTGCATTAACAGGAATTAAGCTGTCAGCCTCTCTTGCCATTGCAGAATCAGGACGGTTTGTAATAATTAAAATATGCGAACCACGTGCTTTTGCCTGTTTCACAGCTGTTAAAGTATCTGCAGTTTCTCCTGATTGAGAAACACCGATAACGAGGGTATGTTCATCAGTGACAGTTCTTCTGTAAATATATTCACTTGAAGCCTCTACATCAACAGGAATACCGCAAAAAGTTTCTATAAGATACTTACCCACCATTGCGGCATGTAAAGAAGTTCCGCAAGCAATAATTTGGATACGATTGAGTTTTTTTAAAGTTTCTTTTGTCAACTTAACTTCATCAAGTACAATCGGTTCTGTTGCTGCACGAAGTTTCCCTGTTAAGTTGTTTCTTATAACATCAGGTTGTTCATGAATTTCCTTCAACATAAAATGTTTGTAACCCATTTTGCTTAAAGCAACAGGTTCCCATGGCAAAAGTTCAATCTTTTGAGGAATTTCAACCCCGTCCTTGTCAATAAGTTTCATTGAATTTGGTGTAATTGTTACAATTTGATTATCGGTTAAATACATTGCCTTTTTAGTATATTTAATAATTGCAGGGACATCAGAAGCTAATAAATACTCACCTTCACCAATACCAACTAGAAGAGGTGCATTACGTTTAGTTGCAACTATGGTATCTTTATAATCATTATGCATTACACAAAGAGCATATGCACCTTCAATTTCTTGAGTTGCAAGTCTGACAGCTTCCGTCAAATCATGTGTTTTTGCATATTTTTTGGCAATAAAATGAGCGGCAACTTCTGTATCTGTTTGTGAACGGAATACACAACCTTCTTTTTCCAATTGTGCTTTTAATTCTTTATAGTTTTCAATAATTCCGTTGTGTACAACAACAAGATTTCCGCAATTACATGTATGAGGATGTGCATTCAAAACAGTAGGTGCACCATGAGTTGCCCAACGGATATGTCCAATTCCCATAGTTGTTTTTTCAAATTCGCCAACATGGAGTTTTAACTCTTCCCGCAAATTATTCAATTTACCGATAGATTTGTAAACTTTTATATCGTTATCACATTTAACTGCAATACCGGCTGAGTCATAACCCCTGTATTCCAATTGTTCCAAACCATCAAGTAATATATCTGCAACAGGTCTAAAACCTACATATCCTACTATTCCGCACATGCGTTTCTCTCCATTTATTATCTATGTATAAATTATAACATCAAAATCCTAAAGTTAAATTACATTAATAAAAGTTTTACATTGACATATTTTGGATTGTCAGCTATATTAAAAATAACATTGGGTTAAGAAAAAAAGGAGATAATATGAAAAAATCTTTATTAACACTTGCATCTTTAATGCTACTCGCAGTGCCGGTTTCAGCTTTATCGTTTTCTGAATCGGATACTATTTATATTGAAACTAATGTTAACATGACAAATTTCTGGGAAAAAACAAGTAAAGCTCACAGAAAAGTCTTATCAGTTGCACAAAAACTAATGGAAGCAAACAAAATTAATAAACGTACACCTGTATTGATTAAAAACAGTCCAAACAATCCAAATGCTGTTACGAATGGTTATACAAGACAAATTACGGTATATAGCGGATTACTTCCGTATGTTGAAAACGACGATGAACTTGCATATGTTCTCGCTCACGAAATCGCTCACGACCTTGATTTTCATGGTGGATATTTAAAATATACGGCAATGAAATTTAATTCAAAAAAATATGAGTTTAAAGCTGATACAAAAGCCGTAGATATGATGGTTAAAGCCGGATACAACCCTATTGCGGCAATAACTATGGGTAACAAAATTTTTGCTGAACCAATATTTGACTGGGGATTTACGTACTCTCACCCGAAAGGAACAAAAAGATTAATCGCTATGTACAAACATATTCTTGTAAAATACCCTCAATATCTAAATTCTTCAATGACAAACAATGCTTATTATAAAAACTTTGAAGATACTATGAGCAAAGAAATCAAAGGCGTAAAACAAGATTATGAAAAACGTAAGCTTAAACAAGAAAGGATAAACCTTTAATGAAACAAGGTTGTCTAATAATTTTAGCATTAATATTATCTGCAAATATAACATTTGCAGATAATATATTGGTAAAAGTGACTCCAACTCAAACAATCAGCACCGCCAAAAAGAATTCTTTAACAGAAGGTGATACCGTTAATTTTAGAGTAATACAAGATACAAAAATACTTAAACAAGATGATATTGTCACAGGAATTGTAACAAGTATTGAAAATAACGGTTTTGCCGGAAAAGAAGCTCAAGTAGTCATAGAAAATTTTAAATGTAACGGCAAATCACTTGACGGAGAAATTTATTTACACGGTAATGTACATAAAAAATTGAATGATTTTGTTGACGGCACCATATCAGAATTTACAATGTGGATGCGAGGCGGCGAAGTTATTGTAAAACCAAATGAGCAAGAATTTTTGTTATATATAAAGGATAAAAAATGAAAAGAATTTTATTGTTATTAACATTATTACTTATCAGTGGAAATATGGTATTTTCTGCAGAAAAAATTCCTGTAAGAATTGTACCTGCCGAAAACATTTCAACTGCATACGATGAAATACAAATCGGTGATAATTTACTCTTTAAAGTTAAAAATGATGTTTATGAAAATGAGAAATTAATCTTCAGAAAAGATGCAATTGTAGCAGGTTATGTGAGTTTTTTGGATGAAAATGGTTGGGGTAATGACAATGCAGAAATTCAATTAAATAAATTTAAGCTAAAAAATACAAATAATGAAATTGTTACAATAAATTCAGAAGTTACTCTTAATGGATTTGAACTTTTAAAAACTAAAAACAAAAGATTTGTACAATTTTTTAACTATATCGGTGTAATTTTCCGTGGCAAAGAAGTTGATATTAAATACGATAAAGATAATCCGGTTTTTACAATATGGTATTTAGTGAAATAACTTATTAAAAAAGGCAAGTCGTAAGACTTGCCTTTTGAGTTATAAAGCTGTTAATTATAAGCTTTTTGCAACCATTTTAGTTGTTTCAGCTAATCTTGTTGAATAACCCATTTCGTTATCATACCAAGAAATAACTTTAACTTGGTTACCACCCATAACACGTGTTAACAAAGCATCAACAGTTGATGATTGTGAAGTCCCAACGTAGTCAGATGATACCAACGGTTCTTCTGTGTAGCAAAGAACGTGTCCGTCAGCACCTTCTTTAAGAGCTGCGTTAACTTCTTCAACTGTAACAGGTTTTTCTGTTTCAAATACCA